>DDDD01000077.1:0-3321 GCA_002335945.1 Porticoccaceae bacterium UBA1989
CGCCCAGCTAATGCAGCCCGGCAATCACGGCTCAACCTTTGGTGGCAACCCGCTAGCCTGTGCCGCAGCACTAGCCACTATTAATACATTGCAAGATGAAAAGCTCAGTGAACGAGCCGCAGTACTGGGCGATAGAATTATGGCTGGCTTTAAAGCGGCGCTGGCCGGTGTAGAGCATGTTGTTGAGATTCGCGGCAAAGGCTGCATGATTGGTATTGAACTCAACAAACCCTGCAAATCATTATTTCCCGCAGCCATGGCTGCAGGCTTAATTATTAATGTCACGGCTGATACGGTGATCAGGTTATTACCGCCGTTTATTATGACCGACGACGAAGCCGACCAAGTGGTGGCTATTCTTGCACCGCTGATTAAAGACTTTAAACAGGACTAACCGATTATGGCGATTAGACATTTCTTATCATTGCGCGATCTGAGCCCTGGGGAATTAGCCCAGGTAATCGACCTAGCCATAGAAATGAAAGCAGCCAAACGTGAAGGCCGCCAAGAACCCTTTTTTAAAGGCAAAGTACTGGGCATGATTTTTGAAAAGTCATCCACCAGAACTCGAGTATCCTTTGAAGCGGGCATGGCACAGCTAGGGGGTCACGCAATATTCCTGTCGTCCAATGACACGCAGTTAGGCCGTGGCGAACCCGTTGAAGATTCCGCTAGAGTCATCTCACGCATGGTCGACATAGTGATGATCCGTACCCATGGTCAAGAGATTGTCGAACGCTTTGCGGCAAATTCTAAAGTGCCAGTAATCAACGCACTCACCGATGAATACCACCCCTGCCAGCTCTTGGCCGACGTGCAGACATTTGTCGAACATCGTGGCTCAATCAAAGGCAAAACTGTTGCCTGGATTGGTGACGGCAACAACATGTGCAGCTCATGGATCAATGCCGCCATTCAGTTTGATTTCAAATTACAGATAGCTACGCCGGCTGGCTACGAACCCAATGCCACCTTAGTCGCAGAAGCGGGTGATCGTGTAAGCACCTCCAACGATCCCGTCAAAGCCGCAACAGGCGCAGACCTAGTCACCACAGATGTGTTTGCCTCAATGGGGCAGGAAGCAGAGCAAGAGGAGCGCCTAAAGCACTTTGCCGGCTTCCAAGTGAACCATACACTCATGGCCCATGCCGCAGATAACGCCTTGTTTATGCATTGTCTGCCCGCCCATAGAGATGAAGAAGTCTCTGGCGAGTTAATGGAAGATGAGAATATTTCGGTGGTTTGGGACGAAGCAGAGAATCGCTTGCATGCGCAGAAAGCGCTGATGGTATTTTTACTGGAAGCCAGCAACTAGCAGTAACCCTATCGCTTAGGCAGCATTGATATTGAAGTCATTATGAAGCTTGCGCCAATGGCTTCTCAGGGCATCTTTATGGGCTTCATCCATAGGCAGTGTGTTTAGCGCTTCAGGCCAATACTCTCTTGCCTTGCTTAACGTGTCATCCAAATGTGGCTTTATTGCCCGCCAGGGGATCCCCGACCGCTCTGCCCAGGATTCAAAGTTCCGCATTGAGAGTTCATACCATGCTTTTGTCCCACCTAAGTTCAACGCATACTTAGTTTCGTTTTCGATATAAACCTTGGTGGTGACAATATCGTACGCAGGAGAAAGTCGAGGCGTAAATCGGTCAGGGTAAATGAGGCTCCAGTTCTTAAGGTGTGCGTCTCCATTCGCCAAGAGAATATTTACTAGTAGTCGCCTAGCGAACTGTTGAGCATCCGCCAAGCCATCTCCAGAAAAATCATAAATAACCTTACCTATGTTTTCATAATTTGCAGCTGTATATTTTTCGTGCGGGTATTTCACCAGAATCTGCGCGAAGTCTTCCATATGAATGCGCTGTTCACCGTTGCGATCAAACCGTTTGATCGCGAACGCTTTTTTCTCGTTAGGTAGGTTAATCGACGGTAAATCATCAAGCTGTGCCATCTCAACGAGTTTAATCTCAGGGATCTCAACACCAGCAAGCTCTGCTAGCGACATGGCAGTGTATTCATTAAGTGGTACAAATTTATGTTTGGTTGATGGAGTCTTGATAATCCAGTCTCCCAGCTCATCGCCCTTTGATAAATTATAGCGACCGTCTTTTTCCTTCATGGAAAACTTCATCTGGACGCCAGCCAGAGAAAACTTGTTTTCCTGATTCACCTTATCGAACTTAACCGCCTTGGTATTTGCCTTCCCCTGAATACTCAACAGGTAATCAGGGACATCTTCAGGATCCATTGAGGCGGCCTTGATTGCGCCAGGTAAATCGTCACCGAGGTAGGAGAGAATGTGAAATTCATTATCAACATGCACCTTTAGACCCTGTGCAAATAACTCACGTAAAGAGCCTTCTGGCAGTAAGTTTGAAAGTACGGGATGCAACCTTTGATTCCTAGACCAGGGTTCAGCCATTAGCTTGGTCACATTGGGAAAGTTGGGGTGTGTAATTAAACTAAATGTCGGGCGATCAGGATTACTTTTAAATTCCTCTGCAATACTCAATACATTGCGGCCATCCCTGAAACCTATTAGATGGCCCACGAGTGCGCCGTGTATTGTCAGCCTTAATACATTCACTTCATTAGCGTTGTCTGTACTCATTTTCCATCTCCTAGCAATCCTTGCCATGGGTCATCCGCTAACGATTTCTTATGGCCCTTGACCTTGAACCCTGACTCAGCAGACTTAGCGGTATCGTCCGCAAGCAGTGCACGCACGGCATTTAATTTTTCTTGTGGTACAAAGAGTAGTTCGCTTTTAAGCCCCTTCGCGATTAACTCAAGGGTATCAAGCCGTGGATTGCCTTTAGATTCCAAGCGCTGATATTGCTGACGCGATATTCCAACACGCAGCATCATGTCGTGCTGCTTGAGGGCCAGCGCTAAACGGCGCTTTTTAATCTGTTCGAGTACTGATTGCATAATGAAACATATCCATTGCTATTTTTCAATAAGAAGCATTTTAGTTGCTATTATTAAATTTAGCAATATATTTGATTCTTTATGGGTCGTTGTGGCTAAGTCTGGGAAACAGCGTCTTATATGTCTCTATTGTGGGGGCTAGCAGGATATTTCAGTGGTATAGGATGAAGCAGGGACTGGCTTACAGTATTGATGCTGTTATTGATGGAAGCCGCAGTTAGCTGGTTTCAAACTGCAACCCAGCCGCTCTCGTTCTTTAGCACTTCTAACTTCACCGGTTAATTCGAGTCTAACCCTAATTATTCAGAAAAGCGTTTAATAACCATACAGGCCTGGCTATCGCTGCCCCAATTACAAGTGCCATTCCCAATATCAGCATGGAGGTCGTTC
>DDDD01000077.1:3452-9868 GCA_002335945.1 Porticoccaceae bacterium UBA1989
TTCAATGCCTCACCAAAATAAACTAGGGGAGTAACGGACAATTACTTAGTAACGTAAACCACATCATCAATTTCATATTCCACATCGCCACTCGGCGCTTTAACGACTACCACATCACCAATCTCTTTGCTAATCATGGCGCGGGCTATGGGTGACTGGTAGGAGATCTTGCCCTCTGGAACACTAGCTTCGTCGTCACCCACTATGCGGTAAGTGACCTTGGCGTCGGTGTCCATGTTAATCATGGTGACGGTGGAGCCAAAGATGACGCGGTCGCCCTGGGGGATTTTGGAGATATCGACGACTTGGGAATGGGACAGTTTGCTTTCGATGGCTTGGATGCGGCCTTCGGCAAAGCTTTGCTGTTCGCGGGCAGCATGGTATTCGGCGTTTTCTTTTAGGTCACCGTGCTCGCGGGCGGTGGCAATGGATTCGATAATACCGGGACGCACGACTTTAATTAGATGATCTAATTCTGTGCGTAGGGCGGCTTCGCCCTCTACTGTCATTACGTCTTTTTGCATTAGATTATTCCCTTATGCAGCGACTGTAGGCTGCGCACTTTTATTCCACCGTCTACCGATCGGCTAAAGCCTAGGGCTTCGCAGACTGCACTGCCACCGGCCATGGTGGTGGTGTAATACACGCGATGCTGTTCGGCACTGGAGCGAATCGTCGAGGAGTCTGAGATTGCCTGACGCCCTTCGGTGGTGTTGACGATGAGGTCGATCTTATCACTCTTGATCATATCAACGATATGGGGTCGACCCTCTTGCACCTTATTGACCAGCTGCACCGGGCAACCAGACTCTTCGATCATGGCGGCTGAGCCTTTGGTGGCGACTATCTTGAAGCCTAGGTCGTGAAACTTTTTCGCCAGAGCTGGTAGCTGTGATTTGTCGCGCTCGCGGACACTAATAAACACCGTGCCCTTAGCCGGAATTTCGTCGCTGGCACCCAATTCTGCTTTGCCATAGGCTTCGGCAAAGGTTTCACCTACGCCCATCACTTCACCGGTAGATTTCATCTCTGGCCCAAGAATGGGATCGAGTCCGGGGAATTTATTGAACGGGAATACGGCTTCTTTGACGCTGAAGTACGGCGGAATAATTTCTTTGGTGAAGTCCTGTGACTTAAGAGTCTGACCTACCATGCAACGAGCCGCTACTTTGGCGAGCGAAGCACCAATGCACTTTGATACAAAGGGCACGGTTCTGGAGGCACGGGGATTTACTTCGATCACGTAGATCTTGCCGTCTTGCAGTGCTAGCTGCACGTTCATGAGTCCGCGCACGCCTAACTCTACTGCCATCTTGCGGCAGACTTCGCGCATGTCATCTTGAATATCTTCGCTGAGGCTGTAGGGCGGCAATGAACAGGCCGAGTCACCGGAGTGAATACCTGCCTGCTCGATATGCTGCATGATGGCGCCGATTACGACTTGCTCGCCATCACTCACTGCGTCTACGTCCATCTCGATGGCGTTGGGCAGGAAGAAGTCGAGCAGCACTGGGCTGTCGTCTGAGACCTTTACGGCGGTCTTCATGTAGTGGCGCAGTTCATCTTCTTTGTAGACGATTTCCATGGCCCGGCCACCCAACACATAGGAGGGGCGAACAACTAGGGGGTAGCCAATTTCCTTGGCCAGCTCTACGGCTTGGTCTGCGCTGCGGGCTGTGGCGTTGCGTGGCTGCAGTAGGTCAAGCTTTTCGATCATCTGCTGGAAGCGTTCGCGGTCTTCGGCGCGATCGATGGCGTCTGGGGTGGTGCCTACAATGGGCACACCGGCTGCTTCTAGGGCTCGGGCTAGTTTGAGTGGCGTCTGGCCACCGAACTGCACGATCACGCCTTTCGGCTTTTCTACGCGCACAATTTCTAGCACATCTTCTAATGTTACTGGCTCAAAGAACAACCGGTCTGAGGTGTCGTAATCGGTGGAGACGGTCTCTGGGTTACAGTTGACCATGATGGTTTCATAACCATCTTCGCGCATAGCGAGTGCTGCGTGTACACAGCAGTAATCAAACTCAATGCCTTGGCCAATTCTGTTGGGGCCGCCACCTAGGATCATTATCTTGTCTTTGTTGCTGGGGCGCGCTTCGCACTCTTCTTCATAGGTGGAGTACATGTATGCGGTGTCTGTGGCGAACTCGGCGGCACAGGTATCGACGCGCTTGTACACGGGGTGAAGATCGAAGCCGTAGCGCACTTCGCGCATTGCGGTTTCGCTGCAACCTAGGATGTCGGCTAAACGACGGTCGGCAAAACCTTTGCGCTTGAGGCGGTAGAGGGATTGCTTGGTAAGGTCTGAAAGTTCGGTGCCCTGCAGGCGCATCTCGTCTTTAATAATATCTTCGATCTGTACCAAAAACCAGCGATCAACTTTGGTGACTTCAAAGATTTCGTCGACGCTCATGCCCTGACGGAAACCGTCGGCGAGATACCAGATACGATCTGGGCCGGCGACTGCCAACTGATGTCTTAATACGGCAGCGGCATTTTCATCTTCAACATCGAGGATAGGATCAAAACCAGAAACACCGACTTCTAAGCCGCGCAGTGCTTTTTGCATGGACTCTTGGAAGGTACGGCCAATGGCCATGACTTCACCCACAGATTTCATCTGGGTGGTGAGGCTCTGATCTGCCTGGTCGAATTTCTCAAAGGCAAAGCGTGGAATTTTAGTCACAACGTAATCGATGCTAGGCTCAAATGAAGCTGGGGTTGCGCCGCCAGTAATTTCATTTTGCAATTCGTCGAGGGTATAACCGACTGCCAGCTTTGCTGCGATGCGGGCAATGGGGAAGCCGGTAGCTTTGGAGGCCAGTGCCGATGAGCGCGATACTCTGGGGTTCATCTCGATGACAATTAAGCGACCATCATCTGGGTTAACCGCAAACTGTACGTTGGAGCCGCCGGTTTCTACGCCGATCTCTCGCAATACCTTGATCGAGGCATTACGCATGATTTGGTATTCTTTGTCGGTGAGGGTCTGCGCTGGGGCTACGGTGATAGAGTCACCGGTGTGAATGCCCATGGGGTCGAGGTTTTCGATGGCGCAGACGATGATGCAGTTGTCTTTGCGGTCACGAACCACTTCCATTTCAAACTCTTTCCAACCGATTAGGGACTCGTCAATCAGCAACTCATTGGTTGGTGAAAGATCGAGGCCACGACGGCAGATGGTTTCAAATTCTTCGCGGTTGTAGGCAATACCACCGCCGGAGCCACCCATGGTAAATGAGGGGCGAATAACGCAGGGGAAACCAAAGCGGTCTGAGACCTGAATGGCTTCTTCTAAGCTGTGGGCGATGCCAGAGTTGGGCGTATCTAGGTCAATGGCTTTCATGGCCCTGTCAAAGCGCTCGCGATCTTCGGCTTTATCAATGGCATCGGCATTGGCGCCAATCATCTCTACGCCGAACTCTTCGAGTACGCCGTGCTTAGCGAGGTCTAGGGCACAGTTCAGTGCGGTCTGACCACCCATGGTGGGCAGCAAGGCGTCTGGGCGTTCCTGTTCAATAATGCGGGCTACAGTGCGCCATTCAACGGGCTCAACATAGGTGGCGTCAGCCATGGCCGGATCGGTCATGATTGTTGCCGGGTTGGAGTTAACCAGAATTACTCTAAAGCCTTCTTCGCGAAGCGCTTTACAGGCCTGGGCTCCGGAGTAGTCAAACTCACAGGCCTGACCAATAATAATTGGGCCAGCGCCTAATATGAGGATGCTTTTTATGTCAGTTCTTTTTGGCATGTCGTCTCCGCAAGCGCCTAGCGTTTGGCTTCCATTAATTCGATAAAGTGGTCAAACAGCACTGCTGCTTCATGGGGGCCCGGGCTCGCTTCTGGGTGACCCTGAAAACTAAAGGCTGGTTTGTCTGTGCGATGAATACCCTGCAGCGACCCATCAAATAATGAGCGGTGCGTGGCAATCAGATTAGCGGGCAGACTGGCTTCGTCAACAGCGAAACCGTGGTTTTGACTGGTGATCATGACCACGTTTTTGTCGAGATCTTCGACCGGATGGTTGGCGCCATGGTGGCCAAACTTCATCTTTGCAGTTTTAGCACCTGAGGCCAGGGCGAGTAGCTGATGACCCAAGCAGATACCAAATACTGGGATCTCGGTTTCGAGGATTTCGGTGATGGCGTTAATCGCATAGTCGCAAGGCTCTGGATCGCCAGGACCGTTGGACAGGAATATGCCATCGGGATTCATTGCCAGTACATCCGCTGCGGGTGTCTGTGCAGGTACAACGATGAGTTCGCAGCCGCGATCGACAAGCATACGCAGTATGTTGCGTTTGACGCCGTAGTCGTAGGCCACTACTTTAAATTTGGTGGTGCTTGGCTCTTGGGTTTTATGCCCAACGCCCAGTTCCCAGCTGTGCTCTGACCACTGGTAAGTGCTGGTAGTCGTGACTTCTTTGGCCAGGTCCATGCCTTTAAGCCCAGCAAATTCTCTGGCGGCAGCCAGTGCTTGCTCGTCGCTGACGTCGCCGGCCATGATGCAGCCGCTCTGTGCGCCACTTTCACGCAGTATGCGCGTTAGCTTGCGAGTGTCGATATCGGCGATACCAAGAATACCTTTTTCTTTTAGGTAGTCATCGAGGTTTTGTTCGCTTCGGAAGTTTGAGGCTAAGAGTGGTAAGTCTCGAATAACCAGTCCTGCTGCCCAGATCTGATCAGATTCTTCATCTTCCTTGTTCACACCGGTATTGCCGATATGGGGATAGGTAAGAGTGACGATCTGACGGGCATATGAGGGATCAGTAAGAATTTCCTGATACCCTGAAAGGGCTGTATTAAAAACTATTTCACCAACAGAGGATCCATCTGCACCAATGGCAGTTCCTCTGAAAATTGTTCCGTCTGCTAGCGCAAGTACGGCTTCCCGGTAAGTCTGGGAATTCACACAACCTCCTAAATAGTTTAAATGTCGCTCGAATGTGAGTGGCATTTAGAAATCTGATAATCCGAATATGCAGCAGTCAGTTTTTTATATTTGCAAAAAAGCGAGATGAAACTGGTCGTCTCATCTCGCTTATATAGAATTTTCTGCTGTAGCCTAACCTCTCGGAACGAGACCGCATATTGGCTGCGGTGTTAGGAGAGCATTGTATGGAAGAAGCCTTATTTTGTCTATCTATCCTTCTACTATTTTTGTGCTTTTACTTGAGCCCGAGCACATCTTGCATGTCGAACAGACCAGACTCTTTGCCTGCCAGCCACTTGGCCGCACGCACTGCCCCGCGAGCAAAGGCCATTCGGCTAGAGGCTCTGTGGGTAATCTCTACCCGTTCCCCTTCAGAGGCAAATAGTACCGTGTGATCGCCAACAATATCCCCGGCGCGCACGGTGGCAAAACCAATAGTCTGACGATCTCGAGCGCCGGTTTGACCCTCGCGACCATAGACAGCCACTTCTTTTAAATCACGACCTAAGGCGCCAGCAACAGACTCGCCTAAAGACAGCGCGGTTCCAGAGGGTGCATCAATTTTATGGCGGTGATGGGCTTCGGTGATTTCGATATCCACATCGTCACCCAGCACCGCGGCTGCCATTTCGGCGAGCTTGAACACTAGGTTGACGCCGGTGGCGTAGTTGGAGGCCATACACAGGGCATTGTTCTGACTGGCTGCCTTAACGTGCTGTAACTGCTCGTCGTTGAGGCCCGTAGTGCCTATCACCATTTTCTTGCCCTGCTCAGCGCAGAACTTGGCATTGGCTGCGGTAACCGCGGGAATACTAAAGTCGATCAGTACATCAAAAGCAGCTGCGGCTTCGAGCGAGCCAACCACCGCAATGTTGTTGCGGCCAATACCGGCTAGTTCGCCAGCATCTACGCCGATTAATGAGCTGTCGGGGCGCTCGAGGGCGGCTGTGAGCTGCACGCCTTCGATCACTGAAATTGCTTCTATCAGGGCTTTTCCCATGCGGCCGCCAGCGCCGATTATTGCGATATTACTCATGGTCATGCTCCTTTGTTGATAACAATTTGAAGGCGTTACTCTACTATCAACCGGTTAAATTATCGAAGAATTTCTTTACCCCGTCGAACCAGCTGTTGGTGCGCGGAGAATGCTTGCTGTTGCCCGCTAAGCTCTTATCAAAGTCCTGAAGGAATGCTTTTTGCTCGGCACTCAAATTAACCGGCGTCTCAAGAATAACCCGGCAGAGCAGATCACCGACAGGACCACCGCGAACAGGATCAACCCCTTTGCCGCGCAGTCGGAATAGCTTACCGCTCTGGGTCTCGGCGGGAATTTTTAGCTTTACCTTGCCCGATAAGGTGGGTACTTCTAGCTCGCCACCCAATGCTGCCTGGGCGAAGCTAATAGGCACTTCGCAATGCAGGTTAGCGCCGTCGCGATCAAAAATCGCATGGTCGCGCACATGCATCTGCACATAGAGATC
>DDDD01000091.1:0-185 GCA_002335945.1 Porticoccaceae bacterium UBA1989
TCCATAAATGACACTTTGAAAGCAATACTAGCGCGCTGTGCCCTGCCCCGAGTGGGATCGATTACATTCGCATTGATCATACTGATCTGCACATTGCTGCGAAATTTCTCTACCAATAGGGAAATAGTGTGTGACTCGCGCTCGTCGGCATACACGTCATATTTGTCGACAGTTTCAAGAATTCT
>DDDD01000091.1:214-8473 GCA_002335945.1 Porticoccaceae bacterium UBA1989
ACTAGGTCCCGGGGAATCTCCTGACTTTCAATCAGAATGACACCTTCGGACTGGTAAATCGGAGGTAGCATAAAGGTGATTGCTGCACTGATGGCCAACAATACTGGGAAGGTAATTATGATGTATAGCTTACGTCTGCGTAGAATTTCTAGATAATCTAGCAGTGACTTTTCAGTTTCATCCATAAACTCTTTTACTTCCTTTTCTTATCCCGTTTAACCCTAATTCCCGCTACCTACTTTTCCCTGCCTCTTTGCCCTACCTTTTTTACCTATGCGCTTTACACAGGTGCTTTATAAGCTTTATTTATAGAGGCTATTTTTTAAAGGCTATACCGCTAGTTTTTAAAAGCTATACCGCAAGCCTGCCTTAACCTTATTAGATTCAACATTGCCGGTATTGCGATCATAGGCACGAAAACTATAGGACGTATCCAGCTTTAGTCGCGGGGTAATGCTGTATCTATAGAAAGGCTCGATATTACTGTGTTCCCTTGGATTGGTCGTAGAGGACGTGTCGCTCCAAGACGTAAGTACACCCGCTGAGCTGCGTCCACTCAGGCGGCGTTCATAAGAGAGGCTGAAAGAGTCGCGCTCTTCAACTTCACCGCGACTGGAGGGATACAGACCCTTTGATACATTAACCGACCAGGTGTTTTTTTCTTGATCGTAGGCCAGCGCAATAGTGGCCAAGGAGCCGGAGTTTTCCTCGTCGGTAATCACTTGAGCGGGCCCCACAAACACAATTTGGTGCCGATCACTGGTAAAACGGCCTGCGCTGGCTTGGATGCTCATGGCGGGTGAGTACTGGTAAATAATACCCACGGTGACATTGTCGTAGTCAGTCTCACTCGAATCTATAGCAGGACGTTGGGCCTTATATTTTGAGACGGTGGCATTCACTGTGGTGGTCCAGCGTTGATTTATTTTATGCTGCCAGCCAAGATTCACCGATTGATTTTCGTTGTCAGAAAAGTCACCCGTATCGTAGTCTCGTTCAATGTGGCTAAGGCCCAGTGAAACACTGTCTTTTTCTGTGAGCTGGTAACTGACACCAGGGTCTACATTTATGGTTTCGACAAGACTATTGGAATTGAATTCACCAGTATCTAGCTCAGCAGAATCCCTTTGTGAGTTTTCTGCATATCCAAAATCTAATGTCCAGGTTGCTCGCTGAGTCTTAAAGCTATTGTCCCAGCTGAACGAGGGATCTTCGGAGTCAAACCCGCTGAATTCTGAATACCGCTTAACCGCCCACTTGGCATCCATTGAAGATTCCACGGATGGCGTTAGGTACTTTAAGGAGAGTTCAGGTCTTACTGAATATTCCCAAGTACTCTGTTCATCGTCCGACATGAAAAAATTATCATCATAGTTGACGCTTGAACCAATGCCCCAGGTTGGCACCCAGGTGCCCGCATAAGAGGCCACAGCCGGTATTAGTATCGAGGCTGCGCTTATCGTAATTAGCTTACATATCTTTTTCATAATTTCACCCCGTCCGGTTTATGGAACAACAATTACGTCGCCAGCTTCTAGCCGATGGTTACTGGAAAGGTCACTGCCCTTTTCAAGATCTGAATAGCGGACCTTGAGGAGCGTTTCCTGCTCGCCTGTACTGCGAATGATTTTGATGGAATTGGCAGAGGCAAATTCATTGAGCCCACCCGCCATGGCAAGAGCCTGCATAACGGTCGTTGCCTGCACCATTACAATAGGGCCCGGCTTGAGTACCTTACCAACCACATAGCTCACATTACCGCGAGTATTGGTGACGGTTACGTTGACTTCGGGGTCGGCGATAAAGGCGTCTAGTTTGGCGGTTATCTTGTCTTCCAAAACGGAGGCGGTTTCACCCGCAGCGGTTAGATGGCCAACAAGAGGAAAGGAAATTTTTCCATCGGGAAGTACAGTGATGGTTCGCTCTAGAGACTCTTCGTTCCATACAGAGACCATCAACTGGTCGCCGGGATTTAAGAGGTACGCTTCTAGGGCGGGCGCTGCGTTCGCAACTGCCGCTACTGTGCTGGTGAGTATTAGAAATACACTTAAAGCTATTGGTTTAATGCCTGCTGTCTTGATGTCCATGATCACTGTTCCTTTGCAATCTTATTAAGTTAATCCGTTACCGCTAATTGTAGACCTGAATATTGGTCTGTGACGGCTGTCCTTTCTAAAGTCTCCTCATCAGAAAGCATTCTTGTTGGTAAAACCAACGAACACTGTCATAACAATGAGTTTTATATCCAACCACAGTGACCAGCTGCGAATATATTCTAGGTCGTATTTTATTCGGCCTTCCATTTTTTCTAATGTATCTGTCGCACCGCGATAGCCCTTAACCTGTGCCAGCCCTGTGATCCCCGGTTTTACTTTGTGCCTGAGCATATAGCCATGAATGGCCGAGCGATAAAATTCATTGTGGGTAACAGCATGGGGGCGCGGTCCTACAATCGACATGGTTCCGGCCATCACATTAAAAAACTGGGGCAGCTCGTCAAGTGAGGTTTTACGTAAAAAACGGCCCAACTTGGTAATTCGACTATCGGATCTGCAGGCCTGCTTTACTTCGCCATCGCCGGCATCCGTTGAGGTCATGGTGCGAAACTTCCATACATGGATTGATTCACCACCGATGCCATAGCGCAGCTGGCGAAATATCACTGGGCCTTTGGAGGTCAGTCTAATACTCAGTGCGATGGCTAGCATGGGTACTGCTATAAGGCCCAATATAAGGGTGCTAAACACTAAATCAAGACAGCGCTTGGTAATGTTATCGAGGCCGGTATGGGGGGATTCAAAGATACTCACTGCGGGCATACCCTGCACGTCGAGCCAGCTGGCATTCAGCAAATCGAAACTAAATAGATCCAGCATCATGTAGGCAGACACAGTGGTATCGGAAAGCTCATCAAGCAATGACTTGATGCGGTTTTCTGCAGCTAGGGGTAAGGTGATAAATATGGTGTCGACGGTACCTGCGCGGGCCTGATCAATCAGGTCTTGGGAGCCGCCCTTAATCTGGCTCTGATCGGAAATAAAGCGTCGCGTGCCATTGGTTTTTCGGTCGTCAAAGAAGCCTACAAAGTTGTAACCGGCCCAGGGCATTGACTGGATTCGCGTCTCTAGGCCACTACCAAGCTCTGTTGCCCCATAAATGGCCACTGTTTGCGCGCTAACGCCTGTATAGCGGAAAAAGCGCAGTGCCATGCGCATAATGGAATGCCATGAGATAAGCTCTATAGGGGTCAATATGAACCAGTACAGAACAATCTCGCGGTTATAGAGATCGACGGGCTGTAAGGTTGCTTGAATAGCGACAAAGACAATCACAACAACGAGCCAGTTGCTGCCCACGGCCATAATTTCGTCACTGATGCTGATGTCTCGCCAGGATTTATAGGAGCGACTGGATTCAGTCAAAAAGCTGAATAATACGATGGCCGAGAGCAATAGCCAGCTGTAGCTTGGAAGCCAGTCTAATTTTAGAACGGAAACCAGAGCAACTAGGGTGCTACCAATGATCCCCGCATCAATAAGACGCGAGAACGCATTTATTTTCGCGTCCTTAGAACGCACCATCCTTGATAAGTTATCTTCCATAGATTACATCAGACACCAAGCGTTAATATCTTGGAAAAGAGTGTAGCGATAGTTGTTTATTATGCGAATCTCTTATCAGTGAAAATGCGACCTAGTTAACATTAAATATAGAACTATGGTGCCGCTCAGGGCTGTGGTACCGCTCAGAGCTGCCTTACTGCTTTGGGCCGTCTTACTGCTCAGGCCGTTTTATTGACCCGAGCAGCGTTATTCGCCAAGGTGGTTTTGCTAGCAATGTCTATTCAGTGCTGCCGCGCTTGCGAATACCGGCTAACCCAACCAGACCCGTTATAAAAAACCAGGCTGCTGCAGGGAGCGGTACTTCTGACATTCCCCATTCGGCATAGTGAGATATATCGTGCCACCCACCATCTAGCGCGTTGCCAATAGTGATGCCGACACCATTGCTATCCATATCCTCAACATAATAAAGCCAAACTGAACCTGAGGCTTTGACGGTAATATAGCCCGAAAAATCGACTGTTGAAGTTAGGCTCTTAGTGCTTGCCGGATTACTTTCCAATGTCTTCACTAAGTCACCTATGACAATGCCCTCAAACGCCAGCATATTTTTCATATCAGGTGTTGGGTGATCGTTGGCCACGCCTCCCTGCCAAAACTCTTTAGAGGTAATCATGCTGAGATCGCCGGTGTTCACTTCACAATTAGGCACGATGCAAGTGCCGTAACCCATATCGATACTGCTATCACCATCTACATCTACACCACCAAGATCATTTTTTTTATCGGCTTTCCAGATACTTAACAAATCAACTGTATCGGCACTCGCTGGTAGCGCCATTAATGAATACAGCGCAACGACTACTATTAAAAATACCTTTTTCATATCCCACTCCCTGTAAATCTCTCCATGACGGGTGCCAAGAATTTATATACTCTGGCACTCAGAACCGCTCTAGCTGTAAAACGTGACGTAGTTCACATTTTCACTACTGGCAAAATTAAGAATAGACCATGGATGGCCACAGTCAAGAAATGGACTAGAAATGATATTAGACGTAGATAGAACCTAACTAAGGGTGAAAAATTGGCAATAAAAAAGGCGACCCTAAGGATCGCCTTTTCTGATACTGCGCTAGCAATCGATGATTGCTCAGCCCAACTTCTCTTTGATACGTGCAGATCGACCTGAACGTTCGCGCAAATAGTACAGCTTGGCACGACGAACAGCACCGCGACGCTTAACTTCAATGCTATCAACTAATGGGCTGTAAGTTTGGAAGGTACGCTCTACGCCAATACCGTTAGATATTTTGCGTACAGTGAATGCTGAGTTCAGCTGGCGGTTACGCTTAGCTAGAACTACACCTTCAAAGGCCTGAAGACGCTCGCGAGCTCCCTCTTTTACCTTAACCTGAACAACCACTGTGTCACCGGGGCTGAAATCAGGGATTTCTTTAGTCATCTGCTCTTTTTCAAGCTCAGCGATGATAGATACTTTGTTCGACATTTCTTGCTCCTCAATTTTCATTGGTTGGTGGCACTGCCACCTGATTTAGAGCTCTGTACAGAGAGGATAAGTTATCCGTTCTTATCATCTGCCAGCGCAGTACTCGCTTCCTTGAGTAGAGCCTGTTGCTCTTTATTGAGCTTCAGGCGGTCCAGTAAATCTGGTCTTCTTTGTTGTGTTCGCACTAATGATTGCTGCAAACGCCAACGTCGTATTTTTTCGTGGTCACCGGAGAGTAAAACCTCGGGTACCATTTGCCCATGCTGTTGCTCGGGCCGCGTGTAGTGCGGGCAGTCGAGCAGGCCATTGGCAAATGAATCCTGATCTGCTGAGTCTTGATGTCCCAATGCTCCGGGTATCTGACGTATCAGCGCATCGATAAGAACCATCGCTGGAAGCTCTCCACCACTGAGAACGTAGTCACCTATGGACCATTCCTCATCGACTTCCATCTGAATCAGTCGTTCGTCGATACCTTCGTAGCGACCCGCAATCAAAATAAGTGACTGCTGTGTGGCGAAACCATTAACGGCTGCCTGGTTTAACACCTTGCCCTGGGGGGATAAATACACCACCAATGGGTCTTCGTCTGTCCAATCTTTGGCTGCTGATATCGCCCTACGTAGAGGTTCGATCATCATTACCATACCTGGGCCACCCCCGTAGGGTCTGGCATCGACCGTCTGATGACGATCTTCGGTAAAATCTCTTGGGTTGTAGCTGGTTATCTCCAGCAATCCGTCTTTCACAGCTCTGCTACTTATACCGTAGTCAGTGACTGCCGCAAACATTTCCGGAAACAGGGTTATCAATGCAATTTTCATTCATTTCACCTCTGTGACCCGAACTGTTGCTTAAAACTCTGGATCCCAAATCACGTCGATCGTTTTAGTGGCCAAATCTATCTTGGTCACAAACTGATCAACGTAGGGAACTAACCGCTCTTCCCTATCGATACTGTCGGTGTCGCCTGCGATTACCAGCACATCATTAGCGCCAGTCTCTAACAGGGACTTAACCACTCCAAGCCGTATCTGCTGGCCTTCAAAGTGACTAACCACCGCAAGACCTTCCAGCTGATACCAATAGAACTCTTCGCGATGTAAATCGGGAAGCTGGCTCTTATCAATTGAAATGTCTTGGTTACACCAGGCGCGAGCAATATCTCTATCGTCTACGCCTTTGATGTGTACTACCAAACAATCGGTGTGCCGCTTCCAGTCATCAACAATAATTTGCTGTCGACCCGTTGGGGTATCAATCCACCAGGGTTGGTAGTCGAACAAGGTCTCTATCTGCTCTGTATACGAGAATATTTTTACCCATCCACGCACACCAAAGACTGTTGTTATCCGGCCTACAACAAGTGTTTCCGGCTTAGTTAGAGAGCTACTCACGCTGCAGTGCCTATAATTAGGCTGCTACTAGCTTGGCAGCCTCTTTCAACAATGCAGAAACACGTTCGCTAACCTGTGCGCCTTGACCCTGCCAATATGTGGCACGCTCAAGATCTACACGCAGACGCTCTTCGGCACCGCGGGCAACTGGGTTAAAAAAGCCAATACGCTCAATGTAACGAGCATCACGAGCGTTACGCGAGTCAGAGACTGTGATGTGGTAAAAGGGACGTTTCTTTGCGCCGCCACGAGCCAATCTAATTGTTACCATTTACTGAAATCCTGTGTTCAAGCGGCATTATCGCCAAACTTGATGCTTAATTAAGTACCTAACCATGTGCCACGCAACAATAATAAACAACATAGCGGGACCCCCACGAGAGGCGCGGTATGTTACGTCAAAAGGAAATGAAAGGAAACCACTTTAAAGGAAAATACCCAGCTTTTATGCAGTGGGATTTTCTATCCAAAAGCCTGTAACAACAGGCCTTTGGCTCTAACCTAGCGGCGCGGGAACATACCGGGAGGCAAACCACCCCCAGAAGGCGCCATGCCGCCCATGCCACGCATCATATTTTGCATGCCTTTGCCCTTCATTTTTTTCATCATCTTGCCCATTTGCTTGTGCTGTTTTAGCAGACGGTTAAGATCCTGAATACTGGTGCCAGAGCCAACGGTAATGCGACGCTTGCGCGAGCCATTGAGAATATCGGGGTTGCGGCGCTCTTTTGGCGTCATGGAATCGATAATATGTTCCATGCGGCCAAATTGACTGGTCATATCCGGCTGCTGGGCCATCTGCGCCATATTGCCCATACCCGGCAGCTTATCCATCAAACCGGCCATACCACCCATGTTTTTCATTTGCTGAAGCTGATCACGGAGGTCTTCAAGGTCAAAGCTCTTGCCCTTGGCGACTTTCTGGGCCAGTTTTTCGGCTTTTTTCTTATCAACGTTGCGCTCAACATCTTCAATAAGACTGAGCACATCACCCATACCCAGTATGCGCGACGCAATACGTTCGGGATGGAAGGGTTCGAGGGCATCTACTTTTTCGCCCACGCCGAGGAATTTAATTGGCTTGCCAGTAATGTGCCTGACAGAAAGCGCAGCACCACCGCGAGCATCGCCATCGACCTTGGTCAAAATCACACCGGTCAGTGGCAGCGCCTCATTAAAGGCTTTGGCCGTATTCACGGCATCCTGGCCAATCATGGCGTCGATAACAAATAAAGTCTCAACCGGATTGGCGACCTTATGAACCTCTTTAATCTCGGCCATCATTTCATTATCGATAGCCAGACGACCGGCGGTATCAATAATAAGTACATCAACAAAGCTTGTTTTGGCCGCCGCAATAGCCGCCTTAACAATGGCTACTGGCTTTTCGCTGGGATCGCTGGGAAAAAATACCGCGCCAACTTCAGCAGCCAGGGTTTTAAGCTGCTCTATGGCCGCTGGACGATACACATCCGCAGAGACCACCATGACCTTTTTCTTTTCACGCTCGCTCAGATAGCGAGATAGCTTGGCAACAGAGGTAGTTTTACCCGCACCCTGCAAACCGGCCATTAAAATTATTGCTGGGGGCTGCTGAGCTAGATTAAGGGATTCATTTTTCTCCCCCATCACACGCTCGAGCTCGGCCTGAACGATCTTCAGGAATTGCTGACCTGGGTTAAGGCTACTATTAACCTCTTTACCCAGCGCGCGCTCTTTAACCAACTCAACAAAGTCTTTGACGACAGGAAGCGCGACGTCTGCCTCAAGCAGCGCCATGCGCACTTCG
>DDDD01000153.1 GCA_002335945.1 Porticoccaceae bacterium UBA1989
GAAAATGGCGTAATTTTTAATCAGGCCAGCGAACAATAAAGGGATTTGCTACTCTATAATAAATAGCGCCTTAGAGATCCAGTAGCGCTGCTCTGGTTAGCAGCGTCACTCTAGTTAACGGCGTCACTTTAGTTAAAAGCGCCACTCCAGTTAACAGCATCAAGAACATTACCGAGCACTCTTATTTATGGCTTTGTTTAAAAAAACAGTTCTAACCCTTATGGCCAGCCTGCTGCTTGGCAGTCTGCCCCTCGGCGTATCTGCCGACCCCCTGAGTAATTACAGCGCCACCTACAGCGCCGAATTCAACGGTATGGAAATCGAAGCCACTCATAAACTCGAGCAGCTCGAATCTGGCCAGTATCGTGAAAC
Organism: Porticoccaceae bacterium UBA1989; assembly: GCA_002335945.1. GTDB lineage: Bacteria > Pseudomonadota > Gammaproteobacteria > Pseudomonadales > Porticoccaceae > HTCC2207. The sequence continues at coordinate 373 of DDDD01000153.1, forward strand.
ATTAAAAGCCCGCAACATCCTCGGAAAAATTGATGAGCAGGCGCTGTTTAAAGTTTCAGATCAGCAGCAAATTATTCCACAAGAGTACAAATATAAGCGCTCGCTTATCGGCATAAAGCGCACCGAAAGTCAGATTTTTGACTGGCCCAATAATAGGGTTCAGTACAGCAAAGGCGATAAGAAAAAGTCCGTTGCCGTAACCCCAGGTCTTTTCGATATTATTACCCATAAGCTCCAACTGCGACGGGACCTGCAATCCGGTAAAGAGATTTTGGCCTATCCTGTTATTTCAAGGGGAAAGCTGAAACAATATGTTTACGAAGTGATTGCCAACGAAGTATTAGAAACGGCCATCGGCCCACTTAATACCGTTAAACTGCAACGCATCAGGGAAGACGAAAAACGTCAGACCGTAATGTGGTTAGCAACCGACTGGGATTATTTAGCCGTCAAGTTAGAACAAATAGAGAATGGTGATAGCCATCAGATGAAAATACTAAACGGGCAAATCAACAATATGCCTATTTTACCTTTAGCGACTGTTACTGAGAAAAACCTATGACACGCGCACGCAATAAATCGGGTACCAGTAAGTTTATTCTCATTCTTGGCAGCCTAGCCGCAATCGCCGTTATTGGTGGTGTGCTCTATCAGGCCCAATCAAATAATGACGAAGAATATGAATATCAAGTAATCCCCGAACAGGTAGCCCAGGCGTCTATCGAACGGCCGGCTGTCCCCGAAGCATTTATACCCGCACCGGTTCCTGCAGAAATGCCGAAACCCGCAGAGGTTACCAAACCTGTAGCACCCTCAGTCACCAAACCACCCAAACTGCCCTCTCTTGATGAAAGCGATGAGTTTGTTCGTGAGCGTTTGCTATTAATGAAGCACAAAGCCGAAATGAAAGCCTGGCTTAATACCGACGACCTAATCAGACGCTCGGCCAGTTACTTTGATGGGCTGGCCCGAGGTGTAACCCTAAGTAAAATATTTCCGCTCACCGCGCCAGAAGGCAGTTTCACCACCCACCGCGATGGCGACATAATTTGGCTTAACGCCGGAAACTACGAACGCTACAACGGCACAGTGTCGATACTCACCGCATTAGACATGAACTCAATGGCCCAGATGTTTCACTTCACACGACCATTGCTAGAAACCGCCTTCGCCGAAATGGGCTATCGCCCCCGTCAGATGGACGGCATCATATTGCAGGCAATCGATAATATTTTAGACACGCCCATCATCGTAGAACGCATTGAATTAACCCGAGATTCCGTAGCATACAAATTTTCCGACCCAGATTTAGAAGCATTACTGCCCCTTCAAAAACAGCTCCTGCGCACCGGACCAGAAAACACCCAGCGCATACAGCAGCAAGCAATGGCACTTAAAGAAGCCCTGCTTAACCCTTAGATCAATAAAGTTGGCCGTTACGGTGCATTTGTCGTAGTTTTGTGGATACCAGCCTACGCTGGCATGACGGGAAATGGATAACATGAGGTAAAGAGAGTAGCCTGCCAGACCGTTATTCCTGTCAGCCCGTTATTCCTGCAAACCCGTCATTCCTGCAAACCCGTCATTCCTGCGAAGGCAGGAATCCATAGCCCTCATAAATCACCACCCGCACGAAAACACCAGTCCTCAGAGCAACACCAACTAGGTTTTAGGCAGCGTAACGCCCGTCTGGCCCTGATACTTTCCGCCGCGATCTGCGTAAGATGTTTCGCACACCTCATCAGACTCAAAGAACAACATCTGCGCCACACCCTCATTGGCATAAATCTTCGCCGGAAGGTTAGTAGTATTTGAGAATTCCAACGTTACGTGGCCTTCCCACTCAGGCTCAAGCGGCGTTACGTTAACGATAATGCCGCAGCGGGCATAGGTAGACTTACCTAAACAAATCGTCAATACAGAACGAGGGATTTTAAAGTACTCAACCGTTCGCGCGAGGGCAAACGAGTTGGGTGGAATAATGCAGTAGTCGCCTTTCATATCAACAAAAGAGTCACTGTCAAAATTCTTGGGATCTACAGTTTTGGAGTGCACATTGGTAAACACCTTAAACTCATCAGCACAGCGAACATCGTAGCCGTAGCTTGAGGTGCCGTAAGAGATAACCCGGTCATCACCAGAATAACGTACCTGACCCGCCTCAAAAGGCTCGATCATTTGAGTTTCCTCAGCCATACGGCGAATCCAGTTATCAGACTTAATGCTCATCTACGGTGACTCCAATGTGAATTTGATTATGCAGCAGGGGCGGTATGATACCGATTTGCAGCCGTGGGGCAAGATATCCTTCGAGAGGTTCAGAATCACAAAACCACTGGCACCTCGAACGCTGGTTAGAGAGTTCTAGATCCCTCGTCGCTCCGCTCTGTCTGGATGTCTGGATGCCTGGATGCCTGGACGAAAGCACTACTGTCATCTCGAACCCATGTGAGATATCTCCCCTCAGCCCACTCAAACTCTCAGAAAATCCATGCACACCCTTTGCGATTAATCAGGGCCCGCTTATGGCTTGGTCCTTTTCAGATTAAGAAAGCGCCCTGTCTTAGCTCGTAATGAAAAGCCTAAACGAGTTGCGCGAACGCTGAAAATGACAAACCCATGGGACCGATCGCCAAGGGTGTGCATGGTTTTGCCCGCGCCGACCAACCGTAGATCCCTCGTCGCATTGCTTTGTCGAGATGACAGTACTTGTATATCGCAGGGATAACCTAATTGATGATATCCAAAGCTACAGCCCGTCACTTACTGAAAAATAATCTCCGGCCCAGCACTATTATCACCAACCTCTAACCCAGCAATCACCGACTCAGCAATCTGCCCGTAATGCTGCGCTATCGCACCCTTAGGATCAGACACCATCGACGGCAATCCCTTATCACCATTCTCTCGAATCGAGCGATCCAACGGCAAACTACCCAGCAGCTTAGTATCGTATTGATCGGCAACCTTCACGCCACCGCCATCACCAAAAATAGCTTCCTCATGGCCGCATTGACTGCAGATATGCATGGCCATATTTTCCACAATACCCAGCACAGGAATATTCACCTTAAGAAACATCTCAATGCCCTTTTTGGCATCTAACAGCGCAATATCCTGTGGCGTAGTTACTATTACCGCGCCGGCAATCTGAGCCTTTTGCGAAATCGTTAATTGAATGTCACCGGTGCCGGGCGGCATATCTACCACCAAAACATCCAGTTCACCCCACATAGTCTGCTGTAATAGCTGTAACAGAGCGCCAGACGCCATGGGTCCGCGCCACGCCATAGGCGTTTGCTCGGTGACCAAATAGGCCATAGACATAGTGGCTAAGCCATGGGCTTCAATAGGCGCAAAGTGTTTTTCATCGGCAGCTTTGGGTCGGGTACCATCAGCCACGCCGAGCATCATGGCAATACTAGGGCCGTAGATATCGGCATCCAGCAAGCCTACTTTTTTACCCGCAGCCTGCATGGCCAACGCCAAATTTACAGCAGTTGTCGACTTACCTACGCCACCCTTGCCCGAGGCAACAGCGACGATATATTTCACCTGATCTAACACTAAAACACTCCAATCCGTACTGATTTAACCATTAGGGCCAATTACTGCCAGTTCCACGGCGATTGCACATGAAAAGTTGGTGCAAAATCGCTATAGTTGCGGCTTATAATTATCGCCAAAAAAAGAATCTAACCATGTCATCAAAACGCCAAATACTGGTCACTAACGCCCTACCCTATGCCAATGCGGCATTGCATCTTGGTCATGTGTTGGAATACACACAAACCGATGTCTGGGTGCGCTTCCAGCGAATGCGCGGGCATGAATGTTACTACCTTTCTGCCGACGATGCTCATGGAACTGCCATCATGCTAAAGGCAGATGAAAAAGGCGTAACAGCTGAGCAGCATATTGCCGATATGCGTGCGATTCACGAGGCTGACTTTAAAGATTTTCTGATCAGTGTGGACAACTACCACACCACACATTCAGAGGAGAATCGCGAGTTTTCTGAGCTGATATATAATCGCCTCCATGCCAATGGTTATATCGCCAAACGCGAAATCACCCAGGCCTTTGACCCAGAGAAGAACCTATTTTTAGCCGACCGCTACATCAAAGGCACCTGCCCCAAGTGTAAAACCGACGATCAATACGGCGACAACTGCGAAGCCTGTGGTGCGACTTACTCACCCACGGATCTTATCAATCCAGTGTCTGCTATCTCTGGGGCCACCCCCATCGAAAAAGAGTCGACCCATTATTTCTTTAAGCTGCCCGAGTTTACCCAGTTCCTAAAAGACTGGACCCGCAGCGATGCCGTGCAACCAGAAATGGCTAATAAGCTGGGTGAATGGCTAGACAGCGGCCTGCAGGAATGGGATATCAGCCGCGACGCCCCCTACTTTGGCTTCGAAATACCCAATGCGCCGGGCAAGTATTTTTATGTGTGGCTGGATGCGCCTATTGGCTATATGGCCAGCTTTAAAAATCTGTGCGACCGAGAAGATATAGACTTTGATCATTACTGGAACAAAGACAGCGAAACCGAGCTGTATCACTTTATCGGTAAAGATATCGTCAACTTCCACGCCCTGTTCTGGCCCGCCATGCTCAAGAGTGCCGAGTTCCGCACCCCCACAAAAATCTGTGTCCATGGTTTTGTAACGGTGAATGGCAAGAAGATGTCCAAGTCTCGCGGCACCTTTATCAATGCGCGCTGCTATTTGGATCATCTGAACCCAGAGTATCTGCGTTATTACTACGCGTCTAAACTCTCAGGTTCGGTGGAAGATATCGATCTTAACCTCGAAGACTTCCAGCAGAAGGTGAATAGCGATCTGGTCGGCAAGGTGGTGAATATCGCCAGCCGCTGCGCCAAGTTTGTGGCCAATGGCAACGACGGAATTCTGTCGAGCAATATTGAAAACCCGGAACTCTGGGCTCAGGTTAGCGGCGCGGCAGACAGCATTGCCGAGCATTACGAGAACCGCGATTTTAGTAAAGCCATCCGTGAAATTATGGCTCAGGCAGATGCTGCCAACGAATATATTGCCGCCAAGGAACCTTGGAAGCTCAACAAAGACGAAACTAAACAGCAGGAAGTTCAGGATATCTGCTCTTTGGGTATCAACCTTTTTCGTGTATTGCTCACCTATCTCAAGCCCGTGCTGCCCGCCATGACCGCTGCCGGTGAAGAATTTCTTAATGACAGCCTGACCTGGGATTCGGTGCAGCAGCCATTAACAGACCATAAAATTAACCCGTTTAAACCGCTGATGCAGCGCATCGAAAAAGACAAGGTGGATGCCATGGTAGAAGCCAGTAAAGAAGAAGCCGCACAGGCAACGGCCGTTACGTTAGAAGGCCCCCTGGCCGACGACCCCATTGCCGATGAAATTAACTTCGACGACTTTATGAAGGTCGACCTTCGCGTCGCGCTTATCGTTAAAGCCAATCATGTCGAGGGCGCCGAGAAGCTATTGCAGCTAACCTTGGATATTGGTGGCGAAACCCGCAATGTGTTCTCGGGCATCAAGTCATCTTATAACCCAGAAGACCTCGAAGGCCGCCTCACCGTTATGGTCGCTAACCTAGCGCCACGCAAAATGCGCTTTGGCATGTCCGAAGGCATGGTACTGGCCGCTGGGGATAAAAAAGGCATTTATTTGCTCGAACCAGATTCTGGTGCGCAGCCAGGTCAACGAGTGACCTAAAAGCCCGCGCCAGCAGTATTTATTATATAGATCGAAAAGAACTAAAGCCCTGCCCCATTTATGTTGAATCGTAGCAGTTGATTCCCTGATAATGGGCCTCGAAATCACAAGACGTGTAGGCTATGCAAGAATTTGCCATTATTTTGGTCAGCTCCATTCTGATCAACAACTACGTATTAGTGCAGTTCCTTGGACTGTGCCCCTTTATGGGCGTGTCGAATAAACTCGAGTCGGCCATCGGCATGTCGGCGGCCACCACCTTTGTTCTGACCCTAACGGCCATGGCCAGTTACATCGTCGATGTGATGGTACTAATGCCACTGGGCCTAATTTACCTGCGCACCATCGCCTTTATTCTAGTGATTGCTGCGGTTGTGCAGTTCACCAAAATGTTTATCGAAAAAACCAGCCCATTGCTCTACCGAGTACTGGGCGTGTTTTTACCCCTGATTACCACCAACTGCGCGGTATTGGGTGTAGCCCTGCAAAATGCCTCGAAAGACCTCAACTTTATGGAGTCTTCACTGTATGGCTTTGGTGCAGGCGCCGGCTTCTCCTTGGTATTAATCTTCTTCTCAGCCATGCGCGAGCGACTGGCGGCTGCCGATATTCCTGCGCCATTCGAAGGTGCCGCGATCGCCATGATTACTGCTGGCCTTATGTCTCTGGCCTTTATGGGCTTTAGTGGGCTGGTATAAATGATCGAAAGTATTGCACAGCAACCTATACTCGCCGCGCTTATAGCGATGGTCGGACTGGGCGTCTTATTTGGTGCTCTGTTGGGTTATGCCGCTGAAAAATTTAAAGTCGAAGGGGATCCTATCGTCGAACAGATCGACGAACTGCTGCCCCAGACTCAATGTGGCCAATGTGGTTTTCCCGGCTGCAAGCCCTATGCCGAATCCATAGCCTCTGGCGATGCCATTAATAAATGCCCTCCAGGTGGTCAGTCCACCATTAACGCCATTGCCAATCTCCTCGACGTACCGGCACCCGAGCTGGATGCCGAACACGGCGAAGAAGCAGACCTTAGAACCGTCGCCTATATTCGCGAAGACGAATGCATTGGCTGCACCAAGTGCATACAGGCCTGTCCTGTAGATGCAATTTTGGGTGCCGCCAAACTTATGCACACCGTTATAGCCGGCGAGTGCACTGGCTGTGACCTCTGCGTAGAGCCTTGCCCAGTAGACTGCATCGATATGTTGCCCCTGACCGAAGGTCTGAAACAATGGCACTGGCCAGCCCCGCAAAATCAACTCGATATAATTGCTAGCGACCGAAGTGGTCATGAAGCGCCTAGCAACGAAGGCAGAGCAGCATGAGATCAACCTGGGTTACCCCCGGTGGGGTTCATCCACCCGAAAACAAACATCAATCGCTAACCATGCCGATTGGCAGCTTGCCGATCCCAGAGAAATTACTGGTGCCGCTCAGTCAGCATATTGGCGCACCGGCAAAAGCCTGTGTAAAGGTAGGTGCAAAAGTACTTAAGGGCCAAAAAATCGCCGAGGCTACAGGGGCAGTGTCTGTGCCTATGCACGCACCAACCTCCGGTACCGTCACCGCCATCGAAGACCGACCCATTGCCCATTCATCGGGCATGTCTGCGCCCTGCATCGAAATCACCAGCGATGGTAAAGACACCTGGATCGACCATAAAGGCGTTGCAGATTTTGAACATGCCAGCCCGCAGGCCTTAACGAAAACTATTGCCGATGCTGGTATTGCCGGCATGGGTGGCGCAGGTTTTCCCTCCGCTATAAAGCTCAGCCCCGGTCATCGGCGCCCCATCAATACGCTGATTATTAATGCCACCGAATGTGAGCCCTATATCACTGCCGATGACTCTGCTATTCGCGAACGCGCTGCAGAAATAATTACCGGCATTGGTATTCTCAGCCATATTCTCGGCAATCCGGTCAACATCCTGATTGGTATCGAAGACAATAAGCCAGAAGCCATTGCTGCTCTAGAACCCCATGTGGCCGACACAGGTATTTCCGTGGTGTCGTTCCCCACCAAGTACCCTTCAGGCGGCGAAAAGCAACTTATCTACATACTCACCGGCAAAGAATTGCCCAGCGGCCAATTGCCCGCCGACGCCGGTATGGTGTGCATTAATATAGGTACCACCTACGCGATCAAGCGCGCCGTAGTCAATGGCGAGCCGTTAATATCAAGGGTTACCACCATGACCGGTAATGCCTGTGGCATTAATCGCAACTACGAAACATTGATAGGTACACCTGTCAGCCATATGCTGGCCCACAGTGAATTTAACGAACATGCCTGCAGCCGTTTGGTGATGGGTGGCCCCATGATGGGTTTCAGTCTCACCAGCGCCGAAGTACCCATAGTCAAAACCACCAACTGCATACTGGCTCCCAGTTATTCTGAGATTCCCGATGACGAGCCCGCACAGGCCTGCATCCGCTGCGGTATGTGTGCCGAAGCCTGCCCAGCATCATTGCTGCCCCAGCAACTATTTTGGTACTCCCAGGCAGAAGATCACGACCGCCTCGAAGCCCACAACCTGTTCGACTGCATAGAATGTGGTGCCTGCTCCTATGTGTGCCCCAGCAATATTCCTCTGGTGCAATACTATCGCCACAGCAAAGGTGAAATCTTAAAGGCCCGGGAAGAGAAGGTTAAGTCAGACCATGCTCGCGAGCGTTTCGAATTTCATCAGCAGCGTATGGAACAGGCCGAAAAAGACAAAGAAGCCAAACGCGCAGCACGCCGCGAAGCCGCCGAAAAAGCCAAGGCAACCGTCGCTGCCAATGCAGGCACAGCAAAGGAAGGTACAGGCCCAGCGCCAGGTTCAGCCGCAGATATAATCGCCGCTGCCCAGGCCCGTGCCGCCGCCAAGCAAGTTAGCCCAGAAGAGCAACAAGCTAAATTTGAACGCTCCATCGCCGGTGCCGAAATGCGCGTGCAAATGGCCACAGACAAATTAGTCGAAACCAATGCTAAGCAAACTGAAGATCAAAAGAATATTCTTAATGCCGCTCTTGAAGGGGCCAAGCAAAAGCTTGAGCAGGCACAGGCGCGCCTCGCCGAGCACGTCAAAAAACACAGTGAGCAGGTTAAGTAATGGCCTTTAAACAGATCACCTCACCCCATGCTCATGCCGCGCAAAACACCAGCAAGGTAATGCAGCTAGTGCTGTGGGCCACCGTTCCCGGTCTTGCCGCCCTAACAATACAGTTTGGCTGGGGCAGCCTGATCAATGTGGTCTTGGCCGTCGTGACTGCCGTGGCCTGCGAAGCCGCTATTCTCAAATTGCGCAAACGCCCAGTCGCCTTTTATCTGCAAGACTACAGCGCCGTGGTTACCGCCGTATTACTGGGACTGGCACTGCCACCCCTCGCAGCCTGGTGGGTCGTGGTGGTTGGCAGTATGTTCTCCATTATTATCGCCAAACAACTTTACGGTGGTCTGGGCTATAACCCATTCAACCCCGCCATGGTCGGTTACGTGGTACTACTCATTTCATTCCCCATACAGATGACCACTTGGATTACCCCATTGTCCCTGTTGCCAGACGGCGTAAGCCATCCGGGAATTATAGAATCTTTAGGTATTGTATTTAGTGGTTACAGCCCAGCCGATGGCGTTACCGGTGCCACACCACTCGACGTCTTTAAACACAGCAGCGGCTTAGTGGTCGATCAGATCTATGAAAGCAATCCACTGTTTAGCCAGGCCGCCTTTGCAGGCGTCGGCTGGGAATGGGTTAACCTTGGCTTTCTGGCAGGCGGCATAGTATTACTGGCTACGCGAATATTTACCTGGCACGGCCCAGTGGCCATGCTCGCGGCCATCGCAATGATGTCATTACTATTTTGGGATGGCGGCAGTTCAGAAAGCCCCGGCTCACCGCTGATGCACCTGTTCAGCGGCGCCTCCATGATGGGTGCCTTTTTCATTCTTACCGACCCAGTATCCTCCGCCGTCAGTAATCGCGGACGACTCATTTACGGTGCACTAATTGGTGTGCTGGTTTATATCATTCGCGCCTGGGGCAACTATCCAGACGCCGTGGCATTCGCTGTACTAATAGCCAACTTTGCCGCACCCTTTATCGATAACTACACATTACCGCGCACCTACGGCCATACCGATCGCCGCAGAGCCACAGAAAAAGAGGAAGACTAATGATTCTTCAGTCCATCCGCTTTAACGCCATCGTGCTCGCAGTATTTGCACTGGTCACCGCGATAATTCTGGCCTCCACAGACACCTTAACCCGCGACCGAATCGCCGATTCAGAGCGTAAGGCCGCACAGCGCAAGCTGCTGGAAATTATTCCCATAGAGCGCCATGACAATGATTTGTTAATGGACGTGCAGCCAATACCCGAACGTTTTTGGACCAAGCTAGGACTCAAAAAAGGCGGTGACATTCATATTGCCCGCAGTGATGGCCAGCCCATAGCCGCCATTATTCCCGCCCTTACCCCAGATGGTTACAGCGGCAATATCGCCATGATAATCGGCATCAACTTTGATGGCACCATCGCTGGCGTGCGCGTCACCGAGCATCGCGAAACTCCAGGCCTAGGTGACAAAGTCGATCTTAAAAAGAGCGACTGGATACTCGACTTCAATGGCAAGTCACTGGTTAACCCTGACAAAAGTGGCTGGGATGTCAAAAAGAATGGCGGCGCCTACGACCAGTTTACCGGTGCTACTATTACCCCAAGAGCAGTAATTCATCAGATAGCCAAAACGTTGGAATACTTTACTGAAGACAGTGAGCGACTATTAATAGAAGCGGCTAAAAGTAAGAACAGCCCTGAGCAGATAGGCAGCCTTGAGCCAATGCGTATAGAGACAAATAATGAGTGATGTAACCGCATCAGAAGTCGTCAAAAACGGACTCTGGACCAACAACCCAGCGCTCGTGCAGCTATTAGGTCTGTGCCCACTCCTAGCCGTGACCGGTTCAGTAGTGAATGCACTGGGTCTAGGCATCGCCACATTAGCAGTGCTAGTAGGCTCCAACACCATCGTTTCATTAATACGCAACCACGTCAGCGACGCCGTGCGCCTGCCCGCCTTCGTGATTATTATCGCCGCCTTTGTAACCTGCGCCGAACTGCTTATGAAAGCCTTCACCTATGACCTGTATCAGATACTGGGCATCTTTATCCCACTCATCGTCACCAACTGTGCCATTCTTGGAAGAGCAGAAGCCTTCGCCAGCAAGAACAAAGTTGGCATCGCCGCATTAGACGGTTTAATGATGGGCCTAGGCTTTTTAGCGGTGTTGGTCGCCCTAGGCGCCATACGTGAACTGCTGGGATCAGGCACATTATTTGCCGACATGCATCTGCTCTTTGGACCCATGGCATCCACCTGGATGCTGCAGCCCTTTGGCGACAATTACAGCTTTCTAATAGTTGTGTTACCGCCTGGCGCATTTTTGGTCACCGGCTTTTTAATTGCCATTAAGAACGCCATCGACACCGCCAATAAGCGCCGAGCAGATGCGCAACGAGATGCACCGGTCAAAGGCGCGAAACGCATTAGAACCACCGGACATATATCCTAGTTAATGGTCAGGGAATAGAAATTAAACTGCTATAGCAGTGTCATAATTATAAGTATCATAGCTACAGCAGACAAAAACCAAATGGATTAGGTTTTTACCAAGGATAAACAGCAGCATGAATAAAAGCGGTTCCCAGCTAGTGCGCTACGCACTAGAGCAGCTCAATATACAACATACCTTCGGCGTGCTCGGTGCCCACAATCGCGACCTTTATAACGCGCTCAACGAATCAACAAGCATCAGCATCCATCTGGTCAACCAAGAACTCAGCGCCGCCTTTATGGCCGATGCTATTAGCCGCACCACTCAGAATAATTCAATTGGCGCCATGCTCATTAGCGCCGACGCCATCATCAGCCAAGGCATCGCCGAAGCCTTTATTTCTGGTGTGCCCCTACTCATTATCGCCGGCAGTTCAGACCACCAGAACTACGGCATAGACAGCCAACAACTGCTACAGCCCCTGACCAAAGCCTGCTTTAAAATCACCGAGCATGAAGAAATAATTAGCACAATATTTACGGCTCACCAGATGGCAGTCAGTGGCAAACCAGGCCCAGTGTTCATCGACATTCCCATCGAATTACAAATGCAAGACGAAGAGCTCGTTCAGCCCCTGCCCGTCCATCTGCACGCCGTCAATGAAGGTTCCCTAGATCAAGAGCACATAGATCCAAAGCACATAGATCACAGCGCCCAGCAACTTTTCAGCGCTGAACATCCCGCCATATATTGCGGTTGGAAAGCCACCAGCGCACAGCCAGAACTCATCGCCCTGGCCGAGTTTCTTTCCGCGCCCGTTTGCAACAGTCTGCAGGGCACTAGCGCCTTTCCAGCAAAGCATCCATTACATGCCGGACTCATCGTCACCCCAAGCGCCAAGCGCGCCCTAAAAGATTGCGACGCATTACTGCTAGTAGGCACCGCCAGCCACGATGGCATCGACCTAGACTATGCAGAGGCCGATTTGCCAGACAATATAATGCAGCTAGAACCAGAGGCGATCAAAGCCCTACTCAGTAAACTGCAAGAAATGCATGCCAATGCCAATACAAATAAAGAAACCAACGACAACAAAGACCGAGCAACCGCAGTCGCAAAAACCATCGCCAAATATAAAAACGAACAAAAAGAAGACTGGCTAGAACACAACAGCAAAGGCCGCGTAAACCCCGCCGTGTTTTTTGATGCCCTAGCCAACGCCACCAACAACGACGCCATCGTCGTCACCGGCCACGGCAACCACCGCACACTGGCCGCCGAACTACTGCCCATCAACAATCCCAGAGGCTTTATCTGCCCCACCAGTTTTAACGCCGCGGGCTACTGCGTGCCCGCCGTCAACGCCATTAAACTCGCCAACCCCAACCAGCAAGTGGTAGGCATAGTAGGCGATGGCGCCATGATAATTAATGGCCTAGAAGCACTCACCGCCGCAAGAGAAAAACTTGGCACTATATATTGCCTATTCAATAACAGCCAACCCAACACTGAGAAAAACCTAGGCCATATACACTGGGACGCCTTCGCCGACGCCCTAGAATGCGGCTACTTCCCCATCGCCAATAACAACGGCATAGACACCATTCTTCGCCGCGCATTAGAAACCGCCGCCCAGGGGCAACCCGTGATAATCGATGTGAGTATCGACTACAGCCGTAAATCTTATTACGCCCAAAGCGAAGAAAAAGCAGCGCACGAAAGGCTGCCGAGTAGAGATACATTAGAAATAGTGAAGCGCGCGATCGTGCGCAAAATCATGGGTGCAAGAGCGAACTAGTAGCTCTCAATATCCTTAGCAAACAGCATCTCAATATTACGAAACGCCTTAAACTCCAAGTGATTGCCACTCGGGTCCTTTACAAATAACGTCGCCTGCTCACCCTCACGCCCTTCAAAGCGCACATAGGGTTCAATCACAAACTCAATCCCATTCGCCTTCATCATCTCCACCGCCTGCTCGTACTGATCCCATTCCATAATTACACCAAAGTGGGAGGCTGGCACTGCATGGCCATCTACAGAATTGGTGGCAGCGGCAGGATGATCTTCAGGGGCGACTAAGTGGGCTACCAGCTGGTGGCCGAAGAAATCGAAGTCTATCCAGCGGTCAGATTCACGGCCGGTGGGGCAGCCTAGGATGCCGCAATAAAAGCCGCGCGCAGCCTCAAGGTTAGTGACGGGGAAGGCTAGATGGAATCGTGGGTAGGACAAGTTGGTCATGGTAGCTACTGGCTAGTGGTCTAAGCAACAATGGTATCACTGGGTCGCAGTTTTTGTTATCCAGAACGTCGGAATTGATAAAAGAACAATCTGGGACCAAGATTCAGAGTCCAAGATTAAGGGTCAGACCTGATTTAGAATGAAATAGCCTAATACCTAAAGCTCAGCCGCAATCACCGATATTTCCACCAACAAACTCTCTCTCGCCATACTCGCTTGAACACAGGCACGCGCAGGCGCATACCCCTCAGGCACCCAGTCGTCCCACACCTCGTTCATCGCGGCAAAATCTTGCATATCCTTGATATAAATAGTCGCAGACAGTATCTGTGTTCTATCGCTTCCCCCTTGCTCTAGTAATGTATCCACCTTCGCCAGCATAGTTTCCGTCTGCTCTTTGATACCTTGCTCCGCATCTGCGCACACCTGGCCACATAAATAAACGGTGCCATTATGTTTCACAATTCTGCTCATGCGTTTCTTTGTTTCAATGCGCTCTATCAATGCTTATACCTTTCTATGCTGGATTATTTTGGTGGGCTGTGGCGCTGCACTATGGCAGCTATGGCCCGTCATTATTTTATGCGAGGGAGTCTAGCGCACTGCGTAAACGTTGCGTTAGGTGTTTTGGATAGGCGTTGGTCAGAGACACTGCGTCGCATTGCTGAAACTGTTTGAATTTTTTGATGGCCTCTACAAAGGCTGCAATCAAAAAATCCTCATCAAACGGGTGATCTTCCAAGTAGAGTGACTTAATCTCTAGATGGCTGACCTTGCGATGGGCTTTGCAGTCCATGCGCCCAATAAACTCACCCCGATAAAGTAGCGGCAGAGAAAAGTAGCCATACTGTCGTTTAGCTTCGGGCACATAGCATTCAATTTGATAGTCATATTCAAACAGCGCCCTTAGCCTATCTCGCTGAATCACTGCATTGTCGAATGGAGAGAGTATCAGCATGCGGTTACTCATCCTTGGCAACGGGCACTCAAGGGCACCAGACTCCAGAATAAATACCTCACCGCTACCTAGCTGTATCTGCTCTAAAATTCTCTGTCCCAGCCGATCATTGACTAGGTCTTTTACCGCTCTGCGCAGTTCAGCATTGCGTCGCAGATAGGTAATGCCTTTAAGTGACAGCAGCCCTTGGCAGCGCAGCTGTTGATCAACTAGATGTGCCGCGAATTCCTCTATGCTGGGCATCTGAGTATTCACCTGAGAGGGAAGCACTCGCTCGGTGAGATCGTAGCTCTTCTGAAATCCCTCACGGTTACACACCATAAGGTCCCCTTGCATATACATCTGCTCAAGGGCTTTTTTGGCCGGTTTCCAATCCCACCAGCCTGTACCTGTTTTTTTGGTCTCGGTTTCTAAATCTCGGGAGCGCAGAGGACCCTCGGAGCGAATACGCGCCAACAGTTCCCGGATAATTTTCTTATCAGGATTTTTATACCAGTGGGTTAGGCCACTTTTGAGGGCATGCTTGTAGGGTAGGGAAAAACGAAAATCGTCTATGGGCAGAAAGGCTGCCGCATGAGACCAGTACTCAAAGATGTCGCCATTAAGTAAGAGTTCATTGATCATGGCTGGCTTGAACTTGGGCACTCTAGAATGAAGAACATGGTGGTGCGCGCGCTCCACCACCGAAATGGTATCGATCTGCACATAACCTAGATGATTAATGGCTTTAAGCGCACCAGCCATTCCGTACCCAAATGGCTGCACCTGAAGTAAACCTTGGGCAGCTAGAGAAATGCGGCGTAACCGAGCTAAGGCCTGTGGCTGTGTTATTTCAATCATGCTTATATT
Organism: Porticoccaceae bacterium UBA1989; assembly: GCA_002335945.1. Classification (GTDB taxonomy): domain Bacteria; phylum Pseudomonadota; class Gammaproteobacteria; order Pseudomonadales; family Porticoccaceae; genus HTCC2207. The sequence goes on from DDDD01000153.1 coordinate 15,685, forward strand.
GGCCAGAGGGTAACATTAGCATCAGAAACTCTTGTGGCCCGACTACCCTCAATTGGTGGTTAATTTGAAGAACATCCGCACTTCTTATATAAGGATTCGCTCGCGTTATAACACTTTATGCTTTCACAACGTCGGCCTAGTTAACTGCTGTACCTGCGGATAAACGCCGTTAATAGTTACCCCTAAGCTTTTTACTTGCGGCTAATTTACGGCCAATTTATGGCTATATAAATTAATTAGGGGTCAGGAAAGATAACCGCAAAAATCTAACCCATAGAATCTATTAACCAGCCACAAACCTCAAACGCAACAACGGCTGCCCTGTCGGTTCATGATGTTTTTCCTCTAGAAGCTCAAAGCCATATCTAGCGTAAAACTTACGACCAATGGTATTAGCCTTAAAAACCTCGAGCTCAAGACTACTATAAAGCTCATTAGCTTTGTCCATTAAGGCCTTACCAATACCTTTGCCATGATAATTGGGCTGCAGGAACATCGCGCCAATCTCATTACCCATCAGAGCAACAAACCCCACGACCTTGCCGTCGAGTTCGGCAACCCAGGTATCTGTATTAGGCATGTATATTTCGGCAATATCTTTGCGTTGTTGGGCCAGAAAATCTTCTGTCATAAACGGATGGGCTAGTCGAGTCGCTGCCTCCCAAGAAGAGAGCACGGCCTCTAAATCAGAGGTGTTATATTGTCTTATGTTCACCAATTCTTGTCCTTTTACTTATCGTCGCTGTCGTGGATTATTACTCATATAAGAAAGCGCTCTCAGCCAGCGTCTGTAGCACCTGCTGAGAGCTAACTAAAAAATACCCAATAGCTCAGAGGGAATTATAATAGCTGTCTTTAATATAGACCATGGGGTGCTGAGCACAGGCTTGTTGACGGCGAAATATCTGGCCCGATAGCTGCGATATGGGAAATGCCTATCAGCAAAAATAGACATAAATGATTATTCCCCATCAATCCTTAGGATACTTTATGGACACTGAGGTTTCAGCCGGCGCCTAAGTTTTTCAATGCGCCTTCAATATCCCGGCAAAGGTCATCTGCATCTTCAAGCCCTACATGAAATCTAACTAATCGGCCTTCATCGGGCATGTGTTTTTCGGCACGAAGATGATGGGGAATGGCTGGCATAACCAAGCTTTCAAAACCGCCCCAGCTAGTTCCTAAGCCAAACAGGTTTAGACCATTAATAAAGCCTTCAAATTGCTGTTCGTTGCAGGGCTCTAGTTCGACAGTGAAAGGGCCAGCGGCGCCGGTGAAGTATTTCTGCCAGAGATAGTAATCATTACCCTTGTTCTTACTTAGGGGTGGGTAGAAAATTTTCTTTATTTCAGGGCGCTCAGATAACCAAGAGGCAACAGCCATGGTGCTTTCTTGGTGCCTTTCCATTCTTACTGACAGCGTGCGTAGGCCTCTTAATGTGAGCCAGCATGAGTCTGGCGCGGCATGGGATCCGAAGCGATCACACCAGTCTCTGACTGGATTCATAGCCTCATAACTTCCGGTGATTAGGCCGAGCATAGTGTCGGAGTGACCATTGATATATTTGGTAGCCGCATGAATAGAAATATCAATGCCAAAGGAATGAGGTTTAAAGAATATTGGGGTGCCCCAGGTAGAGTCGCAGGCCACCGGGATTTTGTGTGTTTTGGCTTCGCTACAGATGCGCTCTATATCAAACAACTCCATGCGAATAGACGAAGGCACTTCTATATAGACGAGACTGGTTTCTGGCTTGATGAGGTCTT
>DDDD01000027.1:0-38729 GCA_002335945.1 Porticoccaceae bacterium UBA1989
GCTCTGGCACTCACTGTTCTTGACGGCCTGATTAAGTGGCTCGTTTTGCATCGGGGCCGAATTGCCGTAATAGGGATCGGCATCAATCCGATCTGGTTGGCGAGTAAAATATCCATTGGCCTGAACCACAGCGCGCTGCTGTTCAAACTCATCGGCAATTGGCATGTCGTCAAAGATAAGATGTTGGCTGTCAATGGGGCCCTGATTACAGAGCACCATGGCTCTGATCACGACATTTTGTAATTCACGTACATTGCCAGGCCATCTGTAGGTAACCATTAATTGCTGGGCTTCGGCAGTCATCCTCGCAGGCTGGCCTTCCACGATTTGTTGGCTCATAAACTGCTCAACAAGAGGCAGAATATCCAAGGGGCGATCGCGCAGTGGCGGAATGGTTAATTTGAAGGCGCTTAGGCGAAAATAAAGATCTTCGCGGAAACTGCGCTCGACAATGGCATTTTTTAAATTGCGGTTGGTGGCGGCAATCACTCTCACATCTAAGTCTATGGATTTTTGGCCGCCGATTCGCACCACTGAACGCTCTTGTAGAATGCGCAGCAGCTTAGCCTGGAGGTGGAATGACATCTCACCGATTTCATCTAAGAATATGGTGCCGCCCTGGGCCTGTTCAAAGAGTCCGGGCTGAACTTTGGTGGCGCCTGTAAATGAGCCCTTCTCATGACCAAAGAGCATGTCTTCAATTAGATTTTCAGGCATCGCGGCGCAGTTAAACGCAATAAAAGGGCCCACATAACGGGAGGATGCATCATGTAATATACGGGCCAAAACCTCTTTGCCTGCACCGGTAGGGCCGGTTAGCAAAACGGTTACATCAACCTGTGCAACGCGCTCGGTTAAGGCGAGTAAGTTGCGGCTAACGGGATCGGCGAAAACAAACGCCTGTTGTTTTTCGCTCGGGGTAATTTTTGCCTGGGCAAATGTCTCGGTCCACTCAAATGCCGATTTTTGATCGCAGGACACAACGGTTAGAGCGCCCTGACTCATCGCCTCGATCCCAAGCTCAAACATCTCGCGAGGCACGCGGGCAACAATGGGTGCGATCGCATTCACTGATGCTTGCCTAGCCTGTAGCTGTTTGAGTAAATCCACATTGCGGCTAAGACTCACCACCACAACATCGGCGCTGCTAATATCTTCGTCACTGAGATTCGCAGAGGATGACTGACTCACCGCCAAACCCTGAGCAGTAAACGCCGATATCTCCACTGAGCTCAATTGCTCTAGCGGATCTAGCCACAGTACTGCCATTACATTGTTATTTGCCACATTGTTACCTATTTGCTTGGTTGCCACTTTGAGCGGTTATACCAAGAGATAGCAATATGTGTGCCAAAAACATTTATCGTTTAAAAACAACAGGTTATCTAAATAGCGGCAAGGAAGTGTCAATAATCTGCCAGTGGCAAGCGGTCGGCTATTTGACAGGGAAGTGGCCGAGAAAATTCTGGGAGCAGGCTGATGTGAGTGGCAATACCTGGCCGCATTGACAGGGTTAGGGGAGCTAGGAGGTTTCGGATAGGCCGTATTTATTAATTTTTTCAATCAGCGTGGTGCGCTGTAAATTAAGCAATCGGGCAGTTTTAGACACATTACCCTCAGCTCTGCCCAGAGCTTGCTTGATTAGACTGCGCTCTATTTCTAGCAAGTGCTGCTTAAGTTGCATGCCCTGCTCAGGAAAAGAATCACCCCCCTGAGCCAGCATAATGACACGCTGAACTTCATCCAGAGGCTCTGCAGGCGCTGGTTCGATACTGGCGTCTATCTGTGACAGGGCCAAGGTCTCAACCGACTGATCCATCGGGGCAAAGCCGGTTAGTAGTGCACTTAGCGCATCGCTGCCATTACTGTCGGCAATGGTACGTATACCCGATGGAATCATCGCCGAGGGGACCTTGCGCAAATCAACCTGCTGACCCGGATAGAGCGCGCTGTATCGATCAACGAGATTAGACAGCTCACGGACATTACCGGGCCAGTCATACTGAATCAGCAGCTGCATAGAGCCACTAATCATCGTAATCGGTGGGTTATCTGCTTTGGCGTAATGATTGGCAAAGTGCTCAAACAGTACTGGGATGTCTTCTCTGCGCTCCTGCAAGGCCTTAATTTCTATGGGCATCACGTTGAGGCGGTAAAACAGATCTTCACGGAAATGACCCTGCTCAATAAGGGTCTCAACATTTTTATGGGTGGCGGCAACCACCCGTACATCGATATTGGTGGACTGCGTGGAACCGACAGGATCTATGGTTCGCTCTTGCAGTACGCGCAGTAGTTTGACCTGCAGGTCCATCGACATGTCGCCGATTTCGTCGAGAAACAGGGTGCCGCCATTGGCAAGTTCAAAGCGCCCTTTACGATCGGAGATAGCGCCGGTGAAAGACCCTTTGCGATGGCCAAACAGTTCACTTTCCAGCAAGTCTCTGGGTATGGCGCCACAGTTCACCGGGATAAATGGTCCGCGAGCCCGTTCCGAACAGCTATGCAGCGCCTTAGCCACCAGCTCTTTGCCTGTGCCACTGTCGCCTAAAATCAGCGCCGTTGAATCACTGGGACCCACAATTTCGATCAACGCGCGTAGCTCGTTGATCTCTCTGCTTGATCCGACAATTGATGCTAGCTTAGACAAAAATCAATTTACTCATCAAATCCATGGGTGGGCGAAGCCGTTTCATCCATTGATTCAGCGAGTCATAAATATGGGTTTGAGTATAGATGTAAAAATAGCGGAGTTATACAGTTATGCCGCTATCTCATGCGATAACCTATATCTCAGCTTTAAAACTACTGACAGGCCGGCTCTCGTTAGGTACATTAGCTGCCTCCAAAAATAAAAAATAAAGGGGAGTTTCGATGCATAGAGTGCGCGAGGCTTTAGTCGAAGTTTTTATCATTTTCTTGGTTGGCGGGCTCATCGGCGCCGTGCTGGCGGTTGTGTCTAATCTGTTTGTTATAGGCGTGCAGTCGTTTAGCCAGCAACGTGAAGCCAGCGATTTGCTCTCTTTTACCCTTGGCGGCCAGAGCCTGTCCTTTTCTAGCGTACTGTTTCTGTGGGCTGCCGCTGCGGTGGTGGTCTTTATCAAAACCGGCCTCGGCATCAGCCGCTGGGCAGGACCCGCTGACTCCATGTATGCCGCACATCAGGTTCATCAACCCCTAGATATTAAAACCGGCTTTGCCTCTACCCTGGCAGCGTTTGCCTCGGCTAGCGGCGGTGCATCAGTGGGCCAATATGGTCCGATTGTGCATTTTGGTGCCACTATGGGAATCTGGTTTAAACGTTTTGTCTCGAGCCGTCTATCCCATGAAATCTATTTGGGCTGCGGTGTCGCCGCGGCCATTTCGGCGGGTTTTAATGCACCTATTGCGGGTGTGATCTTTGCCCATGAGGCCATTCTGAGACATTTTTCAGTTCGTGCCATTGCCCCCATTACCGTAGCCTCGGTGTCGGCAAGTACATTAAGTAACTATTGGTTCCCTCATTCTGCGACCTTTGAAATTGCCTCCGTGGTCCCCAGCCTGGCTGAGGTGGTGCCGTTTTTGGTGATTCTGTCGCCGTTTTTTGCCCTGGTGGCCATTGTCTTCATGCTGAGTATTCGCTATGTCACAAAGACCGCAGCATCCTTAAAAACCTCTCCGCTGGTGCTGCCTTTTGTCGCTGCTACTATCTGCGGCCTGGTAGGCGTTTGGGTGCCACAGATATTGGGGCTGGGCATTAATAGTATTAATGACATGATCGCCGGTGAGTTTATGCTGTCGCTATTGATTACTGTACTGGTGGCGAAAATTCTTATGACTGCGCTCTGTCTCGGCTTTGGGCTATTTGGCGGCGTATTTTCTCCCTCCTTGTTTGTGGGTGTTGCGGCAGGTGCCCTGACTGGGCAAATTCTTACCCTGCTGGGTTTTGCCGATATTGCCAGCGTTATCAGCGTCGCGGCCATGGCTGCTGTTAGTTCTGCGGTTATTGGTGCGCCCCTATCGGCGGTATTAATTGTGTTGGAACTAACCCAGTCTTATCAGTATGCGGTGGCTGCGATGATTGCGGTGATGGTGTGTACGCTGATTACCAATCGTCTGTTCGGCAATTCCTATTTTGATCGCCAACTGCTTGATCGTGGCATTGATTTGGGCAAAGGTCGCGAAGCCATCGCCCTTGCTCATCAAGTTATCGGTCCCTTTGCCAGTGATGACTATATTGGCATCAGCGCAACGATGAGTGGCAATGACCTGCAGCAGAAAATGAAAAGCCAAGGCCATACTGAAGCCTATGTAATCTCGGACGCTGGACAGTTACTGGGCAAGGTAAATATCTATCTGGCCATCGAAGCCGCTGATAATCCTGTAGGCGAGTTTATGGATAGTCGGCCTATGACGCTTTATACCGATGAGTCTCTCGATGCGGCAATGGTGAAGGTCAGCCAATTTGTTGGCGAAAGCCTTCCCGTAGTAACTAAAGAAACCGGCGCGCTCCATGGTAGTATTGCGGAAGGAGCTCTTTTTCAGGCAGTGATTGATGTGCAGGCTGAGGCACGCAACCTGGAAAGGATCTGATAATAAGAATTAATCTGTGAGTCTGTTATGAACTATTTTTTACGCCTTATGATTGTCTGCAGCTGCATGGCATCTCCTTTAACGCTGGGCGAACCCTTTGAAGCCGGCCTTAGCGCACTGGAGCGTGGGCACTATGCGACCGCTATGCGCGCCTGGTTAAAGTTAGCCCGCAGTGGCGTGGCTGAGGCTCAGAATAATGTTGGCCATATGTACGAAGAAGGTTATGGGGTTTCACAGAACTATGCCCAGGCCATGACCTGGTACAAGCAGGCCGCGGAACAGGGTCTCCCAGAGGCTCAGCATAATGTGGGTATGCTCTATTACCATGGCTATGGCACAGCGCAAAATTACCGCGTGGCTATTAGTTGGTTTAAACGCGCGTCCCAATCGGACTTAGCAGACTCTCAATATATGCTCGGGCTGGCCTATCATCAGGGTAAAGGCGTCGGACTAGATTATGAGTTTGCCAAATACTGGTTTTTAAAGTCTGCCAAACAGGCCTATGCCAATGCTCAGTTTATGCTGGCATTTATGTTACAGGCTGGCGATGGCGAAGACTCCGAACCCTTTAAAGCATTAGTTTGGGCTGAGCTGGCCAAGCGCAATGGCAAAATGGATACCGCCGATATCTCCGGTTTGTCGAAACTCCTCGTTGATGATGAGGATGTAGCCAATGCACTGGTTTCTGCCGATCGGTGCCTCGACACTAACTATGAACAGTGCCCGCAATGAAAAGTTACCTCTCTAGGCAAATTAATTCCATTATTTACTAAAGAATCTCAGGTTCTCTCCGATATTAATAGTAAGTAAATATGGAGTTACACCAGATGACCCTGAATAAAAGAGCACTCAATGCCTATCGCAGCGTAGGCGCTTCCTCTGCAGTTTCCTATGCCGACAGAATACAGTTGGTGCAGATGTTGTTTGATGGTTTATTGGCCGCTCTCGCTGATGCCGAAGGGCATATGCAGCGCAGAGATATTAGCGGCAAAGGCGAATCTATTAGCCGGGCCACTAAAATTATTATTGGTCTGCAGGGCTCCTTAGATTTTGATCAGGGCGGTGAGCTTGCACGTAATCTTAATGACCTTTACGACTACTGCACTAGACGCCTGTTAAAGGCTAGCTTACGCAACGACATTACTGTGCTGCATGAAGTTCGTGATCTTTTAAGCGAAGTTAACTCTGCCTGGGAGATGCTTCCCAATATACTGAAGGCTGAGCCGGTTGCTATGGCCTCCTAGGTCAGCAACCATTTTACTCAATACCCTAACTCTGGTTTCCTAGAGTAAAGTTTCCCCGAGGCGCTAGAGCCTAACCTCCTGAGATAAATTGCGTTAACGCATAAGTGGTAATACTATTGCTTCCAAATAATTTTGACTGGGGAGTGAAATCCTATGCTCGTCTACCAACGACGCATGATGGAGGTTCTAAATAAGGGCGATGATCAGGACGCCACAAGTCGCGCCTGCGATATATTTCTGTCCGCCCTCATTCTGCTAAATCTGGCGGCCGTCTGCCTAGAATCTGTCGAGTCTATTAATCGTGAGTACAACAGCGCCCTGGTAGCTTTTGAGTGGTTTTCGGTGAGTATCTTTCTAACAGAGTACCTGCTGCGTATCTGGTCGATTGCGGCCGATGATCGCAATCCCGCTAAGACCCCTCTGGGTCGCCGCGCTCGCTATATCTTTAGCTTTACTGGACTGATTGATCTGGCTGCCATTCTGCCCAGTATTCTGCCGTTGATTATGGGTGGTGTTGATCTGCGCTGGTTGCGGGTATTGCGTCTGGTACGACTGCTTAAAATCTCCCACTACTCGTCTGCGCTGGAGGATTTATTCTCTGCAGTCTATGAGGAGCGCCGCTCGTTTGCTGCGGCACTTTACCTGATGGCCATCGCATTATTTCTCTCTAGCTCAATGATGTACCTGGCGGAATATGAGGTGCAGCCTGAACATTTCCGCTCTATACCGCAGACTATGTGGTGGTCGCTGATTACTCTTACCACGGTGGGATACGGGGATGTATTTCCAATTACGCCTATGGGCAAGGTTATTGGCGCCTTTACTGCACTGATGGGGGTGTGCACGGTGGCGCTACTAACGGGTATTGTGGCCTCAGCGTTCTCAAATCAGATGGCGCGCCGTGAGGCAATTTTTGAAGCGGAGATTAATGCCGCCATGAGTGATGGCATTGTGACCCTCGATGAGAAAGAACATATCGAGGAGCTGCGCGAGCGCTTTAATATTCCGGAAGAACATGCCACCGCAATTTTTGCATTGCTGGCGGAAGGCAAAAAGCACAAATAGACCTCGCCCATTAAGAGCCGTTGTTGATAATAACTTCAATGCGGCGGTTTTTAGAGCGCCCCTCTGGCGTATCGTTAGAGGCCAGAGGCTTGGTGTCAGCAGAACCGGTGACATTAATTCGGCCGTCGGATACCGAGGAGTTGTTGAGCAAATAGTCTGCCACTGCCGCTGATCGCGCGGCGGACAGATCCCAGTTAGAGCGGAACCGTTCGCTGAAGGCCATGGGCACATTGTCTGTGTGGCCCTCAATAGTAATCAGGCCGGTGCCTTTGCTTATCGCGCTACCCACTTTATTTAACAGTGGCTTAAAGCTCGGCTGCAAATCTGCGAGACCACTACCAAAGGAGCCGCGCTCGGCAAGACGCACAATAATTTTATCGCCATCGCGCTCAACTTCCGCTAATCCTTCAGTAATCTCTTTCGCTAGCTCCATACGAATTTTTTGATACTGGTCGGCAATCGCCTGCTCTTTGTTCTGATTGCTGTCACCGGATCGACCATCGGCTACATTGTTTGGAGACGCCTGCTCTACCTGCACCTGGGAGACAACCTGAGCCTGGGCGGAGGCAATTTTAGCGTACACTTCTAGGTCATTCTGGGCCACCCGAGCGCCCGCTTTACTTTCACTGACATCACCATTGATGCCCGTTTTAGCCTTTGATTCAACCTGAACCACCAGCTTATTATTCTCAATCCGTACACTGACCTTACCTTCGGCAATTTCTTTAGCTAGGGCTTTTTGCAGTACCTGAACATCTGCGTTGGTATCTGAGTCCTGTGTCTTGGTCGCATCTTTTAATATCGGATCTATGGGTTGTTCTTCGTCGGTGGTCTGCTCTTGAATCACATCCATCAATGTGGGATCGACCTTGGCGGTCCTATACTGTTTGGCAATAATACTTTTAGCTTTGGGGGGCTCTACCACTGGCACCAGACGCTGCACACCAAAGGCATTTTTCATTGAGCCACTGACTTCTTTGTACTTGGGTACATTCATCTCAGCAAAGGACAGCAGTAGAACAAAAAAGGCCATCAACAATGTCGCCATGTCGGCAAAGGTGGCCATCCAGGCGGGCGCGCCGCTTTTACAGGTCGGACAATCGGGCTCCGGGGCCGGTTCTTCGGGCTCGGGCGGCGGGGGTGGAGTTTCCTCTTCCTCTGGCTCTGGTGCAACAACGGGCAGGGGCGCCTCTTCTATCTCAGAGGTCTCGGCGACTGTTGCATCTTCCATTTTATTTTCGGCCATTAGGCTCTATCCAACCGGTTATTAGGAACCATCGACAATTACCTCGATACGGCGGTTGCGGGCGCGGCCCTCAGAGGTAGTATTCGGGGCAATAGGCTTGGTATCAGCAAATCCAGCAACCAACATATTTTCTTGAGCGAAACCAGAATTGTTAATAAAGAAGTCCGCTACCGTGGCAGACCTCGCAGCAGAAAGATCCCAGTTGGAGTTAAAGCGCTCGCTAAAGGCAACCGGCACATTGTCGGTATGGCCCTCTACACGAACCTTGCCCTCAGTCGCCGCCAGAGAATCGCCTACCTGACGCAGTAATTTTATAAAGCCTGACTGCAAGTTGGCGCTGCCAGAGACAAAGGATCCCTGGCTGGCGAGACGCACAATGATTCTGTCGCCATCACGCTCTACTTCTGCCAGACCCTTTTGAATTTCTGCGGCTAGGTCCATGCGAATTTTCTGTAGTCGGTCGTCAATGTTTTGATTTTTGGCCTGACCGCTACCCGACTGGTCTTGATCAGGGGTTTCTGAATCCGTTGCACTGTTGTCAGCACCCTGAGCGAGGGACTGTTTACGCACTTCAATTTCGGTAGAGGTATCGGCCTGGGCATCAATTACCTTGGCGGCAATATCGAGAGTCTCCTGACTGATCGGGCCGCCACTTTTGCTGCTGTCGCTGTTAATACCTTTACCACCGCTAGTGAGTGCTGACTGCAGTTCGACGATGACGCGATCATCTTCAAGGCGCACAACAACTTGACCCTGCTCAATTTCTTCGGCCAAGGTCTCCTCTAACTTACGAAAGCTCTGCTCGGTTTTAAAGTCAGATCGTTTCTCTTCGGTTTTGGCCACGATATTTTTCTTGGTCATTTCCTCCGAGCGCTGGCGCTTGCGGTCAAGAACGGTAGGCTGTGCGACTGACGGGGTAAATTCTTGTTTAACGAGACTTCGGGCGGTGGGGATTGAGATAACAGGCACGACCCTTTTTACACCAAAGGCTGCTTTCATGGAGCCTGCAATCTGCTTGTACTTGGGCACATTCATCTCAGCAAATGACAGCAGCAGCACAAAGAACGCCATCAATAATGTCGCCATATCGGCAAAGGTCGCCATCCAGGCGGGGGCGCCGCCTTTACAGGGCGGGCAGGCATCGGGGGATGGTGGGCCATTATTTGCCGCACCTCCACCTTCCGACTGCTCCTCGTCGATAGTCTCTTCAGAGACTTCCCCAAGCACCTCTTCAGACGCGTCGGTTGCTGTTTGCTCTTCAGCCATTAGTCAACTGAACCCTATGCCGGCACTAGTTTGGCGCGGGCTTTCGGACTCAGGAACGCGGCTAGGAAGTCACTCAGTACGCGAGGATTACCACCGTCTTGAATAAATAGAATGCCTTCAATAATTAATTCGTTGTTGGATTCTTCAATATCTGCCTGATTCTCTAGTTTCATCGCAATCGGCAAACAGAAAACATTGGCCAGAATCGCACCGTACATCGTTGTTAATAGGGCAACCGCCATCGCCGGGCCAATGGCCTTTGGATCTGACATATTACCCAACATCTGTACCAAGCCAATCAGCGTGCCGATCATGCCCATCGCTGGCGCAATCTCACCCCAGGCAGAAAATATCTTTGCACCCATATCATGGCGCATTTTGGTCATGTCCTTCTCTCTTTCCAAAGAACCTTTAATAATAGTGGCATCAGCACCGTCCACTAACATGGCGACTGCCTTGGCTAAAAACGGATTGGCAATTTCCTGACCTTCAAGAGCGATCATGCCATCTTTACGAGCAATGGTAGCCAGCTCTACGATCTGCTCAATTAATGTCTCGGGGGGTTCAAGCTTGTTTTTAAAGGTTTTGGCTAACACCCCAACGGCGCCCAAAAACTCTCCCAAAGACGAACGTAGCATCACCACCATGATAGAACCGCCAACTACAATCAGTAGGGATGAGGTATCAATAAATGCCCCTATGTCGTCAATAGCCATGATGATCATGCCAAAGGCGCCTAACAAACCTACAATCGTTGCGATATCCATTAACTTTCCTTAACTCTGTAAATAATGACGATGCTCGGATGTTGGCCAAGCGAATTCTCTATTCTCTACTGATCGACAGTATTGGGTAAATATTGAGCCTGCAAGCCTGTTCAATGCAATATTGATTAAAACGGGTTTAATCATATCAAATCGGCCACTGTTACTTATTTTTTTCTGCATGCTGTCGATATATTCATTGCGAAGGTAAGATATGCTTTGTACAAAGTGTATTAGGTGACAAGGATGCTATAAATTAATTGTTAAAATGTCTTGAGAAATGGGATCGTTTAAATGTTCTGCAAGTCCAACACATTAGATACAGCAAAAGGAGATCGCCTGTGAATGATAAAATGTTAGGGAAAACTGCCCAGAAGAAAGGCCTTAGAGGCACGGGTAGCAGTCTATTTCGCACCATCAGTACAGTAGGGTTAGCCTCGGTAATGCTGTTTTTGCTCGCCAGCTGTGACGGATATCGCGTCGCTGAAAAATGCTCAGATTACATACCCCGAGGCGACAAAGGCAAATTTGTCACCGACACCACCGGCATCGCCAAAGATATTGAGACGGGCACAACCTGGTACAGATGTGCCGCAGGCATGCGGTTTTCTAACTTTCGCTGTAAGGGTGACACCCTTAATCTAAGTTGGGATGACGCCACCGAATACGCCAAAGAATTTTCAGAGAAGTCTGGTATTGAATGGCGTCTGCCTACCAATGATGAAATGAAATCTATTATCGAGCCATCTTGCATTAGTCCGGCGGTGAACGAAAATGTGTTCCCTTCCACTGCGACTAACAATCACTGGACCTCTACTGATAGCTGGCACCAGAATATCTTTAAATGTTCGGTCAATACGTTTAGTGGCAGCCTAACCTGTCGCCAAGCAAGAATGCTGGAGCAGCCCTTTTTATTGGTACAAGACTAGGCGGGTTATTGTCACCTAGCGGGGGGGCTTTGGAGAAAAACTCAGGCATGCCTCACCGTGCACCCGAACGACTTCCATACTGGGAAGCATCTTAGATTTAAACCCCATAGACTCGCAGCCATAGGGCCGTTTCGGATCATGGGTTATTTTGAAATATTTACAGGCCCAGCAATCAGGGCCGGTTTTTTTTGGCTGCGTCACGTTTTGGTTTCCAAAACTCCTGATAGGCTTTCCACAGGACAGTAATAACAAACATCACGCCTATCACCGTGGCGAAGACATCGGTGAGGGCGATACCTTTAAGCAGGGACATCTCAGGCTTCATATAAAGCATAAAAAGTATTGGCACTGCGACCAAAAAATAGGTGCGAACTAATTTGCACACGGCGCAAGGCGGCTTTTTGTTTGGCTGTGCCATTTCTCTCCCTCCTGTCTGCAATCTAATTTTTATTGATCATCTGTGGTTTTGCTTGCTGATTTTTATACTCAGCTTTTCAAGCTGCTTGCTAAGGCTCTAGTTTATGCATATCTGACCCGTGACGCCAAATAATCTTTTATTTAAGCGCCCTTGCCGACACCACCCGCACACGATACTTGGATGCCTCAGTGGAATCTGTAATAGGACCAATGCCTGTACTGATCCTAAGTTCACGACCCGCGCGCAATATTTGCGGCAACATTAACCGCTGGCCCGTGCCTGAAACCGATAACTGCAACTGAACCCCAGTCATACTCACCGGACTGTTGTTTTTGGTGGTGACCAGCAGATAGCCCTCTGCAGTTAATGATAACCGTGCGCTTAAAAATGACTGGGGTTCAAGCTCTAAGCGCACAGCTATTAGCTGCTTTTGAGACAGTGCCCCCAGTTCACCACCGGCCGCACTGGCCTGCTTAAAATATCCTGCCGCCTGCTGATACTGCCTGCTAGCCATCGCCGACTGACCCAGATAATAGCTAGCTGCGGGCGTCGGTAATAATGCATAGCTGCGCTTTATATCCGCCAAGCCAAGATCTTTTTGCCCGCGCTCATGGCGCAAAATTCCCCGCGCCAAATAGGGACTGAAATGTTTTGGGTTCTTATCTATAGCCGTGGTGAAAGCCTTTTCGGCATTGCTACTATTATCATTCAGCGTCCAGGCATGGCCACGCAATTCCCAAAATGAGGCTTCTCGAGGCTGGATTGCAATGGCTTTATCCAGTTCGTTTAAGGCAGCTTTTCCGTCTTTTTTCTTCAGCGCGGCAATCGCCAACTTTTCCGCCTCATAGGCACCGGTATCTTTGTTGAGCTGACTAATTGCCGCCTGATAGCGCGCCTTATACCGCTGGCCCCGCGGCAACGTTTGAGCCTTGGCGATATTGGCCTGGACGCGTTTTATAGACGGCGGGTGGCTGGCAAATAAACCACTGAGAAAATCCGCCTGTCGCCCTTCACTGAGTTTGACAAAGGTTTGCTGTAATTCCACGGCACCCTGGGGCTCGTAACCGGCTTTGGCCATGTAGTTCATGCCGTAATAATCAGATTCCAATTCGTCATCCCGACCATATTTGGCCATCCAGGCCGCGGCTCCGATCTGAGATGCCATACCATAGAGCTGGGCACCATCACGACCCGCGGTGCCTATGCCTATGGCGGCAATACCAATGCTGCCCAATGTGCCACGGGTCATCTGTGATGCACCATGACGAGCAGCGGCATGGACAATCTCATGGGCCAACACAGCAGCAAGCTGTGATTCATCCTCTAGGTGCACTAGCAGGCCGCGGTTTATGGCAATTTTCCCGCCGGGCAGTGCCCAGGCATTGGGGACGGAATTATTCAGCACCACAAATTCGTAGGGCAGATCCGGCTTGTCGCTAACGGCCGCTAGTTTTTTGCCGACGCCAGCCACATAGGTCTGCAATTTGGCATCGAGGTAATAATCCCCGCCCTGCGACTGCCGCGAGGGCTGATAATTTTTTTCGCCGACCGCTATCTCCTGCTGCGGGGACATAAAAGACAGTTCGTTTTTACCAGTAACCGGGTTGACCGAACAGCCTTGCAAGAACAAAACCGTGGCAAAAAAAGCCGTAGTGGCCAGGTTGATTCTGAGGACCATGTTGTTACTCCTTTTTGTATCTCTAAAGCGCCTATAGGTTGCTATAATGACAGCACTAAATGCACCGAATATCCACAAAATGGCAAATTTAAATGATGTTGACTGTTATTTCCCCCGCCAAAAAGCTCGATTACAGCAGTACAGTTGAGCCTCAGGCCCATACTCAGCCAGAACTTCTAAGCCATGCAAAGGAATTGCTAAAGGGACTTAAAACCCTTTCACCACAAGATGTCTGCGCTCTGATGGGTCTCAGCGATAAGTTGGGCGCACTTAACTATGAGCGTTTTCAAGCGTGGCGCACGCCATTTAATGAAAAAAATGCTCGGCAAGCGGTACTGGCCTTTAAAGGCGATGTTTATCAGGGCCTGGATGCGCAAAGTATGAGCGCTGGCGAACTTGCCTGGGCACAGGACAATCTGCGTATTCTTTCTGGGCTCTATGGCCTACTGCGGCCCCTAGATTTAATGCAGCCCTATCGCCTTGAGATGGGTACCAAGTACAGCAATGCCAGAGGCAATGATCTGTATAAGTTCTGGGGCACTATCATCACCGATGAAATCAATAAGGTGCTTGTGGGCAAAACCCCGGTGCTCCTGAATCTGGCCTCTAATGAATACTTTAAGTCGGTGCAGACGAAAGATATCAAGGGCCAGATTATCAGCCCTCAGTTTATGGACAAAAAAGATGATAAATACAAAATCATCAGTTTTTATGCCAAGAAAGCGCGTGGCCTAATGAGCGCTTACATTATCAAGAACAAAATTACTAATGTTGAAAAAATTAAGGGGTTTGACTCAGATGGCTATAGCTACAATGCCGCAATGAGTGAAGGTGATAAGTGGGTATTTACCCGCGGTTAGATTTTTTAACGAGTTTGGATGGCATATGGATAAGCCCTTTTCACAAGCCTGCATCAATAACCGCGGCCCGATTTCTGGGATTCTAGAGCGGGTCTTTGCGAACAAAAGAAATATTCTCGAAATCGGCAGTGGCACCGGCCAGCATGCTGTTTGGTTCGCCAGTAAAATGCCGCACCTGTCTTGGCAGACAAGCGATCAGGCTCAGTACCATGCGGGTATCAATCAGTGGATCGAAGAATGTCCCTCCCCTAATCTACTCGCCCCCATCCCCTTGAATGTGCTCACTGACCCCTGGCCAACTAACGCCTATGATGGAATCTATTCTGCCAATACCGCGCATATAATGCCTTGGGAGGCAGTGGTGGCTATGTTTGCCGGCGTCGGTGTTCGACTGTCAAGCAATGGAATATTTTGTCTTTATGGGCCGATTAAATATCAGGGGGAGCTGGATGCTCAGAGCAATGTGCAGTTTGATCAACGACTACAGCAGCAGTTTCCCCATCAGGGCATTCGAGAGTTTCACGATATTAATCGTCTGGCACTGGCGGCCGAATTAGTGCTTTTGGAGGACAATACCATGCCGGCTAATAATCGATTATTGGTATGGCAAAAGATTTAGTCGTTTAAGGCAGCAGTAAATAATCCAGAGCAAGACCAATGAAAATGACCATGCCCACCCGGTGGTTATTTAAAAAGGATCGAAAGCAGGCGTCGCGATCGCGGCCTTGTGCCTGCAAATGCTGATTCACAAAGTACAGCCCGGCTGCGACTAGGCCAGCACCATAAAACCAGCTGCGACCAAACTCTAATCCGGCCGCTAACAATAAAATGAGCGCTAACAGCTGTAACAGCCCAATGATCAATAAATCATATTGGGCAAATAATATGGCTGTAGATTTAATGCCTACCTTTAAATCATCCTCTCGATCGACCATAGCGTAATAGGTATCAAAGGCGACGGTCCATAGGATAACCGCGGCAAAAACCAACCACAGCGTTACTGGTAGTTCTCCCCGCTCGGCAGCAAATGCCATGGGTACGGCCCAGGCCCAGGCTGCACCTAAACCCAGCTGAGGCAGATGGGTAAAACGCTTTAAAAAAGGATAGGTTGCTGCGAGAGCCAGACCACCAAAAGACAGCATGATGGTGAGTGGGTTGGTCATCAGCACCAGCGCCAATGACAGCAACAGTAAAAACACAAATAAAATCAGTGCCTGTCGAGGCTGAATCTCTCCCGCGGGGAGCGGCCGATGCTTAGTGCGCTCAACACTGCCGTCCACGTTACGGTCTGCATAATCATTTATCACACAGCCTGCTGCACGCATAGACACAACGCCTAGGGTGAAAATAATTAGGTTGGCAAAGGATGGACTGCCCTCACCCGCAAACCAAAGCGCCCAGAATGTCGGCCACAATAAAAGGTAGGTGCCTATAGGCCGGTCGAGGCGCATGAGTCGCAACCATCGGTTAGCCGGTTTACTGGGATTAGCGGTGTGAGTCATCTGCTTAAGGCTGCCGTGAAAATCCAATGTGAGGGCTTTGATTGTACGGCTTAAAGGCGGGTAAAAATATCTCACTCACCAATAAAGGTTTTTGGTCGAGACGAAAAACTGAGCGCCTCCCCCATAATGCTGAGGTTATTTCGTTTAGCGCGGGGGGTAGCTGGGCGTTACTAGAGGAGATGCACGCTACTTCGACAGGCTCACGACTCATACTTGGGTCGCTAAATAGCAGCGCACCCAGTGGGCGACTATCGAGATGGCGCAGTTTTCGCAAGCGTCCGGTTAGGGTGCCAAGCGGAATCACACTTCGCGCATAGACCCAAGGCTGACCTTTGCCAAATAAAATAACTTCTCTTATTAGCGCTAGCCTGCGCGGTGGCAATGAAAGGGCGCGCATCTCGGACAATCTGGGCAACTGCACACTCTGGTTGAGTACCTGTACGCTTAATTCCCCCGCACTGGCTTGCATAAGTCTTTGGGTTAATGAGCCGGTATCCAATAACCAGTCGCGCCAATGCTTTGGGACCGATCTATCACTGTCGGACAATAGCTGTTGCCAGGCGGGCTCCCGATGGAGCCGAAAATTTGAAAATCGCGAGGCGGGCAATGGAGTATTAGGTTCCATGGGGATAGATGTCAGGCAAACCATCTGGGCGAGCACGGAAACGTTTATATTCCCACTGATACTGATTCGGCGCGAGGGCCACAATAGATTCCACGCCCTGGTTCATAGCCAGCAAGCTGATGCTTTGGTCGTCGTTATATATATCTTCAGGTGCGGGCATAAAGACCATTTTCCATCCGCCGGGCACACGCAATGCGGTGCAGAGAATGGCCTGGCTACCTGAACGCTGCAATAGATTATGCACTAGGGTCATGGTCTGGGTGGGTACACCAAAGATTGGTGCAAAGTCTCCGCTGACAGCAGGGGGCTGCTGGTCGGGAAGGATAGCCGTGAGCTCACCTCTTTTTAATGCTTTGATCAAGGCGGCAACGCCACGTACATTGGTAGGCACCAATGTGGCGCCGCCACGCTCGCGAGAGGACTTTATATAGTGCTCCATCACAGCCATTTTTGGTGGCTCGTATAAAGAGGTCATAGCGGTCTGTTTTGAGATCCACAGACCGATAACTTCCCAGTTTCCCTGATGGGGTATTATTAAAATAGTACCGCGATCATTGGCCAGTGCTGCCTGCAGATGATCCTGTCCCTCGATGGCAATAATCTTTTTATCCAGCCAGGGATTCCCTTTGCGCCAGAGTCGCGGGGTTTCACAAAGAGCTTGCCCCAAATGAAGCATCCGCTCGCGACCTAATGCCTCCACCTGCTCTGAAGACAGCTGGGGATAACAGAGGGCGAGATTAATTCGCGCTACGCGAATAGGCTGTAGATTAAAGCCAATAATTAGGCGTCCGAGAGAACGCCCCAGTGCCCTTGAAGCCCCGAGGGGCAGCCAGGACAGAAGCTTGAGGAAGACTAATACAAGGTTACTTTTCAATGGCGTCTCAGAGTTTCCCGACTAGCTCATTTTTGAGGTAGTCGCGAAGTTCGTCACCGATTTCATGATGAAGTAGGCCAAGCTCGATATTGGCTTTTAACAGCCCCATCTTACTGCCGCAGTCATAGCGGATACCTTCATACTCGTAAGCCAACACCTGCTCTTCAGTGAGAAGCGTTTGGATGGCGTCAGTTAATTGAAACTCTCCGCCAGCCCCTGGTTTAAGACGCGCCAAATGAGAAAAAATTTGTGGGGTGAAAATATAGCGACCAGTAACACCCATGTTGGAGGGTGCATCGACAAAGTCAGGCTTCTCAACAATTTTGTCTAGCAGATACACACGGTCAGTTTGCTTCACGCCGCTGATCACACCATAAGACGAGATATCAGGTCCTTCGACTTTCTGTACGGCAATCACCGAGCTTTTATAAAATTCGAAGGTTTCGACCATTTGGCGCACGGCGCCTTTTTTGCAATGGATCAGGTCATCGGCCAGAATCACCGCAAAGGGCTCATCACCAACCAGATGAGAGGCGGTAGCAACTGCATGACCCAGACCAAGGGCCTCGGTTTGGCGGATATAGGTACAGCTCACGCCTTTAGGCACAACGTTCTGAGCAATGGCCAGCAATTCTTTCTTGCCGCGCTGCTCTAGCTGATGCTCTAACTCATAGGCCTTGTCGAAATGGTCGGCAATACTGCGCTTGGTGCGACCGGTCACAAAGATCATTTCAGTAATGCCTGCCTCGACAGCTTCTTCGACGGCATATTGAATAAGAGGCTTATCAACTACGGGCATCATTTCTTTTGGGCTGGCTTTGGTCGCCGGTAAAAAACGGGTTCCCATGCCTGCAACAGGAAATACTGCTTTGCGAACCTTCTCTCCATGTCTAACGTGAACCATCTAAAACTCCTAAAGATTATGAATCGATGAATATGCCTGTCGGTATTATATCCATAACTGATTGGGTGAAGGCCACTAATTAAAGGGTTTGAAGGTGATATGCTCTATCTTTCTGGGCTTGCGCCTTTATAATTGCCGATTCTTTCCGTTGGTTTAAATCTTTTAGGTGAATTTGTGGGCAATCTCTGTGCGCCTCCTGAGACTTTTCAGGAACTAATATCAAGACTTCAGGAATACTGGGGCGAAAAAGGCTGTGTTGTTATGCAGCCATTAGACTTAGAAGTTGGCGCTGGTACGTTTCATCCTGCAACTTTTTTGCGCTCCATAGGCCCCGAGGTATGGAATAGCGCCTATGTGCAGCCATCCCGCAGACCCACCGATGGTCGATACGGAGAAAACCCCAATCGGTTGCAGCATTATTACCAGTTTCAAGTAGTGATGAAGCCCTCTCCTGCAGACTTCCAAGAGCTGTATTTGGGTTCATTGCGCCATCTGGGCATAGACACCTTGGTGCACGACGTGCGCTTTGTTGAAGATAACTGGGAATCGCCCACTTTGGGCGCCTGGGGCCTAGGCTGGGAAATCTGGCTAAACGGTATGGAAGTATCGCAGTTTACCTATTTCCAGCAGGTGGGTGGGCTCGAATGCTACCCCGTCACCGGTGAAATTACCTATGGCTTGGAACGGATTGCCATGTATTTGCAATCGGTCGATAGCATTTATGATCTCGTTTGGGCCCACGGCCCAGAGGGCGATGTGACCTACGGCGATGTGTTTATGCAAAACGAAGTGGAGATGTCTACCTATAACTTCGAGCATGCCGATGTCGATTTTTTGTTTACAAGCTTTGACCAGTATGAAAAAGACAGCGCGCGACTCATTGAAGCTGGCTTGCCGCTGCCCGCCTACGAAATGGTAATGAAGGCCTCCCATACGTTTAATCTACTGGATGCCCGTAAAGCCATCTCCGTAACCGAACGTCAGCGTTATATTTTGCGCGTGCGCACATTGGCTCGTGGTGTTGCTCAGGGGTATTTTGATTCACGCATGGCCAAGGGTTTCCCATTGGCCAATAAAGAGATTGCCGCTGAAGTAATTGCTAAGCATTCGGGGGAGTCGAAATGAGTGCTGATTTTCTGATTGAGCTGGGCACTGAAGAGCTGCCACCCAAAGCGTTACTAAAGCTTTCTGAAGCCTTTACCGCAGGTATTGTTAGTGGCTTTAAAAGCCATAAGCTGTCTCTGGGTGAGGTGACTGCCTACGCGGCACCGCGCCGACTGACCGTTATCATTAAAGACCTAGATCGCAAGGCCCCAGACTCTGAGGTTGTTGCCTGGGGACCACCTACAAAGGTGGCTTTCGATGGGGATGGCAATCCCACCCGTGCCGCCGAGGCCTTTGCAGGCAAAAATGGCATTGAGGTTTCTGAGTTAAAGAATAATGTCGAAAACGACGGGCAGCAGGACAAACTCTGTGTGCGCCGCGTTGAAACCGGCAGCCAAACGCGCAGCCTACTTGCTGACGTTATTAATGCATCTCTAGCGGCATTGCCCATCCCCAAACGTATGCGCTGGGGTAGTAATAAAGAAGAATTTGTTCGCCCGGTGCAATGGGCTGTCTTGTTATTTGATGGTGAAGTTTGCCATGAGCGTATCCTTGGTCTTGAGTCTGGCAATACTAGCCGCGGTCATCGCTTCCACTGTGCTGAAGATATTATCATTGAGTCCGCGGACAGCTATGCCGCACAGCTTGAGAAAGCCTATGTGATGGTCGACTTTAGTCGCCGTCGTGACATTATTCGCGAGGGGGTTACCACACTGGCCACAGACTTTGGCGGTGTTGCCGTTATTGATGAAGACCTGCTGGATGAAGTGAGCGCACTGAATGAGTGGCCGGTGCCGCTATTGGGTCAATTTGATTCGCACTTTTTGGATGTGCCTGCTGAGGCGTTAATTTCGTCTATGAAAGAACACCAGAAATATTTCCATCTGGTTGATGCCAATAAAAATTTAATGGCGGCGTTTATTACGGTTGCCAATATTGAAAGCAAGGATCCGTCTCAGGTTATTGATGGCAATGAGCGCGTGATTCGCCCTCGACTTGCGGATGCTGCTTTCTTTTATAAGAATGATAAAAATGCCACATTGGAAAGCCGCCGGACTGCGCTTAAGCAGGTGGTGTTTCAAGTTAAGCTAGGTTCGGTCTATGACAAGACTGAACGGGTAGCCGCCTTAGCCGAAATGCTTGCGCCGTTTACGGGCGCTGATGCTTCGTTGGCACGCCGCGCTGCCGAACTCAGCAAGTCAGATCTGGTGACTGATATGGTTGGCGAGTTCTCCGATTTGCAAGGCACCATGGGTCGTGACTACGGCATACATGATGGCGAAAATGCCGAGGTTGCCGAAGCATTATTCGAACAGTACCTTCCGCGCTTTGCCGGTGATGAAGTACCCAGCACTGCAGTGGGAACAACATTAGCGTTGGCGGATCGCCTAGATAGTCTGGTGGGTATCTTTAGTATTGGCCAACAGCCTTCGGGTTCACGAGACCCGTTTGCACTGCGCCGAGCTAGCCTTGGAGTATTGCGAATTATGGTTGAACGCAATATTGATATGGACCTGACAGTGGCTATTGCTGCCGCTGCCAAGCCCTTTAATAACAGTAGCGACGAGTTATGTGAGCAAGTGCTAACTTACATTATTGAGCGCTTTAAGTCTGGCTATAGAGACGAAGGTATCAGCCCAGAGGTGTTTGCTTCGGTAGCCGCTTTAGGGCTGTCAAATCCCTTAGAGATCAATATGCGAGTGCAGGCTGTGCACCAATTTACATTGCTGCCAGAAGCTGCAGCGCTGGCCGCCGCCAACAAGCGTGTATCTAATATTCTAGCTAAACAGCTTGGCGACAAGACTCCTGAACCAGTGAGAGCTGAACTACTGCAAGACGCCGCAGAGAAAATCCTGGCCACTGAAATTGACGCACTGGCCTCGCTTGTTACGCCATTACTTAAACGGCGTGACTATAATGCTGTTCTGCAAAAATTGGCCCTGCTGCATGACCCGGTCGATCAGTTCTTTGATCAGGTGATGGTGATGGCTGAGGAGGCCGCGGTTCGCGATAATCGTCTCGCACTGCTGCACAGCTT
Source organism: Porticoccaceae bacterium UBA1989 (assembly GCA_002335945.1). GTDB lineage: Bacteria > Pseudomonadota > Gammaproteobacteria > Pseudomonadales > Porticoccaceae > HTCC2207. The sequence goes on from DDDD01000027.1 coordinate 21,090, forward strand.
GCGCAGGTTGTTTATCGGTGTGGCCGATATCTCTCAGCTAGTACCGGCAAAATAACCCTGCCTGTCAACAACGGACAGGGGTGTTTAAGGCGTTATCACAGTAACCGAGAGGTTAGTTTTCGTTGCGATGGTATTACTCAAAAAACTAGGATGTTCGATGAGATCCCTACTATTTTATATAGGCTTTATTCTAATTTTGGCCGTCATGAGCACAGTCTGCTGCTTACTGTGCTTCCTTCCCTTTAGGCTGCTGCAAAGGATCGCGACCTCAGGTAATCAGCTGGTTATGGTGTGGCTGAGACTCTGCTGTAACATTGATATCAAGGTCACTGGGCAGGAAAATTTGCCCCCGGGGCCCTGTGTGATTCTAAGCAACCACCAAAGTACCTGGGAAACCTTTTACCTACAGTGGTATTTCCAGCCAGCGAGCGTAATTTTAAAGCGCGAGCTTCTATGGATTCCTTTATTTGGTTGGGGTCTGTACTTTATGCGCCCCATCGCAATCAAACGCTCCAACCCAGCAGGCGCTATTCGGTATGTATTAAAGTGCGGTAAAAAGCGTCTACAGGAGGGTAATAGAGTGGTTATTTATCCGGAGGGCACTAGAGTTCCAGCTAACAGTCTGGGCGAGTTTAAGACCAGTGGCGCGGCCATCGCCAAAAAAGCCGGTGTGGCTATAGTCCCTGTCGCTCATGATGCCGGTAGTTTCTGGTTCCGAGATCGCTATAGCAAACGTTCGGGGACCATCCATATGCATATAGGCCCTGCCATCGATACCAGTGAGGGCAACGCTAGGGAATTAACCGCAAAGGCCCGCCATTGGATCAGTGACACATTACAGCTGTGACCTGACGCACAAAACTCTTGGTATTTTGTCGATACAATCGCGCTCTTAGCAGGAGTTCGGTAATGGAAAAGGATGCCCAAAAGCCCAAATCTTTAGCGCTCAATACGCGTAAGAGCAGACGTCGTGTTGATATTGATCGTCGGGAAGAAATACGGTTTGAGCCCAGCACCGATAACCGTCGACAGAATACTGGTCGACGGGTTGGTGACAAAGATATATGGAAGACAGTCGAATAAAGGCCATAGATTAAGCGCAATGGCTTAAGTGCTATGAATTAAAAGCTATGGAGTAGAAACATTAAGCTATTAGCTGGGATCAGCTGATAGCTTTTTTATGTATCAGACGTCTAGATTAACCACTGACAGAGCATTGTTCTCAATAAATTCGCGTCTTGGCTCAACCTGATCACCCATCAATGTGGTGAACATCAAATCTGCCGCAATGGCATCTTCAACAGTAACCAACAGCATACGTCGGCTCTCTGGATCCATGGTGGTCTCCCAAAGCTGCTCGGGATTCATCTCACCTAGACCCTTATAGCGCTGAGTATTAATACCGCGACGGGATTCTGACATTAACCAGTCCAGCGCTTCCTTAAAGCTTGCCACTGGCTGGTTGCGCTCGCCGCGCTGAACATAGGCGCCCTCTTCAATCAGGCCCTGTAGAACAAGCCCCAACGCAACCATTGCCCTGTATTCATTGGAATCAAAAAAGTCACGACTTAGGCTGTGATGATGCGGCACGCCATGGGCGGTAATTTCAATATTAGGTAAGAAGATGCCACGCTCTTTATCTTCTTTAGCTGCCACCTGATAGCGGTGGGAGCCACTTTCGGCTTCCTGTAGTTTTTCCTGGAGTTCGACGCACCAGGCGTCAACATCGCTGCGTTTTTGCAGAAGTTCCTTATCTAGGCTGCGAACATAGATCAGTGCTTCAAGCACTTCTCGCGGATAAACTAGCGACATGCGCTCCATCAAATTGGACACATGCCTGTAGCGGCCAACAAGGGTTTCAAGGGCTGCGCCCTGCATAGCCGGAGCATCTTCACTCACATGCAAGCTCGCACTCTCAAGGGCCTTTTGGGTGAGATAAACCAAGAGGGCCGCATCGTCTTTAACATACTGCTCATTTTTGCCTTTGCTAACCTTATACAGCGGTGGCTGAGCAATATAAATATGACCGTTCTCTACTAGCTCACGCATCTGCCTAAAGAAAAAGGTCAGCAGCAGCGTACGAATATGAGATCCATCCACATCCGCATCCGTCATAATCACAATGGTGTGGTATCGAAGCTTAGCAAGATTAAATTCTTCCGCACCAATACCGCAACCCAGCGCCGTTATCAGGGTGCCAACTTCAACACTAGACAGCATCTTGTCGAACCGCGCTTTCTCAACGTTAAGAATCTTGCCTTTAAGGGGCAAAATTGCCTGTGTTTTACGGGCTCTACCCTGCTTGGCAGAACCACCAGCAGAGTCTCCCTCCACCAGGTATAACTCAGACAGCGCAGGATCCTTCTCCTGACAGTCTGCAAGCTTGCCAGGCAAGCCCGCGATATCTAGGGCGCCCTTGCGCCGCGTCATCTCACGGGCCTTACGGGCCGCTTCTCGTGCACGAGCAGCATCGATCATTTTGTTAACGATAGCGCGGGCTTCCTGTGGGAATTCCATCAGGTAATCAGTAAATTTACTGCCCATCTCCTGTTCAACTGCCGTCTTAACCTCAGAACTAACTAGCTTGTCTTTAGTTTGCGAAGAGAACTTGGGGTCTGGGACCTTCACTGAAATAATACCGGTCAGGCCTTCGCGGGCATCGTCGCCAGTAGTCGCTACCTTTGACTTACCGTTAATACCCTCTTTTTCAATATAGGTATTTAAACCACGGGTAAGCGCCGAACGGAAACCGGCAAGGTGAGTGCCACCGTCACGCTGGGGGATATTGTTGGTGTAACAAAGGATATTTTCCTGGAAGCCATCATTCCACTGCAAGGCTACCTCAACGCTGGTGCCGTCTTCACGGTCAGTATTGAAATGCATGATTTTGTTTACCGTGCTCTTATTGGTATTCAAATACTCAACAAAGGCTTTTAGGCCGCCATCATAGGCATAAACTTCTTCCTTACCCGAACGCTCGTCGTGAAGAACGATACGTACACCAGAGTTAAGGAAAGACAGCTCGCGCAATCGCTTGGCCAGCTGGTCAAAATGGAATTTAATATTAGTAAAAGTACCTTCAGACGGTGCGAAATAAACCTCTGTACCACTTGCCTCAGTATCACCAACAATCGCCAATGGCGCCATTGGAACACCGTATTCATAGTTCTGCTCATGGACTTTACCGTTGCGACGGATAGTCAGGCGCATCTTCTTGGACAGTGCATTAACAACTGAAACGCCCACACCGTGCAGGCCGCCAGACACCTTATAGCTATTATCGTCAAACTTACCGCCAGCGTGAAGCACAGTCATAATAACTTCTGCCGCTGAAACACCCTCGTCGTGCATCTCAGTGGGAATACCACGACCATTATCAGAGACCGAGATAGACTCATCGGGATGAATAACAATACGGATTTCAGAGCAATGGCCTGCTAGAGCTTCATCGATTGAGTTATCGACAACCTCGAAGACCATATGATGAAGGCCAGTGCCATCATCTGTGTCGCCGATATACATACCGGGACGCTTGCGAACAGCATCAAGCCCTTTAAGCACCTTAATGCTCGACGAGTCATAATTCGGTTCTTCACTCATATCTTTTACTTTCCTATTATTCAGCCTACTGAAGCCATACCATGTTCCACGTGGAACATCTTATGCGCTATCCCCACAACCAGCTCTTCAAAATCTTTCTTATCGACCCCGGTCATAAAATACTGACAACCCAGACCGTCTAAGCAGGCCACTACCTGCCCACGATGTTCATAATCCAGCTCTGCAGGCAGATCATCTAACAAAAACAAGCAGGACTGCCCTGTCTTTTCCTGATAATGCATACCCTGAGCCAACTTTAATGCGTAGACCAACAGTTTAACCTGGCCTCTAGATAACCGCTCCGCAGCAGCCACCCCATCAACTTTAATACGGATATCTGCCTTATGGGCACCATGGTTGGTTTTCCCTGTGGCAATATCCCTTGTTCGATCCCCTACCAACACCTGCTCTAGGGACAGCTGATCATCCCAGCCCTGGTAGTACTCGAGCTCTAGGACACCCAAGCCATCAAACCGACCTGCAACAGCCAGCACCTGCTTGGTGAGATCTGCTAGATACTGCTTTCTAAAGCCTGTTATCTGCTCACTTAGCGGTATTAACTCGGCCGTCCAGGTACGCAACGAATCTTCATCCATTCTACCATGGCGGAGCAATTGATTGCGCTGTTTTAACGCCTTTTGAAAGCGCCTCCAGAGGGCCGTGTAACCATGTTCCACGTGGAACACTCCCCAGTCTAAAAACTGTCTTCGCTGTAACGGCCCTCCCTCAAGTAGCGTAAAGCTATGAGCATCAATTAACTGCAGCGGCAACTCCTCGACGAGCTGGACCGCGGACTGTAGGGACTTTCCGTCAAGACGGGCCTCGAAGCGACCCTGGGCTGTACGCTTAATACCAAGCTGGTGACTACCTATAGGTCCGACACGCTCAATGCGCGCAGATACCACCAACTCATCAGCATCATTATTGACCACAACACGAAGGTCACGATGTTTAAAGCTGCGGCCGCGGCCTAGTAGATAGATTGCTTCGAGGATACTGGTTTTGCCACTACCGTTAGAGCCAAAGATAATATTGGCTCCCGGATGGCAGACAATCTGAACATTCTGTAGGTTTCTAACCTGAAGAATGTCCAGCCGAGAGAGATGCATTGGGGGTTAAGACTTAGAAAAATCGAGCAGTAAGCGAAAGCCCTGCATCAAAGACGCATGGGCATAACAACATACACAGCACTACCTTCACCGGCATCTTCAACCAGAGCACTGCTGTTAGAGTCGCTGAGGGTAAACCGAATATCCTTACCCTTCAGCACATTCAGTACATCCAGTAGATAGCTAACATTAAACCCAATCTCTAGGTCATCGCCCACATAATTGACAGTGACCTCCTCTTCAGCCTCTTCCTGCTCTGGATTATTAGCAACCATCTTGATAGCGCCATCCGACAACAGAATACGTACGCCTCGATACTTCTCATTAGAAAGAATCGCGGTGCGGCCAAACGCCTGCTTTAACTCAGCGCGATCGCCGATTACCTGCTTATCGCCACCCTTGGGTAGCACGCGATCGTAGTCTGGGTAGGCCCCATCAACGAGCTTAGACGTGAAGCAATAGTCTGTCCCTGTGATTCGAATATGGTTCGAACCCATGGAAACATTAACCTCCTCATCCCCAAGCAGCCGCGAAAGCTCCATAATGCCCTTACGAGGCAGTATGGCGGTAATAGTATCCTGCAAATCAACTTCACAAATACCATCGCAAAGCGCCATACGATGGCCATCTGTGGCCACAGCACGCAACTTGTTCGTACTTAGCTCCCACAGCATACCGTTTAGATAGTATCTAACGTCCTGTTGAGCCATGGCAAACGAAGTCGCTTCGATCAAACCCTTAAGGATACTGGCCTGAACAGCGAAACCAATACTCTTCTCCCCCTCATCAACAGAGGGAAATTCATTGGCCGGGAGTGTGGCCAACGTAAATTTGCTGCGCCCGCTCTTAAGGGTCGCCTTCCCATCACTACTAGAGAAATCCACCTGGGCGTCTTCCGGTAGCGAGCGACAAATATCAAGAAACTTACGCGCCGACACAGTCACCTCTCCAGCCTCGGCAGCTACACCCACTTCAGTAGAACCCACAATCTCAACTTCGAGATCCGTGCCAGTCAAAGATAACTTAGTCCCTTCAAGGCTAAGCAATACATTGGACAGAATAGGTAACGTTTGGCGCCGTTCGACGACACCAACAACAAGCTGTAAAGGCTTTAATAATGCTTCACGGGAAAGGCTGAATTTCATGGTAACTTTCTATCTCCAACAATCTGTAAGTCGATTAAAAAATAATTACATTGATCAGTTTAAGGAATACTTAGGTAGACAGCGTGCGATAGAGATTTTTGAGATCACGCTGAACTTCGCGGTCGATACTCTCAAGCTCCTTCACCTTACGGCAGGCATGTAATACCGTCGTATGATCGCGCCCTCCAAAGGACTCCCCTATCTCCGGCAAACTATGGTTGGTCAGCTCCTTAGCAATGGACATAGCCACCTGCCTAGGGCGTGCAACAGAGCGACTACGACGCTTAGAGAGCATATCCGACATTTTTAACTTGTAGTAGTCGGCCACCACTCTTTGGATATTGTCTATGGTAACCAGCTTGTCCTGAAGTGCCAATAAATCTTTCAATGATTCACGAATTAAATCGATATCAATGGTTCTACCCGTGAACTGAGCATGGGCCATTACCCGCTTTAGAGCACCCTCAAGCTCACGTACATTGGATCGAATACGCTGAGCAATAAAGAACGCCGCATCTTTGGAAAGCGACATCCCTACCTGCTCGGCCTTATTCATCAGGATCGCCGCACGGGTTTCAAGCTCTGGCGGCTCAACCGCTACGGTCAGACCCCAACCAAATCGTGACTTTAGACGCTCTTCAACCCCATCCATTTCTTTGGGATATCGATCGCAAGTAAGGATCATCTGCTGCCCACCCTCAAGCAGGGCATTGTAAGTGTGAAAGAACTCCTCCTGAGAGCGCTCTTTACCCGCAAAAAACTGAATATCGTCAATCAACAGGGCATCTACCGACCGGTAGAAACTCTTAAACTCATCAATAGCCTTAAGCTGCAAGGCCTTGACCATATCCGCAACAAAACGCTCTGAATGCAGGTAAACAATCTTGGCATCCGGCTTCTTAGCCCGCATGGCATTACCGACGGCATGCATAAGGTGAGTTTTACCAAGGCCCACACCACCGTAAATAAAGAGAGGGTTGTAAGAACCCCCGGGGTTTTCAGCGACCTGCTGTGCAGCCGCAAACGCCAGCTGATTGGACTTTCCTTCGACAAAGCTGTCAAAAGTGAAATTTTTGTTTAAATTGGTTTTTAGGCTGCTTTCGGCGGCCGATTTAATAATAGCCGGTGCTTCAACAATACGCTGGGATGGCACCACTATACGGCTTGGCTCTTCACGACCTCGATGAGCTTCGGGCTGAAAGCTTTCGTTATTAACAGAGTTAGCCTGCTCATTGGACGGATTTCCTGCAGACTGCTGAAAAACCGGTGCGCTTGATCGATTCGCAGCAACCGCCAGAGAGACAGACTTTCCACCAAGCTGATCAAATAGTTCCTCTATCCGAGCAAGAAACTTATTCTTAACCCAGTCCTCAATAAACCGATTGGGCGCCAATAAGTGAACAACAGCCGCCAAGGGATCAGACGCCGGCTGAATAATCAGCGGCCTAATCCAAGTATTGTATTGCTGTTCCGGCAACTCGCTACGGAGTTGACTCTGACATTGAGACCACACTACCTCAGGCACATCAAACCCCATTCTCTCGACCTTTTAATTCCGCTGTTGGCTCACTCAGGAAAAACCCGCTTACCGGAATATTCCACCTAACAAACCAATCTATTATTCTGCAATTTGCACTGCGAACTTTAGTTATCTCGCTTGCAAGAGATTCTATACCCAAGATTATGGATTATCCACAACGCAGAATGTGAAACAAAAAGGCAGTTTGTAATTTAATCATTTATAATCAACGACTTAAATAATCTCAATGTTTTTTTTATCAACAGCATTTAAAAATAAATTGAACAAAAAACAACCAATTACTGTGGATAACCTGTGTGTATGCACTATATAACCAGTGTTTAACCGTTAAAATCACTGATAGAGAGCACTAACCAATGGAGGTCTTAATTCACTAGTGACCAGCAGGTAAAATATGGTCACTTTCCAATACAGAACGAGGAGAATATGCGGCCCAGCAAGTCGTCTGACGTGAACTGACCGGTAATCTCTGACAGCTGTTGTTGGGCCTGACGAAGGTCTTCCGCAAGTAATTCGCCTGCGCCAGCCCCCTCGAGCTGAGCAATCCCGGTAGTCACTAAGCTAAGTGCTTTTCGTAATGCATCTAGGTGTCGACGACGGGCCGAAAATAAACCCTCTGCCTGTCCCTCGTAACCAATACTCTGCTGCAAATACTCGCTAAGGGCGTCAAACCCAATATGCTCCTTGGCAGAGATAGCAAAGGTGCGCTCGCGACCAACAATAGCACCGGCAGTATGTCCTGAACGGTCAATCTTATTTAATACCAGCGTCACTGGCTGGCGGGCCTCGGGAAAGCGCGTGAAGTACTCCGGCCAAATATCCCCCAGATCAGGGTCATCAGACTCAGTAGCATCTACAACGAACAGTATTAAATCCGCTTTTTCTATTTCAGCCCAGGCGCGACGCACACCTTCCTGCTCTATTTCATCCTCACTGTCTCTCAGACCCGCCGTGTCGACAATATTTAACGGCAGACCATTGAGTAGGATGCGCTCCCTGAGCACATCTCTCGTAGTGCCCGCCACAGGCGTCACAATAGCCGCATCATTCCCCGCCAAGGCATTGAGAAGACTCGACTTACCGGCATTGGGTTTACCCGCCAATACAATTGTCATACCGTCACGGAGTAAAGAGCCCTGCTGGGCTCGAATCAGTATATTATTCAGATTAGTCGCCAAACTATGGAGGTTACTAACAAGCCCCTCGTCCGCCAGAAAATCGATCTCTTCCTCGGGGAAATCAATCGCCGCCTCGACAAAAATTCTCAGCTCAATCATTTTCTCGACCAGCTGATTAATCATCACAGAGAACTCCCCCTGCATTGATCGCACCGCTGACCGCGCCGCCTGAAACGACGAGGCATCGATTAAATCAGCTATGGCTTCAGCCTGAGCCAGATCCATTTTGTCGTTGAGAAAAGCACGTTCACTAAACTCGCCGGGACGGGCCAAACGAGCGCCTAGTTCCACACAGCGTTGCACCAATCTATCCAGTACAACGGGGCCGCCATGACCCTGAAGCTCAAGAACATTCTCACCCGTAAAGGAACTCGGGTTAGGAAAAAATAGCGCGACACCCTCATCGATAGACTCACCCGCACAGTCCTGAAACCGACAGTAGCTGGCCAGCCTTGGCTCAAGCGCCTCCCTACCCAGCAAACCCAACACGTAGGGCTGTAAATCAATCGCCCCAGACAGGCGCACAATACCCACACCACCTCGCCCCGGGGCGGTGGCAACAGCAACGATTACATCTTTATCATTTTGCAACATAGAACGATTATGCCTGATTAAGGGCCCTATAAAAAAGGCTCCAACAGGAGCCTTTGTGAATCAGTAAGCAGGGAGTACTTACTTATTATTTTTCGCCTTTGCAAGCTGTCGGCTAACCACCCATTGCTGCGCCATAGACAGGAGGTTGTTCACAGTCCAATAAAGCACCAGGCCAGCTGGGAAGATCATAAAGAAGAAAGTAAATGCAATCGGCATAATCTGCATAACCCTAGCCTGCATGGGATCTGTTGGCATTGGCTGCATTCTTTGCATCAGTAGCATGCTGGCACCCATAACTAGAGGCAGAATAAAGTACGGGTCTTTTGCTGAGAGATCCTGAATCCACATTATCCAAGGGGCATGGCGAATCTCAACAGATTCTAACAGTACCCAGTACAGAGAAAGGAACACTGGCATCTGCAGTAACATGGGGAAACAGCCGCCCGCAGGATTAACCTTTTCCTTTTTATACAGCCCCATTAATTCCTGAGACATTTTTTGGCGATCATCGCCATATAATTCTTTTAACCGCGCCATCTCAGGTTGTAGATTACGCATCTTAGCCATAGATTTAAGGCTAGTGGCTGACAGCGGGTAAAGTAATAACTTAATCCCCAGTGTTAGTAAAATAATCGACCAACCCCAGTTACCTACGATATTGTGGATCCACTGCATGGCGAAGAATATTGGCTTAGCCAGCATCCACAGAAAACCATAATCAACGGTTAAATCAAGATATTCAGCTAATTCCTCTAGCTTGTACTGATCTTTCGGGCCCACATAAAACCGCGCGCCATACTCACCAACACCGCCAGCCGCTACGGCTATTGGTTGCCCAGTAAAGCCCATCAGGTACACATCTTTGTCACCCAATTTGCGCAGGCTGAAGCTGTTTTTATCGGCGGTGGGTGGTATCCAGGCACTAACAAAGTAATGCTGGACCATAGCAACCCAACCGCCAGTCACTGAGGCAGTGACTGTTTCATCTTCCATATCACCAAAATCATACTTGGAGAAGTTCTTTTCTTCTTCACGAAGCGCGGCACCCAAATAAGGCTGCACACCAGTAGATTCAATAAAGGGTGAATGGGAATCGCGCTTTATTTGCCCGTAGAAGGTCGCATTCCATTCCTGCGACGTCCCATTGTTAATAAGGTACTCAACACCTACATCATAGCCATCGCGACTAAACTCAAAGCGTTTTACCAAACGCACACCGTCTTGGTTGTAAGTAAGGTCGACATTGAGAAGGTCATCGTTAACATTAAACTCATAGCTATTTTGAGCAGCGAAAAACTGCGGTCGGCCATCACGAGTATCCGTACCATTGGGACCAATTAAGCCACTCTGAGCGATATACATGTTGTTTGAAGTACGATTCAACAGCTGAAAGGGCTTACCGCCATCCACAGCCATCTTAGTGAGATGTTTTAGAAGGTTAACCTCAATAATATCGCCGCCGAGGGTATCAATTACTACCTCGAGCACATCATTGCGCACAGTCACGAGCTGACTATTAGATGGCTCAACAAAAACAGCCGCTGGGGTCTGACCAATTAGTACAGGCAGCTCATCTTCATTTTGCGCAAGGGCCTGTGGGATAGGACTGTCCACAGTGGGGCTGGCATAACTACTTTGCTGAATAACCTCAGGTTCGTTAGCTTCTTGAAACTGAGTCCACTCAATAACCAGTAACCAAGCAACGACACCCATACCACCTAATAATGTTGTTTTTAGCCAATCCATTCTATTTATAACTCTGTGTGATGATTATTACAGGGGGTTTTTACGTCTTGAACAGCTTGTCCGCCGACAGGATCGTAACCACCTGGATGAAAAGGATGGCATTTTACGAATCTTCGCATCATAAGATAACCCCCTTTGAAAAAACCGTAGCATTCGAATGCTTCTTTTGCATACTGAGAGCAGGTTGGGTGAAAGCGACAGTTATTGCCCATTAGCGGACTAATAGCATACTGATAAAATTTGATCACCCCAATTGCCAGCCTACGCATTGTTATCTCCCAGCGATTCACAGCGCTGCCGAAGTCTGCACCAAGATTGATACAACAACAAGTTCATCTCCTGCGAGGTCATCTTATCGGCGCCTTTACGAGCCAAAAAAACGATATCCAGTGCTACAGGGAAATCAAACTGACGAAAAGTCTCACGCACAACTCGCTTTACACGATTGCGGCCGACAGCGGTGGGGATATTTTTTTTACCTATCACTAACCCGAGTCGCGAGTGACCAGAATTATTGGGAGAAGCTAATAGGAGAAGTTTCGGATGAGCAACCTTAAGCCTATTACAGTCAAAAACCTCCTTATATTCAGAGGCTTTTAATAGGCGTCGATTCTTACTGAAGGCGTAACTGGGCACGGAGCCCTAAAACCTTAAGCTGATAAACGCTTGCGGCCTTTAGCACGACGGCGATTCAAAACAGCACGACCACCAGGAGTAGCCATACGAGATCTAAAACCATGAGTGCGTTTGCGCTTTAAGTTACTAGGTTGGAATGTTCTTTTCATTGTCTTAATCCAAAAATAATTGCGGTACTGTTTTCAGGCGGGGGATTCTAATAAAATTACCTCAGCATATCAACGGTTTATTACTTTAATCTCAATTAGCCGTAAAGAACGGTCAGGGCCAAACCTGTGGTTATCAGGGACTCACAGATAATAAACAACTTATCCCCACACTTTACACATTTAGCCAGCTTAGCGGGCTGATAATTATTTTCATGTACAAAACCTATGCATAACATTGCTAACTACACACCGATTTATTCAGCTATGCCCCTAATCTGAATATAGGCGAAATTTAATACCGGCGAGAACATAAGTAATAACACACCTAAAACAGTCTTAACAAAGCGTTTATACAGCCAGGTTTAACTCACAACCTATTGTTTATTAAAGATATTTAATACTTACTAACAAAAACACCGCTCCCTAATAACAATAACAATAACCTAATACATACTCTATATAGATAATATTACTAACCAATAAGTTAAAACGACCCAAGATAACCACAGACAAAAATCCCGCACGAAACTGCTTATTATTTAGCCACACACCCGTATAATGGGCAGCCGAAATTCCACAAGCCTATTGAAGACCTATGCAATACCCAGACACATTCGACGTAATCGTTATTGGCGGAGGCCACGCAGGCACTGAGGCCAGCCTTGCTTCCGCACGCATGGGCTGCAGCACATTGCTGTTGACGCACAATATCGAAACGCTGGGCCAAATGTCGTGTAATCCCGCTATCGGCGGTATTGGTAAAAGCCATCTGGTGAAGGAAATTGATGCCCTTGGTGGCGCCATGGCCTTGGCAACCGACCTAGGTGGAATCCAGTTTCGAGTGCTCAACGCCCGCAAAGGCCCTGCAGTTCGCGCCACTCGCGCCCAGGCTGACAGAGTTCGTTACAAGGCAGCCATCCGTGACATGCTGGAGAATCAACCTAACCTAACCATTTTTCAGCAGGGCGTTGATGATTTAATTATCGACGGCGACAGAGTTACTGGTGCCGTTACCCAGATGGGTTTGCGTTTTAGTGCAAAAACCGTCGTGGTTACCGCGGGAACATTTCTGGCAGGCAAAATTCATATTGGTTTAGAAAATCATGCTGCTGGCCGAGCGGGTGATCCTCCTGCAGAAAATCTTGCCAAGCGATTACGTGAACTGCCCTTCAGGGTTGAGCGCCTCAAAACCGGCACGCCCCCCAGAATTGATGCGCGCAGTGTCGATTTCACTCATTTACCAGAGCAGTGGGGCGATAAGCCAGAACCCATTATGTCGTATATGGGTCGTCTTGAAGATCATCCGCCGCAAACCTGTTGCTGGATTACTTATACAAACACAAAAACCCATGAGATTATTCATGGCGGTATGGATCGTTCACCAATGTACACCGGTGTTATCGATGGTGTTGGACCAAGATACTGTCCCTCCATCGAAGATAAGGTGGTGCGTTTTGCTGACAAAGATAAACATCAGATATTTGTTGAGCCTGAGGGACTAGATACCCATGAACTCTATCCCAATGGTATTTCCACCAGCCTGCCCTTTGATGTTCAGTTAAATTTGGTTCGTTCTATCCAGGGCTTTGAAAATGCTCACATTACTCGCCCCGGTTATGCCATTGAATATGATTATTTTAATCCACAGGATCTTAAGTATTCACTGGAAACAAAATCTATTCAGGGCCTGTTTTTGGCTGGTCAAATAAACGGCACTACAGGCTACGAAGAGGCTGCAGCCCAGGGTTTACTGGCAGGTACCAATGCCGCATTACAGGTTCAGGATAAAGACAGCTGGTGTCCTGGGCGTGACAAAGCCTACATGGGCGTGTTGGTGGATGATCTTATTAGTATGGGTACGGCAGAACCCTATCGCATGTTTACCAGCCGTGCAGAATATCGGTTGCTGTTACGTGAAGATAACGCAGATTTACGATTGACCGAAAAAGGCCGTGAACTGGGTTTGGTTAACGACAGTCGATGGCAGAGCTTTTGTGAAAAGCACGAAGCTATTGAGTTGGAGCGTCAGCGTCTAAAAGACACCTGGATTCAACCTGGAACCGAGGCTGCTCAAAAGCTTGCAGATCATATTGAAAATAAACTGTCCCATGAGTACTCATTATTTGAGTTACTTAAACGCCCTGAACTCAACCATAAAATTTTGAGCTCAGTCTGCCCTCCTGCAGTAAATACAGTGAGTGAGAAAGTGGCTGAGCAGGTAGAGATCGACGCCAAGTATTCTGGTTATATTAACCGTCAGCAAGACGAAGTTGATAAGTTACAGCGCCATGAGAATACTGCAATTCCGGCTAATTTCGATTATAAAAAAATCAGTGGGCTATCCAATGAAATAAAGCAGAAGCTCAGTGATGTAAAGCCCGAAACATTGGCTCGAGCATCGAGAGTGCCTGGTGTTACACCGGCTGCGATCTCGTTGTTACTTGTTATGCTTAAAAAACATGCAGCCTGATTCATCTGCGAGCCAGAAGAGAGCTAAGCTGCAGGCTGGTATAGACACATTAGGAATTGCTTGCACCACAGAGCAACTTGATCTGTTGCTCGCCTACCTAAATATGCTTGAACGATGGAATAAAGCCTATAACCTCACGGCTATTCGCGATCCTATGCAAATGATTAATCTGCACCTGCTAGATAGCTTGGCGCTGCAGCCTCATGTTGCGGACAAGAAAAACCTGATTGATATAGGTACGGGCCCAGGTTTGCCGGGTATTCCCCTGGCTATCATGAACCCCGATAAACACTTCACGTTACTAGACAGCGCTGGCAAAAAGACACGGTTTTTATTCCAGGTGCGTACCGAATTAGGGTTGAGTAATGTGCTTGAGGTCAACAAGCGTGCCGAAGCCTTTGTGCCAGAGGAGCGTTACGACACGGTGTTAAGTCGTGCCTTTAGCTCCCTACCTGACATGTTAAAAACCTGCCAACATCTCGTGACAGACAGTGGCTGCTTTATTGCCATGAAAGGAAGATTACCGGAATCAGAGTTGAGCGAAATACCGAAAGACTATAAGGTCTCTGACTTGTGTCGATTAGACATACCAGATGTCGATGGTGAAAGACATTTAATAACCATCACCCACAGCTCGTTGTAAAGCAACTATAAGGTAAGTACATCAGTGCGCATACTATCAATAGCCAATCAGAAAGGCGGTGTCGGTAAAACCACTACTAGCGTTAATCTTGCTGCGTCTCTGGCTGCCTATAAAAAACGTGTGCTGCTGGTAGATATTGATCCCCAAGGTAATGCCACCATGGGTTCTGGGATTAACAAACAAGATTGTAAGCTCAGTGTTTATCATGTGCTCACCGAAAAAAATACCATTGAAGATGTGATTGTGACGGCTGAGCAAGGCAAATATCACCTCCTACCCTCCAATGGCGATTTGGTTGCTGCAGAGGTTGAGTTGATGCAAGAGATTGGCCGCGAAAGCCGCCTGCGCCATGCTATTAAGCGAGTTGCTAGCAATTACGATTACGTGATTATCGACTGTCCTCCCTCATTAAATATGCTCACCGTCAATGCGTTGGTTGCCAGCGATGGCGTTTTGATTCCAATGCAGTGCGAATACTATGCCCTTGAAGGACTGTCTGCCCTCAATAATACGATTCGTCAAATCGCCAAGCTAATTAACCCCCGGTTAAAGATCGAGGGCATTTTGCGTACCATGTACGATCCGCGCAGTAGCCTCACGAATGCAGTGTCTGCGCAGTTGAGAAAATATTTCGGTGATCGGGTCTATCGCGTTAGCATTCCTCGGAATGTTCGCCTTGCCGAAGCCCCCAGTCATGGTATGCCTGCACTGGTCTATGATAGAAACTCGAAAGGATCAGTTGCCTACTTGGCACTGGCTGGCGAGATACTCCGTCAAGAAAAAGAACAGCAAGCACAAAAAACCCAAGCCACAGGGATCTAACAACATGGCAACAAAACGACAAAGTCTGGGTAAAGGATTGGATGCATTGCTTGGAATTCCTGAGGATACGGAAATTTCCGAGCAAGACTCCGCAGAGGGAGCTGACTCAAATAATGCGGTAGACGGCAAACTATGTCAGTTGCCTGTAGAGTTTCTCCAGCGCGGAAAATATCAGCCACGTCGAGATCTAAATCCAGACGCGCTACAAGAATTAGCCAGCTCAATTGCCTCTCAGGGTGTTATGCAGCCTATTGTTGTACGCCCCATAGGCAAAGATAAATACGAAATTATTGCAGGTGAGCGACGCTGGCGCGCTACTCAGCAAGCGGGTCTAGACAGTATTCCTGCGATTGTTCGCGAGGTCTCAGACGAAGCAGCAGTCGTAATGGCGCTGATCGAAAATATTCAACGGGAAGATCTAAACCCCATTGAAGAGAGCCTTGCGCTGATCCGCCTACAGGATGAGTTTAAGTTGACCCAACAGCAGGTTGCAGATGCCGTCGGCAAGTCACGCTCAGCCGTCACTAATCTTATGCGACTAGCTAGCTTGGAATCTCCGGTGCAGTTACAGGTTGAGCGCGGTGAGTTAGAGTTGGGTCATGCTAAGTGTTTACTTGGTTTAGAAGGTAATGTGCAGATACAGGCCGCGCGAACCGTAGCAGCCAACGCCATGACTGTTCGCCAAACCGAAGCCCTGGTGAAAAAATTACAAAACCCAACCACCCAAAATACCAAAACAGAGGCGACTGACAGCACCGCAGATATTATGCGTTTACAAGAAGAGCTGTCTGAAAAGGTCGGTGCTGTAGTGCAGATTCAGCACAGTGCTAAGGGTGCAGGTAAGCTGGTTTTTAAATATAACAGCGTTGATGAGCTTGAAGGTATTCTTGCCCATCTAAAGTAGCTAGATATCAAACAGGCCAATTCCCGATATATAAGGTGTTTAGCGAGTTGAATATCACTAACACTATACCTATAATGCCGATCCGTTCGAGGTGGGTCTAATGCTCTCCTTAGTTGGACCTGGGAAAAGTGGACGAAAGGCATGATGACGACCATTCCCAAACCACCAATGCATAGAGTTGCGCTCTATCAGTTAATAGTACTGCTGCCAGTAAGCGGATTGTTGATGATGGTGAGTCAGGTAATTGCCTATTCGGTATTGATAGGTGGTCTGATTCAGATTGTGCCTCAAGCTTGGTTTGCACGGCAGGCTTTTAAGTATGCCGGTGCTAGACAGGTACATTTAGTTGCTCGCGCCATGTACCAGGGCGCGGCGGGAAAGATTGTGTTAACGGCTGCGATGTTTATCACCACATTTATATTGTGGAAAGAACTTAATTTTTTGGTCGTTCTTAGTACTTTTATCGTAATGATCCCGTTGCAGTGGTTTATTACCGTAAGATTATTGAAATAGTAGTACCCAATAATGTGTGGCGCTTACTTTTAGGTAATTCTTTAGGTAGCTGCTAGCCGAAATTAGAATTGCACTGATTTAACGAGAGTTGAGATACATGGCAGGCGAGAATCCCGCAAGTACAACTGAATATATTCAGCACCACTTAACCAACTTGGTTTATGGCAACCATCCTGACAATGGGTGGGGCTTCGCTCATGGCGCTCAAGAAGCGGCAGAGATGGGTTTTATGGCCATTCATGTTGATTCAATGGCCTGGTCAATTGGTTTGGGTGTTCTGTTTTGTTGGTTATTCCGCTCTGCTGCAAAGCGTGCGACGACTGGCGTACCTACTGGCTTATTAAACTTCGTAGAATTAATTATTGAGTTTATTGATGGTGCTGTAAAAGATAGCTTCCATGGTCGCAACAAGCTTGTTGCCCCTCTCGCGCTGACTATCTTTGTTTGGATCTTCCTGATGAACTTCATGGACCTGCTCCCAGTTGACCTGATACCAGAGTTGCTGATGATGGTTGGCGTCCCTTACCAGAAGATTGTTCCGTCAACAGATCCTAATATCACCTTGGGAATGGCGCTGGGCGTGTTTGTCCT
>DDDD01000027.1:38788-39676 GCA_002335945.1 Porticoccaceae bacterium UBA1989
CTGGCAAAACCTTTTTCACTGGGTCTTCGACTCTTCGGCAACATGTATGCCGGTGAAATGATATTTATCCTGATTGCGACTACATTCGCAGCGGGCGCAGGCGCTGGTCTTATCGGTGGCGGTCTGCATGCACAAATCTTTGGGGAGCACACTAGCGCTTGGTTCTGGTTAGTTATCTTTATCTTGGTCTGCGGCGTTTGCTGGCTAAACCTCAAAGGAAAAATACCCACGGGTAGAACTGTTTTGCTATGTATGGTGTTTATGACCATAGGTGGTGGCTTAACAGCGCTGGGTGGCGGGTTAATGCAATGGGGCTGGGCAGTATTCCATATTTTGGTTATTACTCTGCAAGCATTTATTTTTATGGTTCTTACTGTCGTCTATCTCAGCATGGCGCATGAAGAGCACTAATTCTTACTTTATTATTTAACTACTTAAAATCGGGAGTCTACGATGGAACTTATATACATTGCTGCGGCAATAATGCTCGGATTGGGCGCACTAGGGGCAGCTGTTGGTATGGGCCTGTTGGGCGGTAAGCTGATCGAAGGAACAGCGCGTCAACCAGAATTAGGTCCAATGCTTCAGGGCAAAATGTTCCTGCTAGCTGGTCTGATCGATGCTGTGCCTATTATTGGTGTTGGTATTGCTATGTACCTAATCTTTGTTGTTGCTCCAACAGCAGCTGGCGCGTAACAACAATTTTTAACTCATCTATTAATGAGGTATTGGCGTGAATATTAATCTAACGCTTTTTGGTCAGATGGTGACGTTTGCATTTTTCGTGTGGTTTTGCATGAAGTTTGTATGGCCTGTCATTATTGAGGCTATGGAAGAGCGCCAGAAGAAAATCGCTGATGGACTTGATGCAGCTGACCGTGCCCTGCG
>DDDD01000057.1:0-57923 GCA_002335945.1 Porticoccaceae bacterium UBA1989
GCGGGTTTGGATGCTCGGCAGGTTGTTACGGTTATCTCTAAGGGTGCCGCGCAATCCTGGCAGATGGAGAACCGCCATAAAACCATGTTAGCAGGAGAGTACGACCATGGCTTTGCGGTCCAGTGGATGCGTAAAGATCTCGCCTTCGCGCTGCAAGAAGCCGAGAATAATGGCAGCCTGCTTCCCGTTACTAGCCTGGTTGATAGTTATTATGCCGAGGTGCAAGAGCTGGGTGGAAATCGCTGGGATACTTCTAGTTTACTGGCGCGACTAAAATCAAAAAATGACATTAAAGGATTGTAAGGATGACCATGGAGACTAGTGAATTTAATCAGCAGCTGAGAGCCTTTTTAGATGCCTCGCCGACCCCCTTTCATGCGGTGTCTAGCATGGGTGACCTGCTGACCGAGGCGGGTTTCACGCAACTGAGTGAGTCTGATGACTGGACCCTAACGTCGGGCGACAAACATTTTGTCAGCCGCAATGGTTCATCTATTATTGCGTTTACAGTCGGCTCTGAGCCGCTCAAGGAAAATGGGTTGCGTATGACGGGCGCCCATACCGACAGCCCCTGTCTTATGGTTAAGCCCCAGCCTGAAATTTCTAAGAATGGCTATTTTCAGCTCGGGGTAGAAGTCTATGGTGGTGCGTTATTAAACCCCTGGTTTGATAGAGACCTATCGATTGCCGGTCGTGTGGTTTACCGCGATGGCAATCAGCAGCTCAAGCAGCAGCTCGTGGATTTTGAACGACCTGTCGCCATGATTCCCAGTCTGGCGATACATCTAGATCGCGAGGCTAATGAGGGGCGCACTGTAAATGCCCAGAAGGATATTCCGCCCATACTTATGCTGAGTAAGAAAACCGAAGATTTTCGCACACTGTTGGCCGAGGAGTTTTTGCCGGCTGGTGCAGAAGTTTTAGATTATGAACTGTGCTTTTACGATACTCAGGGTGCAGCCATGGTAGGAATCAATAACGAGTTTCTCGCCTCGGCGCGACTGGATAATCTGCTCAGCTGTTTTGTTGCCACTCAGGCCCTGTTGCAGGCCGATAGCAGCAATACCTGTTTAATGGTGTGCAACGACCATGAAGAGGTGGGTAGTGTTTCGGCGGTAGGCGCTGACGGCCCTTTCCTTGAAGCGGTTATTGCTCGTCTCAATGGCTGCCATGAAAGCCAGGAGCGCAATCGGGTTATTGAACAGTCGCTGATGATCTCTTGCGACAATGCCCATGCTGCGCACCCCAACTATCTCGACAAACATGACAGCTCTCATGGGCCTGTACTCAACGGCGGCCCAGTAATAAAAGTGAATGTGAAACAACGCTACGCAACCACCAGTGTGACCGCGAGCCTGTTTAGACAGCTCTGTGCCAGCGTTGATGTGCCAGTACAAACCTTTGTTTCTCGCAGTGATCTTGGATGTGGCAGCACTATTGGCCCTATTACGGCTTCACGCCTCGGTGTGCCAACCCTAGATGTGGGTATTCCACAGCTAGCTATGCACTCTTGCCGAGAAGTTGCAGGGTCTGAAGATCCAATGAGACTGACTTCGGTACTGACGGCGTTTTTTAATCAGCCGGGTAACCTAAGTGTAGAGATCGCTTAGGTAATATTTTAGCTATCGTTTAAAAAGTGTTTAGAAATTATTTAGAAAGCACAGCGGGATCAAGCAACCTCTGTGTATTATGTCCACCAGCCTTAAACAGTAGAATTTTTTATGACTAAGCAGCGAGTTTTAACAGGTATCACTACGTCTGGAAGTCCCCACCTAGGTAACTATGTAGGCGCCATTCGACCTGCGATCGAGGCCAGCCGCACCGGAGACTATGAGTCCTTTTTCTTTTTGGCCGATTACCATGCGTTAATCAAAAGCCAGGACCCAGAGATGGTCCATCAATCGACGTTGGAAATTGCTGCAGCCTGGCTAGCACTGGGGCTGGATACGGATAAGGTTGTTTTTTATCGCCAGTCAGATATCCCCGAAATTCCTGAATTAACCTGGTTACTCACCTGCATGACTGCCAAGGGCATGATGAATCGCGCCCATGCCTACAAAGGCGCTGTGCAGGCGAACGTTGAAGCTGGGGAAGATGAAGATGCGGCGATCAGTATGGGCCTGTTTAGTTACCCCATACTTATGGCTGCCGATATATTAATGTTTAATGCCCATAAAATCCCCGTGGGTCGAGATCAGATTCAGCATGTAGAGATGGCGCGAGATATTGCCCAGCGTTTTAATCATCATTATGGGGAACACTTTGTGTTGCCCGCGGCTCAGGTGGACGATGACGCGGCGATTTTGCAGGGCCTTGATGGACGCAAGATGAGCAAAAGCTATGGCAATACTATTCCTCTATTTCTCACCGAGAAGCAGCTGAAAAAACATATCAATAAGATCAATACCAATTTGCTGGAGCCCGGCGAGCCTAAGGATCCCGATACCTCATCTGTATTTCAAATTTGGAAGGCCTTTGCCACTGCCGAGCAAACCGCTGCTATGCGCCTAGAGTTTGAAAAGGGTATTGCCTGGGGTGAGGCTAAAAAGCAGCTGTTCGAGCTGATTAATGATCAGATTAAAGAGCCCCGAGAGAAATATCTGCAGTTGCTGGAGAACCCGGCGCAGGTGGAAGCCGTATTACAGAAGGGTGCATTAAAAGCCCGCGAGCAGAGTGCAGCGCTGATGGCTAAGGCCCGTAAATCAGTGGGTATCAGGCCGCTGGCATAGCCGATTAATTTAAATCGGGCTGGTGAGTATTTGTAGTTACCTATGTATAATGCGATCCACATTATTATCTAACCATTTCAAGCTTCAATGGAGCCAACAATGAAACAAACTTTTGGACTGATTACTTTAGCCTGTGCACTTTTGATTGGTTGTGGCGCGCAGGATGGCAGCGTTGAGTTGACTGCAACTCAGGAACAGCAAGTTGCCGAGCGTATTGCACCTGTAGGCCATGTTGTTAAAGCGGGCCAGGTAGTTGCAGCAGTAGCTAGCGCTGGCGGCGCAGGACGTTCTGGTAGCGACATTTACAGCACTAACTGCATGGGTTGTCATGCTTCAGGCGTTGCTGGTTCACCTCTATTTGGTGATGCTGGCGCCTGGGCTGAACGATTAGAACAGGGTATAGAGACTGTTTATACCAATGCTATCAATGGTATTCGTGGCATGCCTATGCGCGGCACCTGCATGGATTGCAGCGATGACGAAGTAAAGGCCGCTGTTGACCATATTCTGGATAACAGCAAGTAATAGGCTGTAAACAGAATGCTCTGAATTTAAGGGCAAAAAAAACCGCACTCCTTACTAAGTAGTGCGGTTTTTTTATTGCCTGCTGTAAAAGCTTTTAATCTCTGGAGCTCTTAATTTTTAGAGCTTTGGGCCTGCATCGATCACGTCCTGTGAGGGCGCAAAGCTGACAATGTTTTTCACGAAAAGCTCGGCTAGATTAGTCGCCTGCTCATCGTATTTGGCACTGTCATCCCAGTTATTACGTGGGTTGAGATAAGCCTTATCGACACCGGCAATTTCTGTGGGGATATCTAGGTTAAGCAGATCAAGATGCTCAGTCGCACAATTTTCCAATGACCCATTAGTGATCGCCGTCACTACTGCGCGGGTTACCGGAATAGGGAAGCGGCTACCCGTTCCTTTAGAACCACCTGAACCACCAGTCCAACCGGTATTAACCAGATACACCTTAGAACCAAACTCTTCGATACGGCGCATCAGTAGCTCCGCATAGACTGCAGCGGGGCGCGGCATAAACGGCGCACCAAAGCAGGTTGAGAAGGTTGGGTGAATACCGGCTTCGCCGCCCATCTCAGTAGAGCCAACGCGAGCCGTATAACCACTCAAAAAGTGATAGGCCGCGGCTTCTTTTGACAGCAGTGAAACGGGGGGTAATACACCAGTAACATCGCAGGTCAAAAAGATAATATTCTTAGGTTCGCCAGCTTGGTTTTCGATGCAGCGTTTTTCAACATGTTCTAAGGGATAGCTGCAGCGACCATTTTCAGATAATGAGGTGTCGCAGTAATCGGCGACCAGAGTCTCTTCATCGATCACGACATTCTCAATAATGGCGCCAGACTTAATGGCATCCCAGATAACTGGCTCATTCTTCTGGCTAAGGTCGATGGTCTTGGCGTAACAGCCACCTTCTAAATTAAAGACCGTACCCTTGCCCCAACCGTGCTCGTCATCACCGATCAAGAAACGATCTGGATCAGCTGAAAGGGTAGTTTTACCTGTGCCCGAAAGGCCAAAGAACAGTGCGGTATCACCGTCGTCACCGACATTGGCTGCACAGTGCATAGACATAACGTCATTGCCTGGTAGCAGATAGTTCTGCACTGAGAACATGGCTTTTTTCATTTCGCCGGCGTAACGCATGCCAGCCAAAAGTACTTTGCGTTGAGCAAAGTTAATAATGACTACACCATCACTGTTGGTGCCATCGCGCTCAGGGTCACAGACAAAGTTGGCTGCATGAAGAATTTTCCACTCGCCTTTTTCACCATGGTTATAGCTGTCGGCGCGAATAAACATATTGTGTGCGAACAGAGCATGCCAAGCAGTTTCAGTAGTGACGTTAACCGGAATGTAATGGGTAGCGTCCTGGCCTACATGAAGGTTTGAGACAAAGCGTTCTTTATCGGCAAGATAATGATCAACGCGCTCCCAGAGAGTATTGAAACTATCTTCGCCAATAGGGCGGTTGACTGAACCCCAATCGATAGAATCCGATGAACTGGGTTCATCAACAATAAATCTATCGCCAGGTGAGCGGCCGGTACGGCGGCCAGTGACAGCTAAAAAGGCGCCGGTACTGCTTAGGCGGCCCTCGCCTCGTTGTATTGCAATATCTGTAAGCTCGCTAGAGCCCAAATCTGTGTGAATTGGTGCCTCGGCCATTCTCTTCCTCTCTTCCCAAAGTGAACGAAAATAAGTAACTGGGATCCTCTGATCCCGGATCGGGGATTATGCCAGATTCTGAGTCGTCTGACCTCATCTATGTGCGGTCTTTTGCGAGACTATTGTGAGGTGACCGGAAGGCTATTGCGAACGGGGTTTAGTGCAATGTTGCCTGGGGGCCGCTGAAGAGTGCTTCGATATAATTTTCGTCAAAACGATATTCTTCATCGCAGAACTGACAGGTAATAAGCACCAATCCTTGCTCTGCAATAATCTCGCGCATCTCAGTGATGCCCAAATTGGTTAGGGCACTCTCTGTTCTCTGCTTCGAGCAACTGCAAAAAAACTTCATGGCGATCGGATCAAAGAGGCGAACTTCTTCTTCGTGGAATAGTAAATATAACTGGTCATTATGAGAGAGGCTGAGTTGCTCTTCGGTCTTTACGGTATCGAGTAGGGTCGACACATGTTCCCAGTCGGCGATGTTTTTTTCAATGTCGCCAGTGCTGGGTAACTGTTGAATCAGAATACCTGCAGCGATTTCGGGGCTTGCGCTCAACTTAATTTTGGTCGACAGCTGTTCCGACTGCTGAAAATAAAATTCTAAACATTGGCTGAGATTGCCGGCATCCATGGGAACTATGCCCTGATAACGCTCGCCACCCTCAGGTTCAATAGTAATGGCCAGAGTGCCTTTGCCCAGCATGCCCTGCAATGTGATTTGCTCTTCGGCAGCCTCTAAATCCCCTTGGACAATACCGCGCAATTTTGTGCCTGCGGTACATTCGGCCATGATGGTAGACAGGGGGCCATCGCCACGTACCTGAATGGAAATAATGCCGGGAAATTTAAGCGAGGCGCTAAGCAAGCTGGCAGCGGCAAGAAACTCACCGTATAGCTGTGCCACTAATGGTGGGTAGTTCTGTCGGCTGGCAACGTTTTGATAGCTAGATTCGAGGGTTACTATATCGCCGCGAATATCGGTACCGTCAAAGAGGAAGCGCTGTAATGTATCGTGATTTTTCATAGGCGGCATTGTACTTATTCTGTGAGACTAAAGCTTGATTAACCCATAAATATTAATGGCTTCAGGTGTTTTTATTAGATGGGCGGTAGTCGTTACTCTTTACTACTTACTGGTCCGTATCATTGATATTTACAAACCGATGAATTTGGCGGCGCTGTTTTTTGTTGGGACGCACAGAGGCTGGGGTCGAGCCATAGAATGCACTGCGTTCGGCAGATGTCTTTTCGCGCAGCTCAAGACTTTCCTGGGGTTCTCGATAGAGCAGTTCAGCTTCTGGCGCGCCACGGCGATGTTCTGACAGGGCCATCACTTCAACCGTCTTGCTGGTGTCTCCCTGACGGATATGCAACATCAAGCCTAGCTCAAGCATGCGGCTAGGTTTGGATTTTTGCCCATCAATATGGACCTTGCCGCCCTCGATCGCTGATTTGGCCAGGGACCGGGTTTTATAAAACCGTGCCGCCCAGAGCCATTTATCGATGCGTACCTTTTCCATAATTTAGAGACTGTCCTTGAAGTTGAGAATCTGTTGAAAATCCGCAAGGGACTGAAAGCCAGACGATAGTCGCGCCTGCTGTTGGCTGTCAGGTTGGTCGATACAGAGTAAATGGGCAATGCCGTACTTTTCAGCAGAGCGAAGCACAGGCTCTGAATCGTCGATAAATAATGTTCTGGCGGGATCAAAGGGCATATTTTCCTGGAGCTGCTGCCAAAAGAGCTGATTTTCTTTTGGGTAGCCGTAGTCGTGAGATGAAATCACCAGATCGAGATGCGGTTCGATAGTGGTCACGGAAAATTTGATATCAACACTGTCACGGTGAGCATTGGTAATTAAAATACGCTGCTTACCTTGGTTGCCCAGCGCTTTTAAAAAGTCGAGTACCTGGGGGCGTTCGCCCACCAGATGCAGTACCTCTCGCTTAAGTTCAACTATATCCACATTGAGTTGGCCGGACCAGAAATCGGTGCAATACCAATCTAGAGTTCCCTGTATCGACGCCATACGTTGCCTGATGTCGAGGCGCGCCTCATCCACATCTACACCATGCTGTTCGCTGTAACGCTTGGGTAGGTGATGAAGCCAAAAGAAGCTATCAAAATGCAGGTCTAACAGGGTGCCATCCATATCGAGCAGCACGGTGTCTATGTTATTCCAGTCAGGGATTATTGGACTCATGTTAAAACAGATCTTCTGGTAATGGACTTTGATTGTCGGCTGGGGCGATGCTACCAGCATTGATAAGTTCTGGGACATTATCGGTTCTAAAGAACTCAAAAATACCTGTTTGATTGGGGCCA
The DNA here is from genome assembly GCA_002335945.1 of Porticoccaceae bacterium UBA1989. Taxonomy (GTDB): domain Bacteria; phylum Pseudomonadota; class Gammaproteobacteria; order Pseudomonadales; family Porticoccaceae; genus HTCC2207. Next base: position 7,246 of record DDDD01000057.1, read on the forward strand.
ACGCGCTTACCTGTTTTGGCATCAATTTTAACCATAACAATGCCATTGGGCTGGGGATGTTTGACGTCCGGTTTACCCGCCAGTGCTGCGCCCATAAATTCGATCCAGATGGGTAGCGCCGCAGAGCCGCCATATTCATTGCGGCCAATCAGAGCATTGTTATCAAAGCCAACCCAGGCAGTGGTGACAAGATCTGGAGAATAGCCAGAGAACCAAGCATCTCTGGGACCATTGGTCGTACCCGTTTTACCCGCCAAGTCGGTGCGGTTAAGTTTTTTAGCCTTGGTACCGGTGCCGCGCAAAATAACGTCCTTGAGCATTGAATCAATTAAAAATGCAGTCTGTTCGTCAATCACGCGGGTGGCCGGAACCATGCTCACATTATTACTGTTCTGTAGGGCCTGCTTAATGACAGCCCAGCTCTCTTTCTCATTGTCGGGCAGGGATTCCTGAGCCAAATTATTAAGGAGTTCTTCGAGCCGAAAATCAATCGAATCCACGACATCGCTGGCAACGGTCTCTTCACAGGGATTACAAACGGTCGCTGGACTGGCCTGATAAATAATGGCGCCATTGCGGTCAATCACCTTATCGAGAATATGCGGTGTGACCCTGTATCCGCCATTGGCAAATACGGCGTAACCGGCGGCTATCTCCAAAGGGGTTAATGCATGACTGCCAAGTGCCAGTGAGAGATCGAGCGGCATATCGCTGGTATTGAAGCCAAAAGCCTGCAGACCTTCTAACGTGCGGTCTATACCCATGCGTCGCAGTAAGCGTATAGAGACAAGGTTGCGCGAACGATACAGGGCTTCACGGAGTCGGGTAGGGCCATAAAACTTGCCGCCATCGTTCTCTGGTCGCCAGGTATCTTCCAATTTACTGTCGTCAAACACGACGGGAGCATCGTTAATAATAGAGGCAGCGGTAAATCCACTGCTTAGAGCCGTGGTGTAAACAAAGGGCTTAAAGTTAGAGCCAGGTTGGCGTGTGGCCTGAGTAATTCGGTTAAACCGGCTCTGTCTGTAATCAAATCCGCCCACTAGGGCTCGTATACCACCATTATTAGGGGCTAGGGCAACCATGGCTGCCTGGGCTTCTGGCAGCTGTGCAAGGCTGACTCGATCCTCGGAATGACGGTGAATACGAATCAAGTCGCCGACAGTAAATAGGTCACCCGCAGATGCAATAGGTGCGCTGCGGGCGTTGACGGTTCTGTAAGTTCTAAGGTCTTCCAGGCCATCTGCCCAGTTTAACGGTAATTGCAGGCCATCTTTGCTGAGTAGCTGTAAATGGTCCTCGGCAACCTCAGTGATTATGGCGGGCTCCAGGCCGCCATAGACTCGGGCTTTCCTGAGTACTTCCGCCCAGCTGTCCTCTTCAAGCCCTGACTGCTCTACACCACGATAGCCGTGGCGTCGATCGTAGGCCATTATTCCCGCCTGCAAGGCTTTAACTGCATGGGCTTGCATAGCCGAATCTAGGGTAGTAATCGCGGTGTAACCTTCGGTGTAGGCTCTGAGGCCAAACTTACTGATTACTTCTTGGCGCACCATCTCGGCGACATAGGAGGCGTCTATCTCTGACACAGAGCCATGGTAAGAGGCATTGTCTAGTTCGGCGATTGCAGCCTGATATTCCAAATCAGTGATATTACCAAGGGATAACATACGGCCAAGGATCCAGTTTCTGCGCTGCATGGCCCGCTCTGAATTAGCCAGAGGGTTATAGCGGGATGGCGCCTTGGGTAAACCCGCGATAGTGGCGACTTCGCCTAGGCTCAACTCATCGAGGGTTTTGCCATAGTAAACCTGTGCCGCGGCGCCCACGCCATAGGCTCTGTTACCCATGTATATTTTATTGGTATAGAGGGAAAGAATTTCCTGCTTCGAAAGCTCTTCTTCGATTCTAAAGGCAAGCAAAATCTCGTTAAACTTGCGAGTGAACTCCTGACGTTTACTCAAGAAGAAATTGCGCGCTACCTGCATGGTGATGGTACTGCCGCCACTACGAATCGATCCTGTCGTCACCAGTTCGACCGCTGCTCTTGCCAGGCCAGAGATAACAATGCCTTTATGTTCAAAGAAACTGTCGTCTTCGGCCGCCAAGAAAGCATCGATCATGTTCTGAGGTATTTCCTCAAAACTGACGGGCGAACGCTTCTTTTCACCAAATTCAGCGATAATTTTCAGATCTTGTGAATGAATTCGCAGTGGAATCTGTAACTCGATCTCCTTTAGCTCCTCGACTGATGGGAGTTTTGGGCTAAGGTAAAGGTATAAACATGAAGCAACCACAAGGAACCCACCACTTCCAAGCGCAGTAAGGATAGAGAGGTACTTCAAGAGGTTACGTTTTGTTAAGGACCGCATTTTTCAGCCACCAGTAAAATGAAGGTCTATTATAAGGTGTAGGTAATGTGAAGTGCATCATTTGCGAGCAAGGGAAACACTGTTAATGTCGTTTCTCGCCAAGGTTGGCCCCACTATAAAGGATGATAGCTAAGAAATGAGATTTTTAGAGTTTTTATCAAAGCCCGCTAAACCTATGCTCGGACTTGATATTTCATCTTCTGCCGTTAAGTTAATTGAGCTAAGTAAGTCTGCAGAAGGCTACAAAGTCGAAGCTTATCGCGTTATGCCGATACCCGCCAACACCGTTGTCGAGAAGAACATTGCCGATGTTGAAGCTCTGGCTGAGGCCATCGAAAAGGTTGTGGCTCGTTCTGGCACCAAACTTTCTGATACAGCAGTCGCAGTATCGGGCTCCTCTGTTATCACTAAAGAGATCGAATTACCTGCTGGCTTGACCGATTTGCAGATGGAAATGCAGATTGAAGTCGAGGCGGATCAGTACATCCCTTATCCCATGGAAGAGGTCGCTTTTGATTTTGATGTCTTGGGCCCTGTAGAAACCAATGCTGATTTGGTACGTGTACTATTAGCCGCTTGCCGACAAGAAAACGTTGAACACCGCCGCCAGGCCTTGGAGTTGGCTGGGCTCAACCCCAAAGTAGTCGATGTCGAAGGCTTTGCTGTTGAGCGAGCCTACAAACTGATGGAAGATCAACTCGATGATGTGGGTGATCAGGTTGTGGCCATTGCTGATATTGGCGCCACCATGTTCACCTTCACCGTGTTGATGGACGGCAAAACTATCTACACCAGAGAGCAATTATTCGGTGGCAAACAGCTTACGGAAGAAATTCAGCGTCGATATGGGCTGTCCTACGAAGAAGCGGGGGAGGCGAAGCGCAATGGTGGCCTTCCTGAGGACTATGAAACCGAAGTGCTCGGTCCGTTTAAAGAATCATTGATTCAACATATCACCCGATCACTGCAGTTCTTTTATTCTTCCAGCCAGTACAATTATATTGACCAGCTTTTCTTAGCTGGGGGTGTCTCGGCACTGGATGGTTTAGTCGAGGAGGTAGAGCATTCTCTCGGTTTGCCGGTCGCCGTTGCCAATCTTCTATCAAATATGCAGATTAACAAATCAATCAATGGTTCCTCCCTAGCAAATGACGGCCCCGCCATGATGCTGGCCGTGGGATTGGCGTTAAGGAGTTTTGATTAATGTCGCAGATTAATTTACTTCCTTGGCGGGAAGAGTCTAGAGAGCAGCAGAAAAAAGAGTACCTCACCAAGCTAAGCTTTGTGGGTCTGCTCGCAGTGCTACTGGTATTTATATGGATTACCTTTGCCAGCACAGAACTGGCTAATCAAAACGACCGCAATGCCTATCTTGAAACCAACATTGCTGAACTTGATAAAAAGGTTTCTGAGATTCGGGAACTTAAAAGTAAAAAACAGGAAATGATTGCACGAATGAAAGTCATTCAAGATCTTCAGGGAACCCGCTCTGAAATTGTTAAGGTCTTCGATGAGTTAGTCCGTGCGCTACCCGACGGGATTTATCTCTCTGAACTAGATAAAACGGGCAGCGATATAAAAATGTCTGGGTTTGCAGAATCTAATAATCGCATATCCACATTGATGAGAAATTTGGATAAGTCGCACAAATATCAAGACTCCAACTTAGCCAAAGTTGAGCAGGACGAAACCCTAGGCACTCAGGGAAGCGTATTTGATTTACAGATAAAGGTCGAAGCTCAGGCAACGGATATAGCTGCCAGCCAATAGGGCTGGCAGTTGCAAGAGCTATTAACTATAAGAGCCGTCAGCTAAAAGAATTTTTGATAATATTCAAACCGATTAGAATTAACGAACAAAAAAGTGCAGGGACGATATGTCATTTAAAGACAGCTTAAACGAATTGCAGGAAATTGATTTCGCCGATCTGGATATTCAACAGATAGGTGTATGGCCTAGTTCACTAAAGACAATACTGCTGGTGTTGGTGCTTATCCTTATCTTGGCGTTGGGTTATTTTTTCAAGATAAAAGAAATGAGCCAGCAACATTTTGTCGCCGCGCAAAAAGAATTGAAATTGCTTGAACAATATGAAAACAAGGCATTTCAAGCAGCCAATCTGGATGCCTATCGGCAGCAGATGATTGAGCTGGATGAGACCTTCGGCGCCCTACTAAAGCAGCTGCCTAAAGACACCGAAGTGCCTGGCTTACTAGAAGATATTACTGAGGTGGCTTACGGCAGTGGCCTGAGCATGAAATCGATCTCCCTACAGCCAGAGCGGGCTTCAGAGTTCTATATAGAATTACCTATCAAAATTGATGTAACCGGTGACTATCATGATTTTGGTTCCTTTGTGAGTGGTGTCGCTGCCTTGCCGCGGATTGTAACGCTCCACGATTACTCGATTACCCAAACCAATGGCACGCTACTTAACTTAGTGATTGAAGCTAAAACTTATCGCTATAAAGCGGAGGGCGTTCAATGAAAAAAATAGCGTTAATGGTGGTGAGTTTATTGGCATTGGCGAGTTGCTCCGGTGGTAATCAGTTTGATGATCTAGATGCCAAACTGGCAGATTCTCGTAATCGCCCCCAGGGCAAAATTGAGCCACTGCCCACCTATCCGTCAGCAGAGCGATTTAGTTATAGCGCCTTAGCCATGCGCAGTCCCTTTGAACCGCCTGTGGTATTAACCGGTGATGAAAGAGTATCTGGCAATGCGGTTTCGGAGCCTAATCAGGCGAGACAGAAAGAGCCGCTTGAACTGGTTAATTACAGCTCACTATCAATGGTTGGAACTCTCAGTAAAGATGCACAGACATGGGCTCTGATCAATGATGGTGAAGGCAGAATCCACAGGGTAATGCAGGGTAATTATTTAGGCAGAAATTTCGGCAAGATTACGGCTGTTAATAATGTGGAAATAGAAGTTTTGGAAACCGTTCCAGATGGAAAAGGTGGATGGATTAACCGGCCCAGAACATTGGGCATGAATGAATAGTGATCAACTCGTTAGGGAAAATTAAAATGATTAGTCGACTCAAGCACTGTTTGTATTTGTCATTACTTGCTGTATCCGGATTACTGTACGGATCTACTATCTGGGCTACGGAAGTAACAGATATAGACTTTGCATCCCTGCCGGGAGATCAGTTTGAAATCACATTGGGGTTTTCTGAAGAGCCACCAGAGCCAAAGGCTTATGAAATCGCCACGCCGGCGCGTTTGGTGTTGGATTTCCCTGGGGTCCAAAGTGCCCTCGATAAGAAGAAATACACATTGTCCTTTGAAAATGCACGCAATGCAGTGGTCATATCCGACGGTGCTCGTACGCGCCTTATTCTAAATCTGGTGGAGCCGGTTCCCTTTGATACGCGCATTGAGGGTAATAGTTTAGTGCTACGGGTGGGGATCGATAACGGCTCTAGACGCAAGTCTAGTGACCTGGTTGCCGAGCTTTCATCATCTACTGTTGAAAGCGGTATCGATGCTGATTTTGCACTCACAGGCATAGACTTTAAGCGTGGTCCCGAAGGTGCCGGACTGATTACCATCGACCTTAGTGATCCTGCCGTTAATGTGGATATCGACAAGGTAGGTAAAAAAATTCGTTTAGAATTCTATCAAACCGAGCTGCCTGAGCAGCTAGATCGCAGGCTGGATGTGGTGGACTTTGCGACACCAGTAGAAGCGATTGATAGCGTCCAGGATGGCTCGACTACAGTGGTTGTGATTGAGGCCGGTGGTCAGTATGACTACTTAGCCTATCAGGCAGACAGCCAATATATAGTTAGTGTGAAGCCATTGACTGATTTGGAGCTTGAAGCACAAAACAAGAAGTTTGATTTCAGTGGCGAACGTCTGTCATTAAATTTTCAGGATATTGAAGTGCGCTCAGTACTGCAGATAATCGCCGACTTTACCTCACTCAACCTGGTGGCCAGCGACACCGTGACTGGCAGCATTACCCTGCGCCTAGATAAAGTGCCCTGGGATCAGGCTCTGGAAATTGTACTCAAGGCTAAGGGTTTGGATAAGCGACAGGAGGGAAATGTATTAATGGTTGCGCCGGCGGCGGAAATCGCTGAGCAGGAGCGCCTGCAGGTCGAAGCCAACAAGCAGTTGCAGGAATTAGCGCCATTAGAAACCGCCTTTGTGCGCATTAAATATGCGGATGCAGCGGAGATTTTTGAATTGTTCACCGTTAAAGCGGATCAGGGTGGCCAGTCAGGTGGTGGTCAGTCTGAAGGTAACGCCACTAACAGCATTCTCTCTGAGCGGGGTAGCGCCATTGTTGATGAGCGTACTAACACCATTATTTTGACAGATACTGAAGACAAGATTAATGAGTTCAAACGTTTGATTGATGAAATTGATGTACCCATTAAGCAGGTATTAATCGAAGCGCGGATCGTGATTGCGAACACCGACTTTAAAAAGGAGCTAGGTGTCACCTGGGGGTTGGCGGGATTGGATAAGTTAGCTGGCGGGCAGATTGGCAGTGCCAGTGGTGATCGTAGTCTGGGTTTTTCTGGTCGTCGATCAGGATTAACCCCGGGGGCTGGTGTGATTGATACTTTTACCTACTCCGCAGATGAAATAGAGAGAGATGATGGTGCCGATGGTATTGCTGGCACTGCGGATGATGGCCCGACGCTATTTACCCAGAATTATGATTTCGGCTTGGGTGATAGTCTGGCGGTAGATTTGGGCGTCGCTAACCCTACAGGATCATTTAGTCTGGGTTACCTCACTGATAACTTCCTGATTGATCTTGAGCTCAGCGCATTGGAATCTGATGGCTATGGTGAAATTGTCTCTCAGCCCAAGGTTTTAACCGGTGACAAGCAGCAGGCGACAATCAAGTCTGGTACTGAAATCGCCTATGAAAAGGAAACCTCCAGTGGTGCCACCAGCGTTGAATTTAAAGAGGCGGTATTACAGCTACAGGTAACGCCTCAGATTACGCCGGATAACCGAATCATTATGGACCTGCTCGTATCTCAGGATTCTGTAGGCTCCATTATTTCCGGTGGAGAGCCTTCAATTGATGTGACTCGTATCGAGACTCAGGCACTGGTTGGAGATGGTCAGACCCTAGTATTAGGCGGTATTTTCCAAACTGAAGAGGTAAACGGTACAGAAAAGGTGCCTTTTCTTGGCGATATACCCTATTTAGGTAAGCTTTTCAGAAATGACCTGCGAAATATTGAAAAACGTGAAATACTCATCTTTATAACTCCAAAAATAATTGATGATAATCTCCTGGATCGATGAGCGAACAGCATATATTTCTAGTCGGGCCCATGGGGGCCGGCAAAACTACTATTGGTAGACAGCTAGCTGACTTTCTTTGTCGGCCATTTATCGACGTGGATAATGAAATTGAAGCCCGCACTGGTGCGGATATTCAGTGGATATTTGATATGGAAGGCGAAGAGGGCTTCCGTGATCGAGAAACCAAGGTTCTCCAGGCCATTATAGATACCTCGCCCTCCAGTATTATTGCCACGGGCGGCGGTATTATTCTGCGCAGTGAAAACCGCAAAACGCTCCATGAAAGTGGCCAGGTTGTTTATCTGTCCGCAACCAAAGAGCAGCTCTACGAGCGCACGCGACGTGATAAGAATCGACCATTGCTGCAAGTCGATGATCGACGCGCGGTTATTGATCAGCTAGTCGAAAAGCGCGACCCTCTGTATCGTGAGATAGCTGACCTGACATTTCCTTCGGGCTCCACCCAGCCCAATAGAATAGCAAAAAAACTCGCCGAAGCATTATCAGAGCTTTGATAATGAGCCCCGTCTACGCATAATGTGCCTCAGCTTACCTATTACGTAGAGTTGCAGCCCGCATGAGTATCACAGACAGCACCATTGTTAACCCCGCCAAATCCATTAATGTTGATTTGGGGGAGCGTAGCTATCCCATTCATATTGGCTCGGGGCAGATTTTACAGGCTGATATCAGTCAGTATGTTCAGGGTAAAAAGGCCCTGATTGTCAGCAATGAAACCATTGCCCCTCTGTATCTCCAGTCGATTTTGGATCAACTCCAAGATAAACAGGTCGATCAGGTGATTCTCAAGGACGGCGAGCAGTACAAAAACCTCGATAACCTCAATTTAATTTTCACCCAGCTGATTGAAAAACATCATGACCGTAAAACCACATTGATTGCCCTTGGCGGTGGCGTGGTGGGTGACATGACCGGCTATGCAGCGGCTAGCTATCAGCGCGGCGTGCCCTTTATTCAAATTCCTACCACCTTGCTGTCTCAGGTAGATTCTTCGGTGGGAGGCAAAACCGCCGTAAACCATGCTTTGGGCAAGAATATGATCGGGGCTTTTTACCAGCCTCAGGCCGTAATTATTGATACGGATACCCTGGCAACGCTTCCTCAGCGCGAGTTTTGTGCGGGTATGGCTGAGGTTATCAAATACGGCTTGATCTCTGATGAGGACTTTTTTCACTGGTTAGAGGCAAATGTTGACGCGTTACTCGCGCGGGACCCTCAGGCTCTGGCCACGGCCATAGAGCGATCTTGCCTAAATAAAGCCAAGGTTGTGAGTGCCGACGAAACTGAACAGGGCATTCGGGCTATTCTTAACTTGGGCCATACCTTTGGTCATGCGATAGAAACTTTTCAGCAATACACTGGCCTGTTACATGGCGAGGCGGTTGCTGTGGGTATGGTTATGGCGGCTGAACTTTCAGTGCTGTCTGGTGCACTCAAACCTGAGGATGTGGAAAGAACAAAAGGCCTAATTAACGCGTTTTCGCTGCCTGTAGCGCCACCACAGGATATGCATGCCGATGATTTTATGGCTCTGATGGTGCGAGATAAAAAGGTGTTAGATGGACAACTTCGCTTGATTCTACTTGAGCGTATTGGCAGCGCGACTGTCACGGCTGATTTTCGACTGCAATGGCTGGAAGCAACATTGGCTAAAGCCTGTAGCGCCTAAAAAGCCTAATCCAAACCCCGATTGCTGCGTATAATTCATAGTCAGAATTAAGTATTCCTATAATCCTGCTTATATTTGCGACAAAGCGTACGCTGATTGGGCTAGAGGCTACTATCGCGGTATATAAGCGATTGTCGACTTCCCCTTCTCTGTGTAAAATAACAGGCTTTGCGCCCACAAAGACAGTATTCCCGTCTTTGCGTATCCATCACTATAACTTTTAGAGTTTCCCTATGACTCAAAGCTTGTGTCGTCTTGACGATTTTAAAGACAACTGCGGTTTCGGCATGATTGCCCAGGTAAAGGGTAAGACAAGTCACAAATTGCTGCTGAATGCTATTCAGGCGCTTACCTGTATGACTCACCGTGGCGGTGTTGCTGCAGATGGTAAGACCGGCGACGGCTGTGGTTTGCTGATGCAAAAGCCAGATAGTTTTTTACGCACCGTGATTAAAGAATCTCTCAATGTAGACCTTCCCGAAGCCTATGCTGTTGGCGCGGTCATGTTGAATACCGACCCGGAAGCCCGACGCACGGCGAAAACAGTGATTGAAGAAGAGTTGATCAATCAGGGCCTAGGTATCATAGGCTGGCGTGAAGTACCCACAGATAACGACTGTCTTGGCCCTATCGCCATAGAGTCCTTGCCCGCGTTTGAGCAGATATTTGTAGGCCCGGGAGATATTACCGATGAAAAGAAATTTAGCGCACGGCTCTATATGGGCCGCCGCAAAGCTGAGATCAGGCTTGAAGGCGATGAAAGCTTTCATATAGCCAGTCTTGGCACCAATATTTTGAGCTACAAAGGCCTGATGATGCCGGTGGATCTGCCTGGTTTCTATCTGGATCTTGCTGATGAGCGTCTTGAAACGGCAATCTGCGTGTTTCACCAACGTTTTTCTACTAACACCATGCCCCGTTGGCCACTGGCCCAGCCCTTTAGAATGCTGGCCCACAATGGCGAAATTAATACTATTGTTGGTAACCGCAACTGGTCTGTTGCCCGCACACCTAAGTACAAAACTGCATTGCTCCCTGATTTGATTGAAGCGGCCCCTCTGGTTAATCGCACCGGTTCTGATTCTTCGAGCCTTGATAACATGCTCGAGGTGTTAGTGACAGGTGGCATGGACCTGCATTTGGCTGTGCGCACGCTAGTACCGCCAGCCTGGCAGAATGTTGAAGACCGCAATCCTAATCACCGTGCGCTCTATGATTACCTATCCATGCACCAGGAACCCTGGGATGGCCCAGCGGGGCTGGTTATTACCGATGGCCGTTTTGCCGTCTGTACCCTGGATAGAAATGGTCTGCGCCCTTCGCGTTGGGTAATGACCAGAGACGATATGATTACCGTGGCATCTGAAGTTGGCGTCTATGACTACGAGCCAGAAAATGTTGTCTCCAAAGGCCGTCTGGGACCTGGAGATATTCTCTCTATTGATACCCAAGAAGGCCGCATTATGTTCCGCGACGAAGTGGAAGATGAGCTAGCAGCACGCCATCCCTACAAGCAGTGGTTGAGCGAAGGGCGCTACAAGGTTGAATCTACCTTTGCTGCAGACAGTATCGACATAGAGGGTACGCTGAGTCGCGAGCAGATAAAGACCTACATGAAAATGTTTCAAGTGTCTTTTGAAGAGCGGGACCAGGTGCTGCGTCCGTTGGCTGAAGGGGGTCAGGAAGCCGTGGGTTCCATGGGTGATGATACGCCCATGGCAGTGTTATCGGCCAAGCATCGTAATCCCTTCGATTATTTCCGTCAGCAGTTTGCTCAGGTAACCAATCCGCCGATCGATCCACTCCGTGAGGCTGTAGTTATGTCTCTGGGTGTTGAACTGGGTCGCGAGCAGAGCATGTTCGAAGAGAACCCTTATCTGGGGCAGCGTATTGGTCTGTCTAGCCCGGTGCTTTCTCCTCGTAAATACTATGCGATCAAGCGCAACGAATTCGATGAGTTTCCGGTTAAGAAATTTCCTCTTAACTATGATGTTAAAAAGGAAAATCTCAAACAGGCAATCCAGCGTGTCTGTGAAGAAGTTGCCGCTGAAGTTCGCAATGGCACAGTCATCTGTATTCTGTCTGACCATAATATTGCCGAAGGCATGCAGCCGATTCACTCGCTGTTTGCCTGTGGTGCCGTGCATAATTATTTGATCGAGCAGGGCCTGCGCTGTGATGCCAATATAGTTGTCAGCACCGGTTATGCCCGAGATTCTCACCAGATAGCCGCCCTGATTGGCTGTGGCGCCTCGCTGGTTTATCCCTACCTCAGCTACCATGTGCTCTGCGATTTAATTGGCAGTGGCGAGTTGTTGGTGGATGTGAATACTGCCTTTAAGCAGTATCGCAGAGGCATTAACAAAGGCCTGTTGAAAATTCTCTCGAAGATGGGTATTTCAACTGTAGCCTCCTATCGTGGCGCACTATTATTTGAAGCCATTGGCTTAAACTCAGAGATTATTGATCTCTGTTTTCCTGGCCTGACCAGTCGCCTTGAAGGTGCAACCTTTGCCGACCTAGAGCAGGATCAAACTGAACTTGCGGTCATAGCCTGGAAAGTTCGCAAGCCCATCAGCCCGGGTGGACTGCTCAAATATGTTCATGGTCAGGAATATCATGCCTACAACCCAGATGTTGTGCAGACCATGCATGAGGCCGTGCAGACCGACAATTACAAGGTATGGAAAGATTACGCACTGCTGGTTAATACCCGACCCGCTGCGACCTTGCGTGACTTACTGACTATCAGCGACAAAGCCAGCCCAATAGATCTGGATAAAATCGAGCCCATTGAGTCGATTTTAAAACGCTTTGATTCTGCCGGTATGTCTTTGGGCGCACTGTCTCCAGAAGCCCATGAATCTCTAGCTGAAGCGATGAATACATTGGGTGGACGCTCCAATTCTGGTGAAGGCGGAGAAGATCCTGCCCGTTATGGCACTATCAGATCATCAAAAATTAAGCAGGTGGCATCAGGACGATTTGGGGTAACCCCCGCGTACCTTTCGAGTGCTGAAGTGATTCAAATTAAAGTTGCACAGGGCGCTAAGCCCGGGGAAGGCGGACAGCTACCCGGTGGTAAGGTCAATGCCCTGATAGCCAGACTGCGGTATTCAGTGCCTGGTGTTACGTTGATTTCACCGCCACCTCACCATGATATCTACTCAATTGAAGATCTCGCGCAGCTGATTTTTGATCTCAAGCAGGTCAACCCAACTGCCTTAATCTCAGTGAAACTGGTATCGCGGCCTGGTGTTGGTACCATCGCTGCTGGTGTGGCCAAGGCCTATGCCGATTTGATTACAATCTCCGGCTACGACGGCGGTACTGCCGCGAGCCCCCTGAGTTCGATTCGCCATGCCGGTTCCCCCTGGGAGCTTGGCCTGACGGAAACCCATCAGACACTGCGTGCCAATGACCTCCGCGAAAAAGTAAGAGTACAGACAGATGGCGGTCTTAAGACTGGTCTGGATGTGGTTAAAGCGGCTATTTTAGGCGCAGAGAGCTTTGGTTTTGGTACCGGCCCCATGGTGGCACTGGGCTGTAAGTATCTGCGTATTTGCCATCTCAATAACTGCGCCACGGGTGTAGCCACACAGGATGATCGCTTACGTAACGATCATTACCGCGGCACTGTGGCCATGGCGGGCAATTTCTTTAAGTTTGTGGCCATGGAAACGCGGGAATGGTTAGCCGTTTTGGGCGTAAGTTCATTAGAAGAGCTAATCGGCCGTGTGGATCTATTGGAAACATTACCCGGGGTAACCAGTAAGCAACAGCATCTGGACCTGAGCCCATTGATTGAAGATCGCCCCGAAATTACCCATAAGCCTCAATTCTGTACTCAGCCAAGAAACGAGCCGCTGGACAAAGGCCTGTTAGCCGAGCGCATGGTTATTGATGCCTTGCCGGCCATTGAATCTCAGGAAGGCATTAGCCTGGATTATCGCGTTAATAACTGTGATCGTTCCATTGGCGCGCGACTCTCCGGTGAGATCGCCAAGCGCTATGGCAATCTAGGGATGTCTGAGACGCCCATTAAGCTAAACCTAAAAGGTGTTGCTGGCCAGTCACTGGGTGTGTGGAATGCCGGTGGTTTGGAGATTTATTTAGAAGGCGATGCCAACGACTATGTGGGCAAAGGCATGGCGGGAGGCAAGCTGGTACTGCGCCCCCCCAGTGAGAGCAATTTCAAGTCAAATGAATCGCCGATTATGGGCAACACCTGTCTCTATGGTGCCACCGGCGGCAGACTTTATGCGGCGGGTACGGTTGGCGAGCGCTTCGCCGTGCGGAACTCAGGCACAGTGGCTGTGGTTGAGGGTGCTGGCGATCATTGCTGCGAATATATGACTGGCGGTATCGTCACTGTACTGGGCCCCGTAGGCTACAATTTCGGAGCGGGCATGACGGGTGGGTTCGCCTATGTACTTGATTTAGAACGTAATTTTGTCGATCGCTACAATATGGAGCTTGTCGACATACAGCGCGTCACTGCGGAAGCAGTAGAGTCTCATCGCGCCTTCCTCAAAACCATGATTAGAAATCATGTCAATGAGACTGGCAGTGAATGGGCCCATGAAATACTCAGTAATTTCGCCGATTATGCGTCGCGGTTTTGGTTAGTAAAACCAAAAGCGGCCAGCCTGAATGGCCTCTTGGCTCAGGCACATGCCAACCCGCAATAACGCTAACAGCAATAGAGAATGTAGATATGGAAAGACCAGATAATCAGTTTCAGTTTCTCGAAGTAGCGCGAGTCGATCCGCCTAAGCGCGATATGAAGCGCCGCGTCGAAGAGTTCGTTGAGATATATGATCCGTTTACGAAGCAAAAAGCAGCCACCCAGTCTCACCGGTGTCTCTCTTGCGGCAATCCCTATTGCGAATGGAAATGCCCCGTACACAACTATATTCCCAACTGGCTACAGCTGGTTGCCGAAGGCAATTTAATTGAAGCCGCAGAGCTCAGTCATCAGACCAATTCACTGCCCGAAGTCTGTGGCCGCGTATGCCCCCAGGATCGTCTCTGTGAAGGTGCCTGTACGCTAAATGACGGTTTTGGTGCCGTAACTATTGGCTCCGTTGAGAAATACATTACCGATACAGCTCTAGCTATGGGCTGGCGTCCGGATATGTCCCAGGTGGTTTGGACGGACAAAAAAGTGGCCGTTATTGGCGCAGGGCCAGCGGGTATTGGCTGTGCGGATATTCTGGTACGCAGTGGCGTCAAGCCGGTCGTGTTTGACCGTTATCCAGAAATTGGTGGGCTCCTGACCTTTGGTATTCCCGAATTCAAGTTAGAAAAAGAAGTGATTCGAACACGTCGCGATGTGCTCGAAGGCATGGGCGTTGAGTTTCGTTTAAACACCGAGATTGGCAAAGACGTCATGATCGATGATCTGCTCAATGAATATGATGCAGTCTTTCTCGGCATGGGTACCTACACCACCATGAAGGGCGGTTTCCCTGGCGAAGATCTGGGCGGCGTTCACGAAGCACTAAAGTTTTTGGTTTCCAATGTAAATCGAAATATGGGATTTGAAAAATCTCCCGAAGAATTTATTGGCCTTAAAGGCAAGCGCGTTGTTGTGCTTGGCGGTGGTGACACAGCCATGGATTGCAATCGCACGTCTATTCGTCAGGGCGCAACCAGTGTGACATGTGCCTATCGCCGCGATGAAGAAAATATGCCCGGCTCACGGAGAGAAGTTAAAAATGCCCGTGAAGAAGGTGTGGTGTTTAAATTTAATCGCCAGCCCGTAGAGCTGGTCGCCGATGCCGATGGCAATGTTAAAGGCGTTAAAGTGGTCAGTACCACGATGGGCGAGGCTGATGCCAATGGCCGTCGTCGACCTGAAATCGTCCCGGGCAGTGAAGAGATATTGCCTGCCGATGCGGTACTGGTCGCCTTTGGCTTTAAACCCAGTCCTCCAGAATGGTTGACGGGTGTTAAAGTAGAAACCGCAGATTGGGGCGCAGTACTGGCCGCTGAAGAGCAGACTTACGCATTTCAGACCACCAACCCGAAGATATTTGCCGGTGGTGATATGGTGCGTGGATCAGATTTAGTCGTGACAGCAGTTTGGGAAGGACGCCAAGCTGGAGAGGGAATTTTAGATTACCTAGATATCTAAGATGGAATTTTTTAAATTATTGCGAGTTAGAGAAATTAATGTCTGAATTAAAGAATGATCGTTTTATTAAAGCCCTTTTACGCGAGCCATTGGACCGCACGCCGGTATGGATGATGCGTCAAGCTGGACGTTATCTGCCCGAGTACCGTGCCACACGGGGCCAGGCGGGCGACTTTATGAGCCTGTGTAAAAACACCGAGTTGGCCTGCGAAGTAACCATGCAGCCTCTTGAACGCTACGAGCTTGATGCCGCGATTTTATTCTCAGATATTTTAACCATTCCAGATGCCATGGGGCTTGGTCTCTATTTTGAAGAAGGTGAGGGCCCCAAGTTTCGTAAGCCGGTAAGAACTGAAGCGGATATTGAAAAGTTGGAAGTCATAAACACGGCTTCTGATCTTTCTTATGTCACCGATGCTGTGAGCATGATTCGTCGCGAGCTAAATGGCCGCGTACCCCTTATTGGTTTTTCAGGCAGCCCATGGACATTGGCTACCTACATGGTCGAAGGTCAGAGTAGTCGCGATTTTGCCCGAGCTAAAACCATGCTTTACACCCAGCCTGAGGTAATGCATCAGTTACTGGAAAAGTTAGCCCTGTCGGTTATCGATTATTTAAATGCGCAGATTCGAGCTGGCGCGCAGGTTGTGCAAATTTTTGATACCTGGGGTGGCGCCCTTAGCCATGCCGCCTATCAGGAATTCTCATTGGCCTATATGGAAAAAATTGTCGCCAATCTAATTACTCATGCAGATGGTCGCGAAGTACCAGTTATTTTGTTTACCAAGGGTGGCGGACACTGGTTAGAAGCGATGGCAGATTCAGGTTGCCATGCTCTGGGTCTTGATTGGACGGTTGATATTGGTTCAGCGCGGGGTCGCGTCGGTGACAAAGTTGCACTGCAGGGCAATATGGATCCCGCCGTATTACGCGCAGATCCAGTGACTATTGAACGTGAGGTCGCCAGTATTCTGACCTCTTATGGAGACAATCCTGGGCATATATTTAACCTGGGTCATGGCATTACACCGGATATTGATCCGGCTAATGTGAAAGTGTTTATTGACGCAGTTCACAAATTTTCTGCAAACTAGTAACCAGCCTGATTCATTCTTGGTCTATATTTACCAGAAGTATTAGCTAGTGCACAGTTTGGAGTTGTGAAGTCTATACATTCCTTACCCTATAGTTAATTAGTAAGCCGCTGTGGTGATATCTAATGGATTAGAGTTATGTGGATGGTATGTCGTTAAAGCAATTAAAGGTATTTATACACGAGCTTGATGTGGGGATGTTTGTCTCTGCACTAGACAAGCCGTGGGCGGAAACCCCGTTCCCGATTCAGGGCTTTGAAATAAAAACCGGCGCCGATATATCCAGAGTGAAAGCCTACTGTGACTATGTTTTTGTCGACACAGAAAAGGGCAGGTCACCTCTTGATGTCGCCTCCGCCTCTGCGGCCCCATCCAATTTCAGTGTTAAACTTGATAGTCAGTCCCGAGGGGCAACCGGCCGTTCTCCTAATAGCCGCACCCAAAATTGCAATTCAGCGAGCTTTTTAGTTAAACCCAATACCTACAAAAAAACCGTCGAGCTGGCCAAAGAAATTCCTGCTGCCCGTCGCGTGATGAATAATTTATTGGGCTGTTTAACCCTAGCGACCAGACAGCTAGTTCGCGGCGGTGCGTTTAATCAGGAGCAGTTACGTGAGTCAGTAGACGACATGGTCGATAGCGTTATTCGCTGTCCCGATGCGTTCACCTGGTTGCTGAGACTGCGTGCCAAAGATACCCATTCCCATGATCATAGTGTGCGCTCATCTCTCTGGGCTACACAGTTCGGCCGTCATATTGGTTTGGACGTCAATGAATTAAAAGATCTCTGTCTGGCCACATTGCTAAAAGATGTAGGCAAGGTGAAACTGGACCGGACGCTGCTTCATAACATGAGCCGCACGGTTGATGAAGAAGCAGAATACCGCAGCTTTGTCAGCCAAAGTGTAGAGCAGTTGCACAAGGCGGGTTTTGAAAATCGTCGAGTTCTAAATATTATTAAATTTCACTGCGAGCGGTTTAATGGCGGCGGATTTCCCAAAGGCGTATCTGGTAGCCGTATTCCATTTCTGGCCTCGGTGGCTGGCATAGCCTCTGATTTCGATATGCTCTGTAATCCCCGGGAGGCTGGTGACACAATGTCACCTTCACAGGCAACCGGTCGATTATATGAATTGCGCGGTACAGATTTTGCCGAAAACCTAGTGCTTGAATTTATTCAATCTGTGGGGCTTTATCCGGCAGGTACCATTGTCGAATTAACGACGGGTGACTGTGGCATGGTGATGGAACAAAATGCTAAATCCCGTTTATCCCCGCGTATCGCAGTTTTCGATAAAATTACTGAGCCAGATGCACAGTGTATTTTTGTTGATTTGAAAAATGAACAGCAGTCACGTAACCGGTTAAAAAGTTTTGGTAAGCGCCGCTCCTACGATGTGAAAAATTTAGCGATTGTTAGAGACATAGAACCGGACAGTTTTGGTATCGAATATAGCTTGCTGGAAAACTTGATCGCCAGGCCGTTTAGCGCAGCCAATGCCGATGCAGTGATGGATATAACTACCATGCCAGCAGCGCGTAATAAGGGCTTTTTCTCCGCACTTAAAGAGCGCTTTGCCAGCTAAGAAAATGTAGGCATAACTAGCTAATGGTGCCAATTTTCTCACCCATGCACACCGTCGCATGATGTTCGATGTTATCCGTCCAGCTAGTTTTCTGATTCTGAAATAACAGAATAACCGTAGAGCCAAATTTAAATCGTCCGATTTCATCGCCCTTCATGAAACTGAGAGACTGATCTGAAAAATCAGTTTCTCGCACTGCACCCGGTCCTGGTGTTTCAAAACCACCCCAGACAGTTTCAATACCAGCGACTAGCATGGCACCGACAAATATCACAGCAAAGGTGCCCACTTCCTCAGATTCAAACTCACAGACCAGTCGTTCGTTGCGGGCAAATAGTCCCGGCAGAGCCTGGGCGGTTTGATCATTGACTGAAAAAAGTTCGCCAGGGACATAGCGGGTACTCTTAAGCTTGCCCGCTAGGGGAATATGCACTCGGTGGTAATCGCGAGGTGAGAGGTAAATAGTGGCAAAGCTACCATCTTCATAGAGTTTGGCCTCTGTAGAATCTCCCAATAACCTGCCTGCGGAGTAGTCGATACCTTTGGCCTGAAGGATTTTATTTTTACTGATTGGGCCAGCCTGGCTGATGGCACCATCCGCGGGGCAGGCAATACTATCGGCATCAGTATCCAGTGGTCGAACACCCTCTTTTAACGCGCGGGTAAAAAAGGCATTAAAATTTTCGTAGTCATTGATATCGTCGCTTAAGGCTTCATCCATATTAATATTAAAGGCGCTAATCGCACGGTTAATAAGTACATTCTTCAACCAGGGGATCTTTGATTCCGCGGCCTTAGCAATTAAACGGGATAATGCATGTTTGGGCAGTGCACGTTGCAGGGCAACAAATAGTTCGGCGCGATGGGCCATAATTCTTGTTCTCTAATAGGTTAAAGGTTACTGGTTACCCAGTTCAATGGGACTGTCTTCCGAATTTCCCCATTCTGCCCAGGATCCATCGTAGCCAGTAATATGTTGGTAGCCAAGAATGCGCGCGACCATATAGGTGAAGCTTGAACGATGGTGGCTCTGGCAGTGAGTGGCAATATGCTTATCTTTGGTAAGGCCCAGTGAATCGAGTATTTCCTGGGCGTTGCCGCGGATGCGCAGATTGCGCTGTTGATCCATTAGATCAGTCCATTCCAGATGAATAGCGCCGGGAATATGACCACCTCGGGCTGCTCGAACCATATCACCACTGTATTCACCGGGGCTTCTCGCATCCCATACAGCAACCTTATCAGCGTCCAATGAACCCAGTAGTTGGTCCATGGTGATTCTAACCTCCGGGTTGGCAAAGGCGCTGTTTGTGTTTGACTCTATGCTCTGAGGTTGGTTGGCTTCAGATTCACAGGCAAAACCCTCTTTGACCCATGGCACTATGCCGCCGTTCAAATAGGACCAGTTATGGAGGCCCAGCAGGTCTAAAGACCAGGCCAATCTGCCCGCCCAGCCGCCACCTTCATCGTCGTACAGAATCACATGCTTACTGTCGTCGATACCCAGATAGTTGACGACCTTATTTAGCTGTTCAATCCCCGGATGTGCCCCTGGCACGGGCGGAGTTCCCGCCACAAGGGCATTACCGGGAAGGTGCACTGCGCCTGGCACATGCCTGTGTTTATACAGAGCCTGATTACAGAGGTCGACAATAACGAGATGGTGATTATTAGAAGCAGAGCCAGTGCCGTCGGCGATCAGAGCTTGAAGATCCTGGGGTTCTAACAGGCGTGGAATAGGGGTCATTTTTGCTCCTTAGTAAGCACAGTATTTTATCAGTTTTAAATCATGTGCCCTAGGGTCTATCGGATTCTTGAGACAGAATAATCTGCCGATAATTATGCAGCCTAATGGGTAGAACTTTGCCAGCTTCGACGGCTGCTAGCAGCGCGCAACCCAGCTCTCGGTCGTGTTTACAGTCACGGAATTTGCAATATCCCAGATAGGGGTGAAAATCAACAAAGCCATCTATCACCTTGTCGGCACTTAGATGGGTTAGGGCAAATTCTCTAATTCCTGGGGAGTCAATTAATACGCCGCCCCCTTCGAGATGGAACAGTCGCGAGGCAGTCGTGGTGTGCGTGCCTTTTTCTTTGCCCACAGACAAGGAGCCTATTTGCATATTGGCCTCCGGCTGCAAATGATTGAGCAGAGAGGATTTGCCAACACCTGACTGGCCAACAAATATGGAGGTCTGATTGGCGAGATAAGACTGCAGTTCGGCCACACCTTCCCCAGTTTTCGCAGAGACCAGAAGAACCTCATAACCAATAAACCTATAGTCGGTGATTAGCTGGTGCACGTCGGCGTAGTCTTCCTCTTCAAGCATATCGGTCTTGTTGAGAATGAGTACGGGTTTAATACCCTGAAATTCAGAGGCCACCAGATAGCGATCGAGAAGATTACTGAATGGCGTGGGCTTCGGGGAAAACACAATGGCGATACGATCAATATTGGCCGCTACGGGACGCAGCTTGCCATAGATATCGGGACGAATAAGTTCTGACTTACGCTCCTGACGGGCAACCACAACCCCATGGGGTTCAGCAGGACGCCAGATAACCACATCCCCAGTAACCAAGCTTTCCAGATTGGCGCGCATATGGCAGCGAACAATACTGCCTTTATAGGGCGCTTCGGTACCCTCAATGTCCACCTGAGCACCAAAGTTAGTAATAACAGTGCCGGTAATTTCGGGGCCTAGGGCGTTGAGGTTTTGCAGGTCTTCTTCGCTGACCGACTTTTTAGCGGTGGCACGCTCGCGCCGTCGTTCCTGAATGGACTGGATACGATTTATCTGTCGATCATTAAGTCTGCGTTTGCTCATGTACCACTTTTACTCGTTGTAAAAAACGACCATCACTGGTCTTATTGGCTGCAAGGATATAGCATAAACGCCCGCAGTAACATTTTGTAAGCAACCTCGATAAACAGGCCGCCCTATGACAAATACCAATGCCCTTAATCTAATCTGGATTGATCTGGAAATGACCGGTTTGGATCCTCTTGTGGAGCGGATTATTGAGATAGCGACGGTGGTGACTGACGGGGATTTAAATGTTCTTGCCGAGGGTCCTTCTCTGGTGATTCATCAGGACGATACGCTACTGGATGCCATGGATGAGTGGAATACAAAACAGCATGGTGGCTCTGGCCTCACAGAGCGGGTGCGCAATAGTCAGGTTAGTGAACAGCAGGCCATGTCGGCGACTATTGATTTCTTGCGCGACTGGGTGCCAGCAGGGCAGTCTCCGATGTGTGGCAATACCATTGGTCAGGATCGACGCTTCCTGGTGAAATATATGCCAGAGCTCGCGGAGTTTTTTCACTACCGAAATCTGGATGTCAGCACCATTAAAGAGCTGGCTAGACGCTGGAAGCCTGAGTTGTTAGAGGGGTTTACCAAGAAGGGTAACCATCTGGCCATGGATGATGTGCACGACTCGATTGCCGAACTGGCCTATTATCGCGACGTTTTTATTCGCCCTTAATTACTTCTACGTTAACAGATTCGAGCTTGAGCTTTTGCTGCTCAATGGCCCATTGCACATGTTCCCGTACCAGTTCAGAGGGATGCTCTGCTTTGGCTTCCAGCTGTTGCAGAATATCTGCAGACCCGCTGGCATTGCCCAATCCAACCGCGAGATTACGCAACCAGCGCTCATGACCAATGCGGCGTATGGGCGAGCCTTCGGTCTTCGTTAAAAATTCTTCCGGCTGCCAATTAAATAGCGTCACCAGATCCGGATCATCAAGATTATGCCTTGGGGCGAAATCATCTTCTTTGGTCTGAGAGGCAAAGCGATTCCAGGGACAGATAATTTGACAGTCATCGCAACCAAATACCCGATTGCCCATTAAAGAACGCAGTTCCACCGGTATAGGCTCTTTGCTTTCAATGGTCAGATAGGAAATACACTTTCGGGCATCCAGCACATAGGGTTCAGGAAAGGCATTGGTGGGGCAGATTTTTAAGCAGGCCCGACAGTTACCGCAGCGATTTTCCTGTTCACTCTTATCTGTGGGTAGCGGTAATGAGGTGTAAATTTCACCGAGAAAAAACCAGGAACCGGCTTTGTCATTGAGCAGTAATGTGTTCTTTCCAATCCAACCCAGTCCGGCCTGCTCCGCCAGTGGTTTTTCCATAACCGGCGCACTGTCCACAAAGGGTCGTTGCTTGAGGTCGAGCTCGGGTAGTTCGGCATCAATTTTATTCACTAGCGCCTTAAGCCGCTGACGAATCAATTTATGGTAGTCGCGGCCTAGGGCATAGCGGGAGATATAGGCCTTATGGTCATTTTTAAGCACGGCCACCATATTGCGATCCGCCAGATAGTCCATACGCACCGAGATAACCCGCACCGTGTGATCCACGAGTTTGTCGACCACATAGCGTTTATCCCCATGTTCACCCATCCACTGCATAGAGCCCTGAAAACCATCGGCTAGCCATTTATTGAGCTGTTCTGATGCCTGATTTAAATCCGGTTCGACAATGGCTACCTGCTGAAAACCCAGCTCAGCGCCCCATGCTTTAATTTTCTTAGCAAGGTCGGCGAGCTGTTGTTCTTCTAGAGGCTTGTTGTGCATGTGTTATCGGCTGTTCTGGATTATAATTGCGCCAATTTTACGGGGATATTCGCTTCATGTCGCACACTCTTATTCAAGATGCCTTATTTACGGCCAAATCTGTTCGTGAACTCGATCGCCTAGTGATCGAAGAGCAGGGCATTCCAGGTATTATTTTAATGAAACGGGCTGGCCGGGCAGTACTGTCTGAGCTGCTTGATGCCTATGGTACGCCCAGTTTACTCAGCGTATTTTGTGGCTCTGGTAACAATGGCGGCGATGGCTATATTGTTGCGGCACTGGCCGCTGAAAAGAATATTGCTGTGCAGTGTTTTGAAATGGGCGGCACGTTAACCGCGGACGCCGCACTGGCGAAGCAATTTGCCGAGCAGGCTAAAGTAAGCTTTTATCCAGCCGACAGCGATGTCGAGTTGGTTCAGGGTGTGGTTGTGGATTGCCTGTTGGGCACAGGATTAAACGGCGAGATGCGCCAGCCCTATGCCGATGTTATAGATTTGATTAACGATTGCGGACTGCCGGTGGTTGCGGTGGATATCCCTTCTGGCCTCAATGCGGACACGGGTGCTGTTGCCAGCGTGGCGGTGCAGGCGGATATCACGGTGACCTTTATTGGCGCCAAGCAGGGGCTCTTTAGTGGTCGCGGTCCAGCGGTCTGTGGTGAAGTTATCTATGATTCTCTGGACATTGCAGAAGATGTTTTCCAGCAGGTGGATGCCAGTGCCGAATTGATGGATTTATCTGACCTGTTGGAACAGTTACCCGAGCCAGAGGTGGACGCCTATAAAACCCAGCGCGGTCACGGCATGGTCGTGGGTGGCGATCATGGTTTTGGTGGCGCTGCCATTATGGCCGCAGAGGCCTGCCTTAAAGTCGGTGCTGGTATGGCGAGTGTTGCCACCAGACCTGAACATGTTGCTGCAGCACTGGCACGTCAGCCTGAAATAATGGCCTGTGGTGTCACCTCTGGTCAGCAGTTGGAGCCACTATTAGATCGCCCAACGGTACTAATCACTGGTCCCGGTCTCGGCCGTTCCTCCTGGTCTGAGCAGTTGATGCAAAAAGCCGTGGCCGCCAACCTGCCGATGGTAATAGACGCGGATGGCCTGAATATTCTTGCGGAAGGACGTGTGGTGCCCAAGCCTGACGGTTCCCAGTGGGTACTTACGCCCCATGTTGGCGAAGCCGCTCGATTGTTGGGAGTTACCATTGCTGAGATTCAAGCAGATCGTTTCGCCGCAGTGGCGCAGTTGCAGAAAAAATACAATGCAGTCGTTTTACTTAAAGGCCCCGGCACTATTATCTCTGCACCTCAGGGCGAGCCGTTTAAGGTTTGCCCCTATGGCAACCCCGCCATGGCGACCGCAGGTATGGGTGATATTTTGAGTGGCCTAATCGGCGGTTTGATGGCCCAGGGTCTGACTCCACAAATAGCGGCAGAGTTGGGCTGCTGCCTGCATTCAGCAGCGGCTGATATGGCGGCGCAGGAAAAGGGCTCAAGAGGTTTAGTGGCTTCTGACTTGCTGCCCTATGTTCGTGACCTGTTAAATAATATCGATCAGGAAGCTCTGTGACTGCTGAGGTGACAAAGGTTTTAGCGACGGCAAGTATTGAGCTTGCCGGCGAGGCGGCGATGATTGAGTTTGGCGCCAAGATAGCGAGAGGGCTTTTAATTGGCGGAGGGCTCTCAATTGGCGGAGGGCTCTCAACTGGTGGAGGGCTCTCAACTTCCGAGGGTACAGAAAAACCCATTATTATGACCCTGCAGGGTGATTTGGGTGCCGGGAAAACGACCCTGAGCCGTGGGGTTTTGCAGGGACTTGGCCATGTCGGAAATGTAAAAAGCCCAACTTACACCCTGGTGGAACCCTATCAGCTTGCGTTCGGTGCGGTGTATCATTTTGATCTGTACCGATTGACCGATGCAGAGGAGCTTGAATACATGGGGTTTGCCGATTACCTGACCGATGGCAAGCTATGCTTGATAGAATGGCCTGAGAAAGGGCAGGGGTTTCTACCACAGACCGATATTGGCATTCAGATCAGTCAGCTCGAAGAGAGCCGCTGTGTTACTCTAACCGCGTATTCTGCTTATGCTGAGCAGTTGGTCAGTCAGTTAGGGATGATCTAGAGATTGAATATTAAGTTACAACAACGCATAACCAAACTCAGTCAATGGGGCGTCTTTTTTTCATGGATGGCGTCTGTGATGCTATCCAGTCCGCTCCTGCTGCTATCCAGTTCTGCCTCGGCAGCGGATATTGAATCGGTGCGAGTTTGGCGAGCGCCAGATAGCACAAGGCTGGTACTTGATCTGAGTAGTGCAGCCGACCACAAACTATTTGCCCTGCAAAATCCCAATCGACTAGTGATTGACCTCAGCGACAGCCAGGTCAAAACACAGTTCGATAAACTCGATTTAACCAATACGCCGATTGCAAAAATTCGCGCCGCCGTGCGCAATAAAACCGATGTCCGCGTAGTGTTGGATCTAAAAAATACCGTCAGTCCAAAAAGTTTTAGCCTCAAGGCCAATGAGCAATACAGCGACCGTTTAGTGATCGACCTGTTTGATAAAAAGCGGGTAGTTAGTCGCTCTGTAGAACAGGTGGTCAAGAAGAGAAATCCGAAAATAGTCATTGCGATTGATGCTGGTCACGGTGGTGAAGACCCCGGGGCTCTTGGGCCAAGGCGAGTCCGTGAAAAAGTTGTGGCCCTGCAAATAGCTCAAAAACTGGAAGCACTTTTTGATAAAAACCCCTATTTCGAAGGAGAGTTAGTGCGCACGGGTGACTATTATATTGCACTGCCAAAACGATCCAAAATTGCTCGTGATAAACAGGCTGACTTTTTTATCTCCATTCATGCGGATGCCTTTACTAATCCGAAAGCTTATGGCGCTTCGGTCTATGCGCTGTCTACCAAGGGCTCTACGAGTGCCTGGGCAACTAAATTGGCAGCCAAAGAAAACCGGTCCGATGAATTTGGTGGTACCAGCTCGCCCAGTGGCAATGCCTATCCTGACTATGTGCAGGGGGTGCTGGCGGATTTAATTCAGACTGGAACGGTAAGGGATAGTCTGGATGCCGGTAAGTACGTTCTTAAAAATATAGGTGGCGTCGCCAGACTGCACAAAAAGAAAGTTGAGCAGGCAGGCTTTATGGTGCTTAAGTCATCGGTGCCCTCGCTGCTGATTGAGACGGGTTTTATTTCTAATCCCAAAGAGGCGCGAGATTTAAGTACGCGCAGCTATCAGCAAAAAATTGCCAATGCTATTTATCAGGGGGTACTGCAATATCATTCTGATAGTCCTCCCGTCGGCACTTTGCTGGCCAAAAATGATGGAGAAATTGACCACAGTTATGTGATTATTCGCGGTGACACATTGTCAGAAATTGCGGCTCGCTATAACACCTCAGTGCGAAAAATTGTGCGCTACAATAAAATGAAATCCAATTCTATTCGGGTTGGCCAGAAAATTTTAATTCCCTCTAGTTAAAGGTTATAAAGCATGTCCGCTATCAAGATTCTCAGCCCGCAATTAGCCAATCAGATTGCTGCTGGCGAGGTGGTTGAACGCCCCGCATCTGTTCTTAAAGAGCTGGTGGAAAATAGCCTTGATGCTGGGGCTAAGCGCATTGATATTGAGATAGAGCAGGGCGGCGTCAAGCTGATTAAAATCCGTGACGACGGCCATGGTATTCCCGAGCACGAACTGGCTCTGGCCCTGAGTCGTCACGCGACCAGCAAAATTGATAACCTCGAAGATCTCGAAGCTGTTGGAACACTGGGTTTTCGCGGTGAGGCTCTGGCCAGTATTGCCTCGGTGTCGCGCTTGGCGCTCACCTCTAATTCTGGTGATAGCAGTGGTTGGAAAGCCGTATCGGAGGGTCGCGATATGGAGGTGGAACTCAAGCCTGCCGCTCATCCTCAGGGCACCAGCGTCGAGGTGCGGGATCTGTTTTTTAATACCCCGGCGCGACGTAAGTTTTTGAGAACCGAAGGCACCGAATATAACCGCATCGATGACAGCATCAAAAAGTTGGCCCTCAGCCGTATGGATGTGGCCTTTAGTTTGCGCCACAACCAGCGCGCACAGTTGACCTTGCGTCCGGCGAGGAGTCAGGCGGAGCAGGAAAAGCGGGTGGCAGATATCTGTGGCCCAGCATTTATGAAAGACGCCCTGTATGTGGACAATGATCGCACCGGTATTCGGCTCTGGGGCTGGATGGGTCTGCCGACGTTTTCGAGAAGTCAGGCTGATCTGCAGCACTTCTTTGTCAATGGTCGAGCGATTCGCGACAAGGTGGTATCTCATGCCGTGCGCCAAGCCTATCAGGATGTTTTGTACCATGGCCGTCATCCCGCCTTTGTTTTGTTTCTCGAGATTGAGCCCGCCGACGTGGATGTTAATGTGCATCCCACCAAACATGAGGTGCGCTTTCGAGACAGTCGATCTATCCATGGCTTTGTCTACAGCACGTTGCATCGAGCACTGTCTCAGGATCGACCGCAGGATCATTTGCAGGCTTCTGAGTCTGGCTTGAATACTAACCAGGATGCGGAGCAGCAGGCTGGACAGTCAACGATTCAGTTTCCTTCGGGTTCGTCTTTAGGCGCTCAAGAATCCCTATCAAACGTTCAAGGTTATTCATCCGGTCCGCAGGGGCATGGCTTTCAGTCTCGACCGCAGAGCTTTGGTGTGAATACACCCATGGCGGCTTATCAGGGGCTCTATGCTACTGAGATGCCCACGGAAGAGGGCGATATTCCTCCAATGGGTTTTGCGGTTGCTCAGCTCAAGGGAATTTATATTCTGGCGGAAAACGCCCAGGGCCTAATTATTGTTGATATGCATGCGGCTCACGAACGCATTACCTATGAACGGATGAAAACCGCCTTTGATGATCAGGGGCTTGTCTCTCAGCCACTGCTGGTACCAGAGAGTCTGGCAGTTAGTCAGCGTGAAGCCGATATGGCCGAACAGAGTGGTGAGGTGTTTGCGCAGCTTGGATTTGTCGTGGAGCGGGCCGCCAATGAAAGTATTATCGTGCGAGAGATTCCGGCTATTTTACGGGGTTCTGAAGTTGAGTCTCTGCTGCGTGATGTGATCTCAGACCTGATTGAGCACGGTACCTCGGAGCGTATTCGCAACCATATTAATGAAATTCTTTCGACCATGGCCTGCCATGGATCAGTGCGCGCTAATCGCAAACTCAGTGTGCCCGAGATGAATGCGCTGCTGCGTGATATGGAAGCGACTGAGCGCAGTGGTCAGTGCAACCACGGCCGTCCTACCTGGTCGCAGCTGACCCTAGACGAGTTGGATAAGCTCTTTTTGCGGGGCCGCTAGGGCCGTGAACAGGGACTCTCTGCCGCCTGCTATCTTTGTTATGGGGCCAACCGCCAGTGGCAAAACCGATCTGGCAATCGCACTGCGCCAGCATTTGCCGGTTGAGCTAATTAATGTGGATTCGGCCCAGGTGTATCGCCAGCTGAATATCGGCAGCGCCAAGCCAGATGCAGAGACTCTAGCTGCTGCACCTCATCGACTGATTGATATTCGCGACCCAATAGATGTTTATAGTGCGGCAGATTTTCTCGTCGATGCCCGCCGTGAAATGGCCGAGATTACTGCGTCCGGGAGAATCCCGTTACTGGTCGGCGGCAGCATGATGTATTTCAAGGTGTTGTTGGAAGGCCTGTCGGAAATGCCAGAAGCCGATCAGGATATTCGCCAGCAACTTGAGCAGCGAGCGGCTAAATCTGGTTGGCCCAGCCTCTATAAAGAACTACAGATGGTTGACCCAGAAACCGCCAGTCGCCTACATCCCAATCATTCTCAGAGAATACAGCGCGCCCTGGAGGTCTACCAGATAACGGGGACTCCCATGTCGGCTTTGCAGGCTCAGGCCTCCGTTGGTGGCTTACAGAATGACTACCAAATTCAACAGTTTTCCCTGATGCCGGAAAATCGTGGGCTACTTCACCAGCGGATAGAGCAGCGCTTCCATAAAATGATGGAGCAAGGTTTCGCGGAAGAGATGCAGGCCCTTTTTAAGCGGGGGGATTTACATGTAAACCTGCCAGCCATTCGCTGCGTAGGATATAGGCAGCTATGGGATTACTGTGCGGGAGACTGCACCCTGCATGAAGCTGTTGAAAAGGGCGTGATTGCCACCCGGCAATTGGCCAAGCGACAGATAACCTGGCTGCGCAATTGGCCAGGGGCGACAGAAATAGCCGTTGATGACGGCAAGTACTATTACAGTCCAGAATATATTCTTAATCGGTGCTTGAAAAAGCTGGAAGAAGCTCCCATATACTATACTAAGGGGCAAGAGTAGAATCCGCTCTGCGGTGAGACGCAATCCCACCGGACTTTTGCTGCGATAATTGTAGCACCCATTGAATTTTCAATAACAAGGAGTAGTAACATGTCAAAAGGGCATAATCTACAAGACCCTTTTCTGAATGTCTTAAGAAAAGAAAGAATCCCAGTGTCTATATTTCTGGTAAACGGTATTAAGCTTCAGGGACAGGTTGAGTCTTTTGATCAATTCGTCGTACTGCTAAAAAACACTGTGAGCCAAATGGTCTATAAACACGCAATATCTACAGTTGTCCCATCGCGCGCTGTGCGCCTGCCCGCTGCTAATGCAGCTGAGGGCGGATCATCGGATCAGGGATTTGACGATGATGCTGGCAATTATGGCGACGACAACTACTAAGCGGTGTCATTGTTCTTTGAGCGACCTAAGTCTGGCGAGAGAGCTGTTCTTGTTCATATAAAGCTGAATAGTGAGTCCGAACCTGAAGATCCTAGGGAGTTTGAAGAGCTAGTGATTTCTGCGGGTGGAGATCCGGTCGAATTTTTGACCGGATCACGCCCATCTCCCAGCGCGAAATTTTTTGTCGGTTCAGGCAAACTCGAAGAGATTAGCGCCGCGGTTAAAAGCGCCGATGCGCAGCTTGTTATCTTTAACCATAATTTATCCCCCAGTCAGGAACGTAATATTGAAGCCGAGCTTAAATGCCGGGTGCTCGATAGAACCGGTCTGATTTTGGATATTTTTGCCCAGCGTGCCAGAACCCATGAGGGAAAGCTGCAAGTCGAGCTAGCCCAGTTACAGCATCTGTCTTCGCGACTGGTTAGAGGCTGGACTCACCTTGAGCGTCAACGAGGTGGTATTGGTAATCGGGGTCCCGGTGAAACTCAGCTGGAATCTGATCGACGAATGGTGAGAGACCGTATTAAGGCTATTAAGCAGCGCCTTGATAAGGTGCGCAAACAGCGCGACCAGGGGCGGCGAGCGCGGACCAAGTCCGAGATTCCCACCGTGTCGTTGGTGGGTTACACCAACGCCGGAAAATCAACATTATTTAATAAGCTGACCAGCGCCGATGTCTATGTCGCTGATCAGCTGTTCGCGACTCTAGATCCGACCATGCGCCGACTCGACTTGGCGGAACTGGGGCCAGTGGTCTTTGCGGATACAGTGGGCTTTATTAGTCATCTACCGCACCGTTTGGTCGATGCCTTTAGAGCGACACTGGAAGAGGCTGCCTCGTCGAACCTATTGATGCATGTTGTAGACGCCTCAGCAGGGGATCGATCGGTCAATATTGTGCGGGTTAATGAAGTATTAAAAGAGATTAATGCTCACGACTTGCCAACGCTGATGATATACAACAAGATTGACCTGCTCGACGAAGTGAAGCCCCATATCGAGAGAAATGAAGAGGGCATACCCATTGCAGTTTGGGTGTCGGCACTGGCCGGTGAGGGGTTGGAATTGCTCCTCCAGGCCGTGGTTGAATGTCTGCCCAATAAAATTGTGCACCAGCATCTGCAGTTACAGCCGAGTCAGGGGGCATTTCGCGCCGCGCTCTATAGTCAAAAAGCTGTATTATCCGAGCAATCAGCGGAATCAGGTGTTATTAATTTAGAAGTGAAGCTGGCAGAGAGCGATTTTTTGCGTCTGCTTAAAAATTCGGGGTTGAAATTAGAAGATTTGGTCACATTGTAATAGCAGGCCTTCATTAGAAGAGCTAGCAGAAGCGCGAGAAGAGAATTTGTAGTCGTAGCCGTGCAGTTTAAAGGCTGCATCGTAGAAATACCTAAAATAGATCAACAATTAAAACTGGAGAAAATTATGGCCTGGAATGAACCGGGTGGTGGCAAGGATCCTTGGGGTGGTAATCAAGGCAACGACGGCCCACCAGATATCGATGAAGTGCTAAACAAACTCAAAGAGAAATTCGCTGGATTTGGTGGCGGTTCTAGTGGTGCTGGCGGCGGTGCAGGTAGCAGTAAAGGCCTGGTACCCGTGGTATTTATAGCGCTGACTATTATTTGGGGTCTGCTGGGCTTCTATCAGGTCGACGAAAAAGAGCAGGCGGTTGTGCTGCGTCTGGGTAAATACAGCGACACCCTAGGTTCTGGTCTGCAGTGGAACCCACCGATTTTTGACTCAGTAACCATTGTTCGTGTTACAGAAGAGCGACAGTATTCGGCCCGTGGCCTGATGTTGACTCAAGACGAAAACATTGTAGAAATCTCATTGACTGTGCAGTACAACATCGTCAATGCCAAAGATTTTGTATTGAGCATTAAAGATCCAGAGTTAAGTCTTAAGTATGCAACAGATAGTGCGTTGCGCCATGTTGTGGGTAGCACAGGTTTAGACGGTGTTATTTCGACTGGCCGTGAAGAAGTTGCCGTGAGTACCGAGGAGAAACTTCAGGATCTTCTGAATGTTTATAGCAGTGGTATTAACGTGGTCAAGATCAACATCGAAGAGGCGCGCCCACCGACAGAGGTTAAGGCAGCTTACGATGACGTGATCAAGGCGCGGGAAGATCTCGAACGTCTGGTTAACGAAGCTCAGGCTTACTCTAATGGCGTGATTCCAGAAGCCCGTGGTGAAGCACAGCGTCTCCGTGAAGAAGCTGAAGGCTATCTGTCTCAGGTGGTTTCTAAATCTCAGGGTGAAGCCAAACGTTTTACTGCGTTGCTAACAGAATATAAGAAGGCACCTGGTGTAACGCGTGAGCGTCTATATATTGATGCGATCGAAGAGGTGATGAGCAGCAGTACTAAGATTTTGGTGGACACTAAGGGCGGCAACAACATGCTCTATCTACCCCTGGACAAGCTGGTTCAGCAGGGTAATGCAGCAGGCGCAACTCGCGGCTCTGGCAGTGATTCCCAGATGGTTGATCGTATTGCCAATGAAGTGATTGAGAAGCTTCAGCGCAACAGCAATCAAATTCAATCGGAGAGACGTCGATGAATAATCTAATGAAAACCGCCATCGTAGTGTTGGTTTTGTTGATAGGCGCCAGCAGTTCACTGTATGTGGTTAGTGAATTTGAGCGTGGTGTAAAGCTACAGTTTGGTAAGCTGGTCGAAGCTGATATACAGCCCGGCCTGCACGTCAAAATTCCCTTTGTGGACAATGTGCGTATCTTTGATGCACGTATCCTCACCGTAGATGCGCAGCCAGCAAGCTTCTTTACTATTGAAAAGAAGCGTCTGATTGTAGATTCCTATGCTAAGTGGCGTATTGCCAATGTAGAAACCTACTATAAGGCAACGGGTGGCGTCGAGTCTGTCGCTCACAACCGTCTGGCCAATCGTGTTAATAACGGCCTTAGAAACCAGTTTGGTACCCGTACCCTGCATGAGGTAGTTTCTGGCGAGCGCGATCTGCTGATGAAAAACATCACTGCCGAACTCAACGACTCGGTACTGGATAGCCTAGGTATCGAAGTAGTCGATGTTCGCGTTAAGCGTATTGACCTTCCTCAGGAAGTGAGCAGCCAGGTATTCCGTCGTATGACGGCTGAGCGAGATAAAGAAGCCAATGAGTTGCGTTCAACTGGTAAGGAACGCGCTGAAAAGATTCGCGCTTCTGCGGACCGTGAACGCACTATTGAGGTGGCTAACGCTTACCGTGATTCTGAGAAATTGCGCGGTGAAGGTGATGCAAAAGCAGCGGCTATCTACTCTGAAGCCTATCAGCAAGACCCAGAGTTCTACTCGTTTATGCGTAGCCTCAACGCCTATAAATCTGCCTTCTCCAATAAAGGCGATATTATGCTAGTGGATCCAGGCAGCGACTTTTTCAAGTATTTGAACCAACAGAGCGGCAACTAATAGGGCGCTTAGGGTGACTGAACTGATTAAAGGCCTTAATCAGTTCAGAAACCTCTGCCACATTGATGGCGATTTTGCTAGAATTCGGAAACCGGGGCGACTCGGTTTTTTTACGCCGGTTCTGAGGTGATATTTAATGCTCGACGATGTAGGTAGAGCGATTGGTTTGATGCTGGTGTTTGAGGGAATCATGCCTTTTTTGGCGCCGAAACGGTGGCGTAATATGGCAGAGGTTCTGGCCACTATAGATGATCGCTCAATGAGAATAATTGGTCTGCTGAGTATGCTCGGTGGATTGGCGCTGCTGGTTTTTTGGCGCTAAACTTTAAAAAATGGGATTCCTGTGAAAAATGTAGATCGCTGGTTATTGCCGGATGGCGTCGATGACGTGCTTCCAGAACAGGCACAGGTTGTCGAGCACCTGCGTCGCCAACTACTTGATCTCTATCACAACTGGGGCTACGACCTCGTTATTCCACCCATGGTTGAGTTTACCGAATCACTCCTCAGTGGCTCCGGCAGCGACCTTGACCTAATGACCTTTCGTGTCACTGATCAAATCAGTGGACGCATGATGGGCATCCGCGCAGATATTACTCCTCAGACCGCCAGAATGGACGCTCACAGCCTCCGCAGAGACGGACCTAACCGTCTTTGTTATGCAGGTACCGTGTTGCACACACGTCCCCGTGGGCCCTTGGAATCGCGGACTCCCATCTCTCTGGGCGTCGAACTGTTCGGCGAGGCGACTTTGAGCGCCGATATCGAAGTTATCGAATTGTTTTTACAGACCCTCAAGAGTAGTGGTGTTGCTAATGTGCATCTGGACCTCGGCCATGTGGATATCTTCCGTGGCCTATTAGCCGTTGCCAATCTCGATAATGACCAAGAAAATCAGCTGTTTGAACTGTTGCAGCGTAAGGCCAGCGACGAACTCAGCGCCTGGATAGCGGCCAATGTTACAGACAGTAAGTTGGCGGGCTGGCTCAACATACTGCCGACCCTCGCGGGCAATGCGGAAGTGCTAACGGCTGCCAAAAAAGCCTTAGCCGGTGCACCGGAAACCGTATTAGCGGCCATTATGCAGCTTGAGCAGGTAGTTACGGCATTGCCAACAGGGGAAGTCACCGTCTATTTGGATCTGGGTGAACTGCCCGGATACCATTATCACACGGGCATTGTGTTTGCCGGTTATGTGCAGGGCTATGGTAAGGCGCTGGGTAATGGTGGTCGTTACGACCATGTTGGCGAAGCCTTTGGTCGCTCGCGCCCAGCAACCGGATTCGCCTTTGATCTCAAGTCATTAGTGACCCAGGGGAACACCCATTATGGTGCAGTAGCAGGCATATTTGTGCCCTATACCTCTGACGCCGAATGTCATCAGCAGGTTGCACTGTTACGCGCTCAGGGCAACCGAGTTGTGCAGGGTTTTGCTGACCAGGTTGTAAATTATCAAGAAATAAAATGTGATCGTCGGCTGGTGCAGCAAGACGGTCATTATGTGATTGAGAGTTTGTCCTAATTTAAACGTCGTCCTGATCTAAACAGTCAGTTAGTGTAATTTTTTCGAGTAAGAAATCTTATGGGTAGAAATGTCGTTATTCTTGGTTCTCAATGGGGGGACGAAGGCAAGGGTAAGATCGTTGATTTATTAACCGACAAAGCATCGTTAGTGGCACGATTTCAGGGTGGCCATAATGCCGGTCACACCCTCGTAATCGATGGCCAGAAAACGGCGTTACATCTGATACCCTCAGGTATCCTGCGTGAGCATGTCACCTGCGTGATTGGCAACGGTGTGGTGGTTGCACCAGATGCATTGCTCAAAGAAATTCATATGCTTGAAGCCCGCGGAGTAAAGGTGCGTGACCGCCTTAAAGTTTCAGGCTCATGCCCATTAATCCTCAGCTATCACATTGCCTTAGATCAGGCTCGAGAAGCAGCTCGCGGTGAGGCCAAAATTGGTACAACCGGCAGAGGTATTGGTCCTGCTTACGAAGATAAGGTGGCTCGTCGTGCACTGCGTCTCGGAGACATGGCTAATATGGAACGCTTTGCTGAAAAGCTCAAAGAGGTTCTTGAATACCATAACTTTGCGCTTACCCAGTATTACAAAACCGACCCTGTCGACTTTGACAAGACCCTCGCCGAGGCAAAAGAATGGGCAGCCGTACTCTTACCCATGAAAGCCGATGTGACCAAAATTCTCCACGATGCCCGTGAAGCTGGAGACCATATTCTGTTTGAAGGCGCCCAGGGCTCGCTGCTTGATATTGACCATGGCACCTATCCCTACGTAACCTCGTCCAATACCACTGCCGGTGGCACCGCCACAGGAACAGGTTTTGGCCCACTGTATCTAGACTATGTGCTGGGCATAACCAAAGCCTACACCACCAGAGTGGGTTCAGGTCCATTCCCTACTGAACTACATTGCGAGATCGGCCAGTACCTAGGCGAGAAAGGTCATGAGTTTGGTACCACCACTGGTCGTTCACGACGCTGTGGCTGGTTCGATGCCGTCGCATTGCGACAGGCAGTGCGCATTAATAGTATTTCAGGTATCTGCCTAACCAAGCTAGATGTATTGGATGGCTTGGACGAGGTCAATATCTGTATCGGTTACCAACATAAAGACGGCACCGACGCTGGCATTCCTATGCATGCCGATGATTTTGAAGATATCACGCCAATCTATGAATCAATGCCAGGTTGGAGCGATGTCACGGTTGGTGCTCAGCGTCTGGAAGACTTACCTCAGGCCGCGCGAGATTATATTGTGCGTATTGAAGAGTTGACTGGCGCCCCAGTAGATATCGTTTCTACGGGTCCAGATCGTGTAGAAACCATTGTTTTGCGTCACCCATTTTCGTAAACCTACGTTGTTAAAAAAGCCCGCGCTCGGTTAACCGGACGCGGGTTTTTTTAACCCTGGTTTCTGGCAAATAAGCCGGGTAGTTTAAACCCTAGCCTACAATATGTAGCCCTAAACCAATGAGACTACCAATCACCAGTGCGATATTGCTGAAGATGCTCATCACCGCCCCGGGTCCACGGATTTTGGGGTCTTTGAGGTACAGACTCGAGTAGATTTGCCGACCCAATAAAAATAAAACACCGGGAAGAAGTACCCAGCTAGCACTGACGTAATAGCTAAATGTAAGCATGCTGGGAATAAAAACAATCAACTGTTCCAGCGTATTTTGTTGTATACGAAATTTTATTTCCCACTCTTCATTGCCCGTTGTTTTAGGGGCCAAAACATTATTTTTTAGACGAGAAAAACCTACCCTAAAAGTAAATATCAGATACTGAAGTAGTGCGACCAATATAATGGCGATACTGTATTCCATGTCAATTTCCCTGTGTCGAATTTTTAAACCTAAAATTAATACCTATTACATATGGATAAAATTACGCGTCCATATTAAAAATAAGCCTAGACTAAAGCGCTACTTGATGCAGAGGAAAGCCCTTCGGCACCTACCTTTTTAACTATGCGAAAGTAAAATTTTTAGGTCTGCCCAGTTAACCCACCAGTAACCGCCAACAAAATTTGTCTGCTGTTACCTCTTGCGCAAACAAAATAACCCCTGTAACGTTATTCACGTAGCACTGAATAAAAACAAACGGTTTTCACGCCAGTTGCGTTTTATACAGGCGATAGAATTCCGATACGCTTGGGGTATTTATGCCACTAAAGATGTATATGGACATTATTCGTTTAAGCCGCGCTCGCCACCGACCTAAGGTGGTAAGAAATTCCTTTATCCTCGATATTTCCTTTTTAATAACCGCCTTCCGGCACTGTTACCTGTCTGGAAGGATGCGTTAATGGTGAATGAATACGCGACTGAAATCTGGCCACTGGCCGTCTATTTCGGCATGGTTATCCTTCTTGTTATTACGATGCTGGTACTGTCATGGTTATTGGGTCAGCGACGTCGCGAGCAGGCCACCAATGATCCTTTTGAGTCGGGCATTGTGGCGGTTGGTGACTCGCAAATCCGCATCTCCGTTGAGTTTTATCTGATCGCCATATTCTTCGTTATCTTCGATTTAGAAACCGTCTTTATCTTTGCCTGGGCAATTGCTTTCTTTGAGTTAGGCTGGCAGGGCTATTTTTCCATGTTGGTGTTTATCGCAATACTGGCATTGGCATTGATCTATGAATGGCGCTCCGGGGCACTGGAATGGGGCAATAAAACCCGTGTCGGTCTACCGGCCGCCAAGAGAACTCAAAAAATAATTGACCAGAGAGCAGCACAAAAACAACAACCTAAAGCGGCCGAGGACAAACAATGAAGTGGAGTTTAACGCGCCCTGAAGATGGCAATCTACTCAATCACAGTGATGAATTTATCGAAGAGCAGGTCAAGCGTAATGTCGCTTTCGCCAAGCTCGAGGACCTCGTTGCCTGGGGCCGCGCCCATTCACTCTGGCCATTCAACTTTGGACTGTCCTGCTGCTATGTAGAGATGGCGACCTCGTTTACCAGTCGTCATGACATAGCGCGCTTTGGTTCCGAGGTCATTCGTGCGACTCCAAGGCAGGCGGATTTGATGGTTATTTCCGGCACCTGTTTTCTCAAAATGGCCCCAGTGATACAGCGTCTCTATGAACAGTTATTGGAACCGCGCTGGATTATCTCAATGGGATCCTGTGCCAACTCTGGTGGTATGTACGACATTTACTCCGTAGTGCAGGGAGTGGACAAATTTATTCCGGTGGACGTCTATGTTCCAGGCTGCCCACCACGCCCTGAGGCATTGATGCAGGGCCTGATAATGTTACAGGAGTCTATTGGTAAAGAACGACGACCTATTACCTGGGCAGCTGGTGATCAGACGGTAATCAAACCGAAAAAAATCAGCAAACGGGATGAGTTGACCGCAGAGCGAATAAAAGCCACTGAATTGCGGGAACCAAAAGACGTGTAGATCGAATAAAAATTAAGGGGTTTTAATGCAGAAGGCTGAATCCAAGATTCATAGCCCGGTTGAAGAGGACCTGTACCGTAAGTTTGGTCAGGCCCTATTTATTGCTCAACCTAGCGCGGACGCAACACTCACATTGTGGGTGCCTCGCGATCGTTTGATCGATGTTCTGCAATACCTCAAGCCCAAATTTTCCATGCTCTATGATTTGTTTGCTATCGATGAGCGTACCCGCGCCAATCGTTCTGGCCAGCCCGCCTCAGATTTCACCGTTGTCTACCAGCTACTATCTCTAGATCGCAACGAAGATATCCGTATTAAAGTCGCCCTGTCTGAATCTAGCCTCAATATCCCAACGATTATTTCACTTTGGCCCAATGCCAACTGGTACGAGCGGGAAGTGTGGGACATGTTTGGTGTGATCGTTTCCGGACACCCCAACCTCTATCGCATTTTGTTGCCCCCCACCTGGGAGGGGCATGCCTTACGTAAAGACCATCCGGCCCGAGCTACCGAAATGGGTGAGTTTGAAATGGGCCCAGAGCGTGTGGCTAAGGAACAGGAAGCATTGCGATTTCGGCCTGAACAATGGGGTATGAAAAAAGCCAGCGACGACAGTGAATATATGTTTTTGAATCTGGGGCCAAACCATCCCAGCGTCCACGGTGTTTTTCGTGTTGCCCTGCAGTTAGATGGCGAGGTGATTGTCGATTCGGTCCCGGATATTGGTTACCACCACCGCGGCGCTGAGAAGATGGGGGAGCGGCAGACCTGGCACACGTTTATTCCTTATACCGACCGCATTGATTACCTGGGTGGGGTTATGAATAACCTGGCCTATATTCAGTCGGTAGAAATGTTGGCAGGTATTGAGGTGCCAGAGCGGGCAAAAATTATTCGTATTATGCTCTCTGAGCTGTTTCGTATTTCAAGTCACCTGGTGTTTTACGGGACCTTTGTTCAGGACGTGGGGCAGATGTCTCCGGTGTTTTATATGTTTGCCGACCGGGAAAAATTATTTGGCATTATCGAAGCCATCACCGGTGGCCGGATGCATCCGGCTTGGTTTCGCATAGGTGGTGTAGCGGCGGACTTACCCAATGGCTGGGATCGCATGATTCGTGAGTTTATTGATTTTCTGCCCGCGCGCCTTGATCACTACGACAAGATGGCCATGCAAAATAAAATGCTCAAGGCCCGCACGGTGGGCATAGGGGTGTATACCCAGCAAGAGGCCCTAGACTGGGGTATTACCGGCCCCGGCTTGAGAGCCACAGGTATTGACTGGGATGTACGTAAAAAGCGCCCTTACGGTGGTTATGATCAGTTTGACTTTGAGGTACCAACCTCCAATAACGGCGACTGCTACGACCGCGCAGAACTGCGTATTGAAGAGATGCGCCAGAGTCTAAAAATTATTCGTCAATGTCTGGATAATATGCCGGGCGGCCCCTATA
Organism: Porticoccaceae bacterium UBA1989; assembly: GCA_002335945.1. Lineage (GTDB taxonomy): Bacteria > Pseudomonadota > Gammaproteobacteria > Pseudomonadales > Porticoccaceae > HTCC2207. The sequence goes on from DDDD01000057.1 coordinate 46,550, forward strand.
AGAGTGACCATCCTCAGACCACACCGCCTCCCAAAGAGCGCACCATGGAAGATATCGAAACCCTAATTCACCATTTTCTAAATGTGAGCTGGGGACCGGTGATACCTGAGGGCGAGGCATCGGTAATGATCGAAGCGACCAAGGGAATTAATAGCTATCACCTGATTAGCGATGGCGGTACTAATTCTTATCGCACTAGAATTCGTACACCTTCTTTTCCACACCTGCAGCAGATTCCACTGATTAGTAAAGGTCTTATGATCCCGGATCTGATTGCCATTATTGCCAGCATTGATTTTGTGATGGCGGATGTCGACCGATGAATGATGCACAGATGATACAAACCGATGTAGGTTCAGCACTCAGCCCTGAAGAGCTTAGTGAGATAGATGCGGAGCTTGCTCATGTGCCCTATAAGTCTGGCGCGGCCATCGACGCCCTGAAAATAGTGCAGGCCAAGCGTGGCTGGATATCAGATCAAAGCCTGCAGGCCATTGCAAAATATCTTGATATGTCGGCAGAAGAGTTAGAGGGAATTGCGACGTTTTATAATTTAATTTATCGTCGCCCTGTGGGTAAAAAAGTTATTTTATTTTGTGATAGCGTGAGCTGTTGGATCTGTGGCTGTGATGGCATTAAACAAAAAATTACCGACGTCCTAGGTGTGGATTATGGCGAAACCACAGAAGATGATGCGTACACATTAATTCCGGTTCCCTGTTTGGGTGCCTGTGATAGGGCGCCTGTGATGATGGTAGGGGATGATCTACACACCCATTTAGATGAAGCCAAAATTGACGCCCTGTTTCCTGATAAAAACAAAAAAGCGGGAGGCAGTTCATAATGGAAAAAGTACTGACTCGTAATATTGGCCCTGACCTCCAGCCAACCGATCTCAAAGCCTATGAAGCCAATGGGGGTTATCAGGGCTTACGCAAAGCCCTCGCGGAGTCATCCCCAAAAGATTGCCTCGATGTTATTAGCGCCGCTAATCTTCGCGGTCGTGGCGGGGCAGGTTTCCCAACAGGTATGAAGTGGAGTTTTGTCCCCATGGGGGATAAGTGCACCCCGGGACATAAGTACCTTGTCTGCAACGCGGATGAGATGGAACCCGGCGCCTTTAAAGATCGCCTGCTGATGGAATACGATCCTCATCAACTTATTGAAGGCATGATTCTCAGTGCCTATACCATTGGGGCCGATATCTCCTATATCTTTATTCGTGGGGAATATGTGGTGGCCATTCAGCGCCTGCGAGATGCTCTGACCGAATGCTACGCCGCGGGCTACCTAGGTGACAATATTCTCGGTTCTGGCTTTAGCCTTAATATGTATATACATCCCAGTGCGGGTCGCTATATCTGCGGTGAAGAGACCGCCCTAATTAATGCCTTAGAAGGCAAGCGCGCCAACCCCAGAGCCAAGCCACCATTTCCCCAAGTCAGTGGTTTATGGGGTCGTCCAACCATTGTTAACAATGTGGAAACTCTGTGTAATATTTCCCACATTATAGATCGTGGTGCGGACTGGTTTAAGACACTGGGGGTAGGGGAAGACAGTGGTACCAAGATGTTTGGTGTTAGCGGCAGAGTCAAAAATCCGGGCTGTTGGGAACTCCCTATGGGCACCCCAATCCGACATATTCTCGAAGACCGTGCCGGCGGTATGCAAGATGGTCTGCAACTTAAAGGATTTTTGCCTGGCGGCGGTTCTACGGATTTCTTAACGCCGGACCATCTTGATCTGGCTATGGACTACAACGTGATAGGTAAAGCCGGCAGCCGCATGGGCACCGGCACCATGATTATTCTCGACGACCAGACCTGCCCTGTAGGCATGGTACTTAACCTTATTCGTTTCTTTGCCCACGAATCCTGTGGATTCTGTACTCCCTGCCGTGATGGACTGCCCTGGACCCGACAGGTACTTGAAGATATAGAGTCTGGCCGTGGCCGTGCTGAAGATCTCGATACTCTGGCCTATCAAGTGAGTTATATCGGCGCCATGGGTAACACTCACTGTGCATTGGCACCAGGTGCCATGGAGCCTCTGCAGAGCGCCTTAAAATACTTCCGCGATGACTTCGACCGCCATATTTCTGGCGGCAGCTGTCCGTACCATAGCCATACTAGACAGGGAGCTTAGACGATGCCGACGATATATATCGATGGTCAGGCCCTTGAAGTAGCTCAGGGTGAGAACATTCTAGAGGCCTGCCTGAATGCAGGCATGGATCTGCCGTATTTTTGCTGGCATCCGGCGATGGGTTCAATTGGTTCCTGTCGTCAGTGCGCACTGGTGCAATATCAAAATGAAGAGGACACCAGAGGCCGCATAGTGATGGGCTGTATGACCCCGGTCACCGAGGGAGCTAGATTTTCATTGAATGCTGAAAATGCCACCGAATTTCGCAGTGCCGTGGTGGAGTCACTCATGCTTAACCATCCCCATGACTGCCCGGTATGTGGTGAGGGCGGTGAGTGCCATCTCCAGGATATGACGGTGATGGTAGGCCATAGAGATCGTCGCTATACCGGCAAGAAAAACACCCATCGTAACCAGTATCTGGGTCCCTTGATTCACCATGAGATGAATCGCTGTATTACCTGTTATCGCTGCGAGCGTTATTATCGCGACTATGCGGGCGGCAAAGATTTAGGTGCCCAGGCTTCTCATGATCATGTGTATTTTGGTCGTCACGAAGATGGGGTTCTGCAGAGTGAGTTCTCGGGTAATCTCGTTGAAGTCTGCCCCACAGGCGTATTCACCGATAAACCCTTTCTAAAACATTACAGCCGTAAATGGGATTTACAGTCTGCGCCCTCTATCTGCAGTGGCTGTGCGGTGGGCTGCAATATTGCCCCCGGCGAACGCTACGGAAAACTAAAGCGTGTGCACAACCGTTATAACCATGAGGTGAACGGTTATTTTCTCTGTGATCGCGGTCGGTTTGGCAGCGGCTATATCAACAGTGATGCGCGGTTGGATTATGCAGGTATTAAAAAAACTGACGGCCGTTTTATGGCGGTGCATCAGCAGCAGGCTATAGATACAGCGGCGAGCTGGATAAAAAATAAAAAGGTGGCCGGCATAGGTTCCCCAAGGGCGTCTCTTGAAGCCAATTATCTCTTGCGAGAGCTGGTGGGCCGGGACAATTTTGTGGCTGGGTTCTCTGACAGCGAAGCTGAGATTATGGGCACCATTGTGCGCAGCCTTAAAAATACCACGGCAAGTAATCCGTCTATCAAACAGATGGAAGCCGCTGATGCCATTTTAATTCTTGGTGAAGATGTCACCAATACGGCTCCCCGCGTTGCGCTGGGGCTGCGGCAATCTGTGCGCAATAAAGCCTTAGAATTGGGTGAGCAGATGGGGCTGCCGCCCTGGCAGGACGCTGCTATTCGCAATCTTGCTCAGGATCAGCGGTCACCGATGATGATTATTTCAGCAATGGATACCAGATTAGACGATGTGGCCAGTCGCTGTGTGTCACTGGCTGCCGATGATATTGCGTCCTTCGGTTATGCCGTGGCAGAGGTCTTGGCGGGTGGCAAGAGTGGAGATGTCGCTGTGAACGAAGCCGCTGAGATTTTACTCGGCGCCAAAAAGCCCTTGATCGTTAGTGGTTCCAGTATGTTGCATTCCGGAATAGTAAACGGCGCTGTCGCCGTTGCTGAGGCATTGGAATCACAGGGCAAGCAAGCAATGTTGAGCCTCTGTGTGGCAGAGTCTAATAGTTTGGGCCTGGCGCTGCTGGTGGATTCTCCACTTAAAACGAAACCCTTGACCCTCAGCAAGTTAGCTAAAAAATCCGGCAAGTTAGATACCCTCATTGTTTTAGAAAACGATCTCGAACGTCGCGCTAGTAATACTGATATTGAATTGCTGGTAAGGGGCGGGCCAAAGATTGTCAGCATGGATATTTTAGAAAACTCAACGCTAAATAATTCTGATCTAGTTTTACCCGCAGCTTCCTATGCAGAGTCACAGGGTACCCTAGTAAGCAGTGAGGGGAGGGCCCAGCGCTACTTCCCCGTCTATCAACCGGCCGCCGAGCGGCTACCCAGCTGGCAGTGGATGCTGCAACTCGCTGATGCCTGTGAGCATAAAACTCTGTCTGAGCTAGAACACTTTGATCAGGTGGTAGCGGCCTGCGCCGCTAGCCAGCCTTTGTTTGCAACCTTGGTTGATGTAGCGCCCATGCGTGATTATCGGAGTCAGGGCCAAAAAATCCCTCGTCAGACTCATAGATACAGTGGTCGCACAGCCATGAATGCGGGAGTTTCAGTCCATGAGCCTCAGCAGCCTGAGGACACAGAAAGTCCCTTATCCTTTAGCATGGAAGGGCTAAATCGCGATGAAGCCGCTTCTTTAATTCCCTTTGTTTGGTCGCCTGGATGGAATTCCAATCAATCATTACAAAAGTTTCAGGCCGAGGTGGATGGGCCATTGAAGGGAGGTACTGCTGGCGTACGCATAATTCAATCAACGGGTGCAGGGGCTCTTCAATCATCAGAACCCGCGGAACAAAAATTAAAACCCCATCAGTGGCATCTGGTGCCTGTGCATCAGGTGCATGGTAGTGAAGAAATGTCTGCTAACACTGACGAAATTGCCGAGTTAGCGGGACGGGCCTTTATTGCTATTGGTGAGAAAGTTGCCGAAAAACTGGGTGTTACTGAGGGAGATGGGCTAGTTGTGACTCAGGGTAAAACTGACATTTCTCTTCGGGTAAAAATACTGTCAAGAGTGGCCAAAAACTGTGTGGGCTTCAGTGCTGGATACTCTGAGACCCTAGGGCTAACAGCAGGCAGTCTGGTATCTCTGGTTAAAGACCAACAATGGGTGAGGCCAACATCACAGATGATAGCCACGGATAAACGTACTGGCACCCAGGGAGGATCTGCCCATGTCTGAGTTGATGCCGGTGTTGTTGGCCCTGACAATTTTGATTGGCGGTGTTGCGGGTGCCGCGATACTCACCTGGTTTGAGCGCCGCTTGCTGGGTGTATGGCAAGACCGTCATGGTCCCAATCGACTCGGCCCGCTGGGTATAGGTCAGGTTCTGGCGGACATGATTAAGCTGCTATTTAAGGATGATTGGGTTCCTCCCTTTTCCGATAAAGTGGTATTTATCTTTGCCCCTACTGCCATTGTAGTCGCCATGATGATGGGCTTTGCAGTGGTGCCTTTCGCGCCAGGCATGATGATTATCGACGTCAATATCGGCCTGCTGTTCTTTCTTGGAATGACCTCACTGGCCGTTTACAGCGTGCTACTCGGTGGTCTGGCTTCAAATAATAAATATGCGCTGCTGGGTGGTTTGCGCTCGGCGGCTCAGATGGTGAGCTACGAAGTGTTTATGGGCCTGTCACTGATGGGCGTGGTGATGATGAGTGGCAGTTTTAGCCTGGTGGACATTGTTGAAGCTCAGACTGATGTTTGGTTTTGTTTCTCACAGATTCTGGGCCTTATTGTTTTTGTTATCGCCGGTATAGCAGAGAGCCATCGCTTGCCTTTCGATTTGCCCGAAGCGGAGCATGAACTCACCGCGGGTTTCCACACTGAATATGGCGGCATGAAATTCGCGATGTTTATGCTCGGGGAATATCTTGGATTGATGTTGATTTCCTGCATGATCGTGACATTATTTTTTGGTGGCTGGCATGGCCCAGCGCTAATCGGCCACTGGTTACCGCCACTGTTCTGGTTCGGTTTTAAAGTATTTATTGTTATCTGTTTCTTTGTACTTTTACGCGCTGCCATTCCTCGACCTCGCTACGACCAGCTTATGTCGTTGGGGTGGAAGGTGATGTTGCCGATTACGTTAATTAATCTGGTGATCACAGGTGCGGTCTTATTGTGGATGGAGGGAGCTGCCTAATGTTGAGTGAACTGCGAACGATTTGGGAGGTGCTGAAACATACCTTCACCAAGGCGGAGACGGTGCAGTATCCCGAGGAGATGCCCTATCTTTCTCCCCGTTATCGCGGGCGTATTGTGCTCACTAGAGATCCGGATGGAGAGGAGCGCTGTGTGGCCTGTAATCTCTGTGCGGCGGTCTGTCCGGTGGACTGTATTGCCCTGCAGAAAGATACGCGGGAAGACGGTACCTGGTATCCAGAGTTTTTCCGCATTAATTTCTCCCGATGCATTATGTGCGGTATGTGTGAGGAGGCCTGTCCCACCTATGCGATTCAGCTGACACCAGATTTTGAAATGTGTGAGTACGATCGCCAGAATATGGTGTACGAAAAAGAACATTTATTAATTAATGGGGTGGGTAAGTATCCGGACTACAATTTTTATCGGGTGTCCGGAATGCAAACGGCCACTAAGGATAAAGGCGAGGCTCAAAATGAGGCTAGACCTGTTGATACTAAGAGTCTGTTGCCATGATTATTTTAATGCTAGTTGGATTTCCGCTGGGAGCGATGATTGCCGGCATGGGTTCTACTCCCTGCTCTGTGACACGCCGTAAATACGTCCCTGTAGGCTCTACGCCAGCATCCCTGCTGGCGACGGTCACAGAACAAGTAGCAGAGCCCATGCCTATGATGCCGATGGAAATTGGGAGGTCTTATGCTTGAGATTACGCTTTTTTATGTTGCGGCGACGGTAGCCTTGGTTGCCACGGTATTGGCCATGACTCGTACCAATGCGATTCATGCGTTGATCTATCTAATTGTTTCCCTGTTGGCGGTGGCGGTGATTTTCTTTTTGATCGGCGCGCCATTTGCGGCGGCTCTGGAAATTGTTATCTATGCAGGGGCCATTATGGTGCTGTTTGTGTTTGTCATCATGATGCTCAATCTGGGTGAGAAGGGTGACCAGCAGGAACGTCAATGGTTGTTACCTAAAATTTGGGCGGGACCTGCGCTTTTGGCGGCGGTGCTATTTGCTGAATTACTCTATGTGATTTCTACGGTTGAGGGGCCTGTGTCTACCACGGCGGTCAGCGCAAAAGAGGTGGGCCTGGCACTGTTTGGGCCCTATGTCTTGGCGGTTGAGATTGCTTCTATGCTTTTGTTGGCGGGTCTTGTGGGTTCGTTTCATCTTGGGCGTCGCTATTTAGAGCGGGATGGTTTTGATGATGGGAGTGAAAAATAATGGATGGCCTGAACATTCCACTTAATCATATTCTCCTAGTGTCATCTCTTCTGTTTGCTATCGGCATGATGGGTTTGATGATTCGGCGCAATATTATTTTTATCCTGATGTCTCTTGAAGTGATGCTTAATTCTGCGGCTCTGGCATTTGTTGCTGCGGGCGCTCACTGGGGGCAGCCGGATGGGCAAATTGTATTTATGTTGATTCTTACAGTTGCAGCTGCCGAAGTGGCGGTGGGGTTGGGTCTAGTGCTGCAGGTGCAGAAGCGATTTAAAACATTAGATATGGACCATGCTAACAGGATGAGGGGTTAATAATGCGCGAGCTTATTTGGCTGATTCCACTTATCCCGCTACTTAGTTCAGTGATCCTAATGCTCGCTGGCAGTCGATTGCCGCGTCTGATGATTGGTATTACTGGGGTAGGCTCGGTTGGCCTTGCTGCTCTATTAACATTGACCACTGGCCTTAATTTTATGGCTAACCCAGAGCCATTCCAGGTAACCCTATGGACCTGGATGCAGGTGGGGAGTTTTGCACCTGGGGTCGCCTTTTATTTTGATGGCCTGACACTGGTGATGATGTCGGTGATTACTGGGGTAGGTTTTTTAATTCATCTTTTTTCCACAGAATTTATGGAACGGGATGAGAGTTATGCCCGTTACTTTGCCTATTTAAATATGTTTGTGGCGGCCATGTTAGTGCTGGTGATGGCGGACAATTTACTGCTGCTTTATTTGGGTTGGGAAGGCGTAGGGGTCTGTAGCTATTTGTTGGTTGGTTTCTGGTACCAAAATAGCGCCAATGGTCAGGCGGCACGCAAGGCCTTTATCGTGACGCGTATTGGTGACACGGCCATGGCCCTGGGTCTATTTTTATTGTTTACCGAGTTGGGTACCTTGGATATCCAGGCCATGGTCGGGATTGCTAACGAGACCTGGCAGGTTGGTGACAACGTTGCTCTGATTGCCTGTCTGTTATTGCTTGCGGGTGCTGTGGGCAAGTCAGCTCAGTTACCACTGCATACCTGGTTGCCCGATGCGATGGCTGGCCCGACGCCGGTCAGTGCCTTGATTCATGCGGCCACTATGGTGACTGCGGGCGTTTATTTAATTGCTCGTACCCATGGACTGTTTTTACTGGCCCCCGAGGCGATGATGGCGGTGGCGATTATTGGTATAGCGACTACATTGATGGCGGCTTTTACGGCATTGATGCAGTCGGATATTAAACGGATTCTTGCCTACTCTACGATTAGTCAGATCGGTTATATGTTTCTGGCCCTGGGTGTGGGTGCCTGGACTGCGGGTATCTTCCATCTTATGACCCATGCCTTTTTTAAAGCACTTCTATTTTTGGGGTCTGGCGCCATTATTCACTGTCTGCACCATGAGCATAATATTTTTAAAATGGGTGGGTTGCGCACCAGAATGCCGGTGACCTTTTGGAGCTTTATGATTGGCTCGGCGGCGCTGGCGGCACTGCCTATGACTAGTGGTTTCTTTAGTAAGGACCAAATTTTACTGCAGGCTTATCAGATGCCGGGTATGGGTCCCTGGCTTTGGTTGGCAGGTTTGCTGGGTGCGCTACTGACGGCGATCTATAGTTTTCGGTTGGTCTTTGTGGTGTTCTTTGGGGCCGCTAAGACAGAGCCAGATAAAGATACTGGCTGGCGCATGGCGGTACCTCTGACGGTCCTCTGCGGACTTTCGCTGATTGGTGGTTACTTTATTATTCCGGTGCAGGATGTTTTCCTTGCGGGCAGTGGAGATCACCCTGCGCACTGGGTTGAATATGTCTCTATCGCTGTACCCTTAGTTGGTGTGTTGCTGGCCTATCTTATTTTTCATACGGGTCAACTTAAGGTGGATGGCGTAGTTAACTCAAAAGTGGGTCAGACATTGCGTCAGTTTTGGCTGAGTGGCTGGGGTATCGATTGGCTCTATGACAGACTTTTTGTTCGGCCCTATTATGCGATATCTGGAATGCTTAAGTCGGAACCGGTGGATGCCGTTTATGGATTGATAGTGGCCATTAATCAAACCTTTAATCACTGGCTCAGCCGGGCTCAGACTGGCCGAATGCGTTGGTACATTGTCAGCATGGTATTTGGCTTAGTGGTACTGCTCACGCTCGCGCTACAGATCTCCCCGGAGGTGCTCTGATGGTTATGGTTAACCTGATATTGATACTGCTGGTGGGTGGTGTACTGGCTTTGCTGTCTGAGCGGGTCAATGAAAATATGCCGCGCAGAGTGGCACTGGCGGTGGTGCTGTTTGACCTGATTTATTTTTTGAACTTTCTATCGGGTATGCCCGATCTGACTCAGCTGCAGGCGCCCTTACCCAATGATCCCAGTACCTGGTTGATGCACTTTAAGGCGGATTGGATTCCGGCTTTTGGTATTAGTATAGAGTTCGCACTCGATGGTATTAGCATGCTCATGGTGCTGTTAACGCTTGTCCTGGGTGCGGTGGCGGTGAGCGCTTCTTGGACTGATGTTATTGTGCGGCGTGGATTCTTTGAAGCCAACCTGCTGTGGACGCTGGCTGGTGTGCTGGGGGTTTTTATGGCCCTGGATCTGTTTTTGTTTTTCCTGTTTTGGGAAGTCATGTTAATTCCCATGTATTTTATGATCGCTATCTGGGGTCATGAAAATCGTGGCTATGCGGCCATGAAGTTCTTTATCTTTACGCAGGCCAGCGGCCTGCTTATGTTGGTCTCTATACTGGCACTGGTTGCGGTTAATCAGAGTGCCACGGGGCAGTGGAGCTTTAGTTATTTCGATCTACTCAATACTCCTATGGCCGAGGCGGCCGCTCACTGGCTAATGCTGGGGTTCTTTATTGCCTTTGTGGTGAAGTTACCCGTGTTTCCCTTTCATACTTGGTTGCCCGATGCTCACACTCAGGCGCCGACTGCGGGCAGTGTAATTCTGGCGGGTATTCTGTTGAAGACCGGTGCCTATGGTCTGATTCGTTTTGCCGTGCCGCTGTTTCCTCAGGCGGCGATGGATTTCTCTTATGTGGCGATGGTGCTTGGTGCGGTTGGCGTGGTTTATGGCGCCGTGCTGGCCTTTGCGCAAACTGACTTTAAACGCCTTATTGCCTATAGCAGTGTCAGCCATATGGGCTTTGTACTGTTGGGGGTTTATGCCTGGAATGAGCTGGCGCTGCAGGGTGCAGTGATGCAAATGGTGGCTCATGGTTTTAGTACCGCGGCACTGTTTATGATTGCTGGTTCTTTACAGGAGCGGCTGCATACCAGAGATATGCGCGAGATGGGTGGCCTGTGGCAACAGATGCCGCGCATGGGTGCGGTCGCTATGTTCTTCGTGGTGGCCTCATTGGGACTGCCCGGTCTGGGAAACTTTGTTGCCGAATTCCTGGTGCTGTTGGGTCTCTTTCAGGTTGATCCCTGGCTTACGGCAGTGGCCGCTCTGGGGCTTATTACAGGGGCAGCCTATTCGTTAATTCTAATGCAGCGCGCCTTTCAGGGAGAGCCCAATCCAACCTTAGCGGATCAGGGACTGATAGATTTTGGTCCTCGTGAAATGCTGACCATGGCCGTTATGATGCTAGCACTTATTGGCCTAGGTATTTTTCCTCAGCCGGTTTTGGATATTGCTCAGCCAGTGCTGCAAAGTTTGCTGGAGGTGACCCGATGAACGGACAATTAATGATGGCACTGATGCCCATTCTGGTGCTGTCCCTGACTGCTGTTGTACTGATGATACAGGCGTCGGTGAAACGGGATCAGTCCGTGGCCTGGGTGATTACCGCCCTGGGTTTATTATTGGCGCTCTGGGGTGCAGGTTATGCTCGAGGGTTTACTCAGCCAGTGACGGTGTTGCTAATGGTGGATGACTGGGGTCTATTTTTTACCACCTTGATTTTAGTAGCTGCGCTGGTGACATTGATTCTATCCAAGGATACTTTTTCCCCAGAGGGCGAGCGCAAAGAGGAATATTATCTACTGCTGGTGCTCAGCGTTTTAGGGGCAGTGATATTGATACAGTCTAGCCACATGGTGTCTCTACTGTTAGGTATGGAACTGATGGGTGTGGCGCTCTATGCCATGATCGCCTTTCCAGAAAAGGGCCAGCGTCCTCTCGAAGCGGCGATTAAGTATTTAGTTTTGTCAGCCTGCGCCTCGGTGATGCTGCTTTATGGTTTTGCATTGATCTATGCCGCAACCGGTGAATTGAGCTATGCAGGCATTGGGCTAAAAGCATCCATCGCCTATGATCAAAATCCAATACTACT
>DDDD01000057.1:58103-91733 GCA_002335945.1 Porticoccaceae bacterium UBA1989
TACCAGTCGTTAATGACAGCACTGGCGGCGGTGGCCATTGCCTCTATGTTAATAGGTAACTGGTTGGCCCTGCGCCAGGAAAACATTAAGCGTCTGCTGGCCTATTCTTCTATTGCCCACTTTGGTTATCTGCTTGTGGTGTTGATCGCGCTCTCTTATAGCGGCGCCGAAGCGGGCTTAATCCGCGAGGCAATTACGTTCTATTTGGCGGCTTATATCCTGACGACATTGGCAGCCTTTGCTGTGATTGCCAGTATCGCAGGGGAAGATGAAAGAAAAAATCGTATCGCCTCATTTGACGGCCTATTCTGGCGTAGGCCTATCCAAGCATTTAGCTTAACGGTCGCCATGCTTTCTTTTGCAGGTATCCCACTGACGGCTGGCTTTATCGGAAAATTCTATATCATTAGTGTGGGTATTCAGTCTCAGCTATGGTGGCTGATCACGGCACTGGTGATAGGTAGTGCGATTGGAATTTATTATTACCTGCGCATTATTTTTGCCATGACTATGTCTGCTGGTATGTCTGTTAATGATGAGGGTAAAGATGAGATAAATGTCGCGCAAAATGCCTCAGTATCCTCACAGGACGTATTGGCTATGCTATTACTAATAATGGTGTTATTACTTGGCACTTGGCCGCAACCGTTTATTGAATTTGCGGGTCGGCTCTAGCCTCAATTCCAACAATGATTTATCAGAAAATAGAAAAAGTAATTAAAAAACAACAGGAGTACCCTATGTTACGTTCAGTTGATCTAAGTGATTACATGCTCCATGATCCGGTGAAAATTTCACCTGAAGATGAGGTGTTTACGGCTATCTCCCTTATTCAAGACAACAAAGTATCTGGCGTCTGCGTTGTAGATGGCGAAGGTATGTTGGTTGGGGTGCTTTCAGAATTGGACTGTCTGCGAGCAATTCTGGGTGCAACCTACAATGAGAATGGCTATGTGGGTAAGGCCAGTGAATATATGAGTAGAGATGTTGATTTTTGCGATATTCATGCCGACCTTGTGGATGTGGCTACCGACATGCTGGCTAAGGGGCATCGTCGCCGACCCGTGCTAGATCATGGCAAATTGGTTGGGCAGATTACCTGCCGACAGCTATTGAGTGTGGTGAGCCATTTTAATGAGACCGCGGCGAAGGCTACTTAATTCGCAACTCTGAAGGCTTTTTAATTCTGCTGCCGCTGGGGCTTTCTAGTCAAGCTGCTGCTAAAGCCTCTTGATCTGACGATTACTGTCTAGCTGATATAAATAATCCACTCGGCTGGGCATTTCTTCCAAGCAATGTTCAGTAATACGCTGATAATACTGAATAAATCGCAGTATCTCAGCAGCATTCATCAGGGGCTTGGCCATTTTTCGCTCCTGTTCAAGACGCCATTTAAAGATGGTATCGAACGACGGGGCGCACAACATCAACAATGTATCCGCCAGTCCAAATAGCCTTTGATAGTCATCAGCCAATGCCGTATTGACGTAAGTGCGCCAAACAGCATCGGCGTCTTCTAAGGCTTCAAGTTCATTAATGGGAGTCACCAGGGCTGATTGCTCCTGGGCGGTTGCACCCATACACCAGCCCTCCAAAATAATTAAGCCAACCGGGCCTCGAACGATTTCACATTGTTCAGGGGCCAAGCGATCATCCGTGCTCTTATCGAACCGAGTAATTAATGTGTCGGATTCTGCCTCCACCAGGCCATTAATCGTGGCAATAGCCAGATCCACATCATGGGTCCCAGGCACACCTCGGGTTGCTAGTAATGGGTGGACATCTTTAGCCAGTTGCAGGCGCTCGGCCTTGCGGAGATAGAAGTCATCCAGAGACAGCGCGACAGTGCGGATATCATGTTGTTCGGCGATACAGGTGCAGAGATAGTCTGCCAGAGTAGACTTACCTGAGCCCTGAGACCCGTTAATGCCAATAATTCGGGTTCCCGAATGACCGGTAGTCTGTTGCTTAGCAAAGTCCTCCAAAAGAGGACTATACCAACGTTGGGCTGTTTCAAGATAGCGCTCGGGAAGTTGATTGCGCTGTAGAAATTGTTGCTGTGCGGGCGTCATAGGCTGGAGGCTAATGGAGTCTGGGGTGTGACCATAGATTAGCATAGCCCCGCGAGGTAAAAACAGTCTCCCGAGAAATAATATAAGCGTAGTGTCTAACGCGCTATTTTTGAGGGGAATAGGAAGTGATCTACGCACCATTTAATCGTTCATCTGTGCAATAATCAGTAAAGTTTAAATTTAATTGGATAACCCAAAGAATATGAAACAGATACTGCTTAGCGCCAAAGTAATCCTTGGGACCTTCTTTTTCCTGGTAATCACTCAGTCGATACCAGCCTTTGCTGGTAATGTGATTCTGATTATTGGTGATGGCATGGATGATGCGCAGATCACCATTGCACGCAATTATCTCGTTGGCCCTAGGGGCAAACTTAGCCTTGATCACCTCCCGGTGAGAAGTAGTGTTCAGGTGCTCAGCGTCTCAGATCAGAATCCTAAGCAGGCTGTCTATGTTGCTGATTCCGCCAATAGCGCCACAGCAATTGCCACTGGAGTAGTAACTAGCCGAGGGCGAATAGGGACGACAGCAGGCACTGATCTTGATGTTATCAATATTATAGACTTGGCGCAGGAGCGCGGCATTAAAACAGGACTTGTTACAACGGCGAATGTCACTGATGCTACCCCAGCAGCATTTTATGCCCACACGAACAATCGCGACTGTGAAAATCCCAGCCTGATGGTTGATGTAGAAGTCTATTCTGACGTCTTTGTAGACTGCTCGGCGGATCTAAAAAGTAACGACGGCAAGGGTTCAATTTCGGAGCAGCTAGTTGGCTCTGGTGTCGATGTGTTTTTGGGTGGGGGTTTAAAGCACTTTACGGTTCCTGCTGAAGATGCTGGAGACGAAGTACTCGCGATGGCTAAACAGGCGGGCTATCAGGTGGTACTAAACCCAGAGCAGCTCAATAACATTGAGCAGGGTAAGTTGCTGGGCCTCTTTTCAGAAAGCACTATGCCAGTGATCTGGCGCGGCGAAGATGACCGCAAAGCCGAGCACTCTGAACTGAGCTGGACAAATTCGATTCATTGGTCGATGGGCGAAGTCACATACCCTGAACCTATGCACTGTGAAGACAACCCTGACTTTACCGGATTGCCCACCTTGGTAGAGATGACCGACAAGGCCCTCGCAGTATTAAGCGCCGAAGACAGTGATTTTTTTCTCATGATTGAGTCTGCCTCTATCGATAAACAGGCTCATCGCCGCAAAGCCTGCGGCAGTATTGGTGAGTTACAGCAGCTTAACGATGCTCTGGACAGTGCTCTGGTTTTTACTCGTTCTCACCCAGATACCTTGATCCTTGTCACAGCGGATCATGGTCAGGCAGCTCAGATAATTCCGGAAGAATCCCTGTTCGCTGCCAGTCCTTACCCCATTTATAGTCCTGGTCATGTGGCTCGTATCATTACCCCTGAGGGCCCCGTCATGGCGATTAACTATGCGACCAATGACTTTGTCGCCGGGGAGCATACAGGCGTCACAGTACCGCTACTGAGTAATAATGTTGGTGTTGGCATCGTGCCTTCAATGATGACCCAGCCGGAGATATTTGGGCTGATAAAGGACTATTTATTACCCGAGGGTTAATAGACAAAAGATTGATAGCCCGAAGATCAATTACCAGAATATTGGCTGTCAGCGCTGAGCTGGTAGTCAGGGACAGATTTAAAATAATAATAATGCCAGGAAATTATCCCTATGTTGACCGTTCACCATTTAAACAACTCTCGCTCCCAGCGAATTCTTTGGCTTCTTGAGGAACTTGGGGCTGACTATCAGATTAAAGCGTATCAGCGAGACGCACAGACTAATTTAGCACCTCCAGAGCTAGAGGCTGTTCATCGGTTGGGTAAGTCGCCGGTAATTACCGATGCTGGTTATACCATCATAGAGTCTGGTGCGATTATTGATTACATCCTGCGTCATTATGATAAATCTTGCAGTTTGCTGCCCGAGGCTGGTACGCAGGAACATGAAGAGTACTTGCAATGGTTACATTACGCAGAGGGCAGTGCGGCATTGCCCCTAATGCTCAAACTCTATACCTCAAGACTCTCTGATGGTGGGGTAGAATTACAGCCGCGGATCAGCGATGAAATGGACAGGCATCTGAGCTACCTAGATCAGGCGTTGGAGGGGGTCGACTGGTTTGTCGGCAATAAACTCTCGGGGGCTGATATCCAGCTGTCCTTTGTGGCGGAAATTGCCCCAATGCTCCATACCTCGACAGCTCTGCCTAATCTGGCAGTATTTAAAGCCCGCTGTCATGCTAGACCCGCCTATAGGCGCGCCCTGGACAAAGGTGGTGTTTATGCCTATGGCCCAGTCGGCACCTAGCTGTCTTGTTAGGCGCCCTGCACTCCGAGCTGCTATCCACTGAGCAGCCTAGTCGAAAGGCTAGCCTAGCTCTCGAACTGGCTAAAAACGAAGTTATACTTGGTTTTCTAACAACTTTAACTTCGCTAGATTAAAAACCAAACTCACATGGCATGCCATTTTTTCTCTTTGAGGGATGTTGTATGGCTAATTTAAAGCAGCAATTTGGCGCCCGGCTAAAATTGCTTAGAACCCAGAAAGGTATTACTCAGGAATCATTGGCAGCGCAAAGTGACCTTACTATTGAGTCTATTAGCAATATCGAACGGGGCATCTTTGGACCAAGATTTGGCAATCTTGAGAAGATTGCGGCTGTGCTCGATATTGAGGTAAAGCTGTTATTTGAATTTAAGGGCGAGTAAAAAAATACTATTTAATCAGTTGGCTAGCGATTGATCGTCTATATTTTATAGACGGTTGTATGGATCCAGGTATTGCTGTTGTCGTAACTATGGTTTCCATTACGGGTTTCCATAACCGTTACTCGAGATGCTGTAACTAACAGGATGTTTTTTTTCTCATCGTGAGAAGTAGTCAAAAGGAGATTGTAAGCCGTTGAAGGGTATAGAGCATGAGCGGGCCGCTAGAGAGGTAGCTCAACGTCAGGTTGAAGAACTGAGTATTGAGCTTCAAGAGGTTACTGACAAGTTAAATCAGCGTATCGAAATTGTCACAGAACAGAATGAAAAACTGCGTAAAAATTCCCTTGAACTAGAACAGATCCGTGTGCGCCTAGTGCATTCGGATCGTATGGCTACGATTGGAAAACTGGTGGCTGGTCTCGCCGATGAACTCACTGAACCTGTAAGTTTTGTCTCTAATAATCTGTCATCAATGCGTGGCTATGTGAGTGATCTCGCTGAGATTATAGGAAAACAAAATTCTTATATTGACAACAACAAATCATTTATATCCTGTGCAAGAATTCGTGAAATAGAAAAATGTAAAAAGAAAATAGACATCGACTTTGTCCTTCAGGATGGCAGTAAAATTCTGGTTGAATCTGTTGCTGGAATCGAACGTATTGAACGAATGTTGGTGGAGTTAGCTGATTTTTCAACGGACGAAAATACCGAACTCATCGAAGAAGATATTAATCAATTATTAGATAAAGCGCTTTTTTTAGCGTCCGGTGAACTTCGTTACAAGGTTGAAATTGTTAAGGAATATGGCCAGCTTCCCAAGGTCGTTTGTGATCGCAGTGGTATGGTGCAGATGTTCCTTAATATCCTTATAAATGCCGCGCAAGCTATTGATTCTAAGGGAATTGTCACAATACGAACTGGTATGCATAGCTCCATGATTTGGGTGGATATTGCCGATACCGGATCGGGTGTTTCTGAACAAGATTTGGCTAAAATATTTGACCCTTTCTTTACCACTAAGTCCTCAGGAAAAGGTGCGGGACTTGGATTGCATCTGGTGAGAGTTGTGGTTGAAGCCCATGATGGGCGGACCACTGTTATGTCGAGGGAGGGCCAGGGGACAACATTTAGGCTGATGTTGCCGGTCAATAATATAACCGAATCTATCGCTTAAATTTTATTTTATAGATTTTAATCATAAAGTGAATGTCAGTTTCTAATATTTGTAATTTTGAAATCCCCTCTTGCTGTTCTGCTCGAGCATGCCAGTAATAGGGAGTCATCTTTAGTAGGTCGAGAATGTCAGGGCCGGTAATAGTAATACTGTCCCTTACTTCCAAGGTTTCCTGTAGGATAAAATCACCGAGGTTATCATCTAGATTATTACCCTGGTGGGGCACTTTATTGCTGTAGATATGGTCTGTTAGTCCAGAGAGATGCTCCTCTCCAGGGCCGACCATTATTAGGCTTCCACCAGGCACTAACACTCGTGCCGTTTCCTTGGCACTAACGGGTGAAAACACTGAAATGGCACAGTCTATGCTGTCACTGTGCAGTGGCATACTGAAAGCGCTATCAACTGCAAGCAGTGCATTAATTTTGCGTTTTGCCGCTAATCGCACGGCGGTTTTTGATATATCAATACCTATCAGCTGCATTGTTCCAGACGCCTGACGCAGCTGATCTATGTAATAACCTTCACCGCAGCCCATGTCTAATACGCGCTGATCATTCGCTTCTAGATGCACCTGCTTAACAATGGCGTCTGCCAGTAGTTGGTAGTGGCCCCCGTTCAAAAAGCGTTGGCGACTGCGAATCATCTCATCGCTATCCCCAGGATTACGGCTGCGTTTGTGCTGTGCGAGCAGTAGGTTTAGATAGCCTTCTTTGGCCATATCAAAGTTGTGATTATTACTGCAGCGATAGGATTTTGCACCTTCCGCAGTGGCTGTCTGTAGCCTGTTATGACAGCTGGGACATTTAAATGCTGAGTCATACATGGTCACAGTCTCCTCGGCAGGAGGCTGTTCTATAGGAGTCTGTTCAATAGATTGTTTGCGGGAAGGAACAGGTGGATAGATAAAAGGCTCGGTCACAATAGACTCACAAAATCTGTAGGCGCGAAGCTTACAGATTTTATGAGGATTTATATACCTCCTAGGGTGGTTTCTAAATTAAAACAGCCCGACTACGTTGCCTTTCTCATCCATATCTATGTTGTTAGCGGCTGGAATACGAGGTAGACCTGGCATAGTCATAATGTCACCACAGACCACCACGATAAAGCCAGCACCCGCAGATAACCGGACTTCACGAATGGCAACAATATGGTTAGAGGGTGCGCCTTTCAACGTTGGGTCGGTTGAGAAGCTGTATTGCGTCTTGGCAATGCAGACTGGGAAATGACCATAGCCACTGTCTTGCAGGCCACGGATCTGATCGCGAATTTTCTTGTCGGCAATAATGTCATCGGCACGATAGAGTCTCGTTGCAACGGTTTTAATCTTGTCCCAGATTGGCATTTCGTCTGGATACAGGGGCGCAAAGTTAGCATGGCCAGTATCCACCAATGAAACTACTTCCTGAGCTAGCTCCTCTGTGCCAGCGCCACCATCTGCCCAATGAGTGCAGTCTATGGCTTTAACCCCATTGGCTAGAGCAACCTTTTTGATCAGTGCAATTTCAGCATCTGTGTCTGCGGTAAAGCGATTAATGCCAACCACCACGGGAACCCCAAAGGCTTTTACATTTTCAATGTGCCTAACCAGGTTACAGCAGCCGTGTTCAAGAGCAGCCAGATCTTCTTTATCTAGGTCTTCTTTACTCACACCGCCATGCATTTTTAAGGCACGGGTAGTGGCGACGATTACGGCAGCATCTGGATGTAAGCCTGCAGCGCGACACTTGATATCAAAGAATTTCTCAGCCCCCAGGTCGGCACCAAAGCCTGCTTCGGTGACTACATAATCCGACATTTTCAGGCCAGCTTTGGTGGCAATAACGGAGTTACAGCCATGGGCGATATTGGCGAAAGGGCCCCCGTGAATAATTGCTGGGTTGTTTTCTAATGTCTGAACTAAATTTGGCGCCAAGGCATCTTTAAGGAGTACTGTCATTGCACCGGTACCCAGAATGTCGCTGGCATGAACCGGCTGGTGGTCTCTTGTGTAGGCAACAACGATTTTATTTAGTCTTGCTTTTAGGTCATCTAGATCTGTGGCCAAACAAAAAATAGCCATGACTTCTGAAGCCACTGTAATGTCATAGCCATCCTGTCGTGGAAAGCCATTACCTGGGCCACCTAAGCCACAGTTAATACTTCGCAGAGCACGGTCATTCATGTCGGCAACGCGCTTCCAGACAATGCGACGCGCATCTATTTCGAGGGCATTACCCCAGTGAATATGATTGTCTATTAACGCTGAGAGTAAGTTGTGGGCTGCTCCAATGGCATGAAAGTCCCCAGTAAAATGCAAATTGATATCTTCCATAGGTACAACCTGCGCGAAGCCGCCGCCGGCGGCACCACCTTTCATACCAAAGCAGGGCCCGAGGCTGGGTTCTCGCAAGCAGACCAGTGCATTCTTGCCTATGCGGTTAAGACCGTCGGTAAGGCCAACAGAGGTAGTGGTTTTACCTTCCCCTGCGGGTGTTGGCGTAATCGCAGTGACTAAAATTAATTTTCCGTCGGGCTTATCTTTTAAAGAAGCGATGTGATCGGGGCATATTTTGGCTTTGGTACTACCGTAAGGAATTAATGCGTCGTCGGGAATATTAAGCTTTGCGGCAATTTCACTGATGGGCAGGCTGCTGGCACTGCGCGCTATTTCGATATCACTCATGAGGGTCTTACTCCGTTAATTATGTCAATAACTCTGCTAGGTAAGACTCTCTTACACAGGCCCAGTCACTTTAGTGGCCATCTTCCATAAACAGCCATGATACTGGCGTTCTGATACCGGCTTATGCTGTCCTATAAGCGACTCTAGGTCAAGCAGGGTAAGGATTTGCGGCTATGGCGCTGGAGGATATATGGCGGTCGTATTTGCGTCGTGGCAGGCCAGACTTGAGGGTTAAACTGCGAAAAATAAATTAGAAATTTGGCTTTGAGAGACGGGTATGAAAACAAGTGCAAAAGTAGTGGTTGTTGGTGGTGGCGTTGTTGGTGTCAGCACGCTTTATCATCTGGCTAAAAAAGGCTGGACCGATGTTGTGTTAGTTGAGCGCAAGGAGCTGACATCTGGATCTACCTGGCACGCTGCCGGTTTACTTCCACTGTTTAATATGAGTTATTCGGTGGGTAAATTACACCAGTACTCCGTGGACTTTTATCATGAGTTGGAAAAAGAGACCGGGCAAGACGTGGGTTTTAGTGTGGTCTCTAATATTCGTTTAGCCTCCAACCAAGATCGCATGGATGAGTATAAGTACTACTCCGGGATTGCGCAGACTGTGGGCGTGGACGTTAATTTTTTGACTCCAGAACAGGTTAAAGAAGCTTGGCCTATGGCTAACATCGAGGGTGTTATTGGTGCGATTCAGCATCCAGATGATGGCTATATTCAGGCCGCAGATCTGACCCAGGCACTGGCCAAAGGCGCCCGTACACGTGGCGCAGAAATCTATCGTAATACAGTGGTGCTGGACCTTGAGCAGCAGTCAGATGATAGCTGGGTTGTTAAGACTGACAAGGGAGATATTCACTGTGAACATGTCGTCTGCTGCACCGGTAACTTTGCCCGTAAGACCGGGGAGATGGTGGGTCTGGATATCCCAGTCATTCCCGTGGAGCACCAGTACATTGTTACCGATCCACACCCAGATATTCTAGCGCGCAAGGCCGCAGGGTTGCCGGAGCAGGCTGTTCTTCGTGAGTCTGATGCGGGTTATTACCTCCGTGAAGAGGCTGGCGGTTTTATTCTGGGTCCCTACGAAGAGAACGCGCCCTGCTGCTATGTTGACGGCCCTAGCGACCAGTCTGAATACGAACTTTTTAATGGTGATCTCGATCGCCTGATGCCCCATATTGAAGCCTGTATAAACAGGGTTCCTGCCTTTGCCGAGGTGGGCGTTAAAACCGTTTATAATGGCGCTATTGCCTATACGCCAGATGGTAATCCTATTGTTGGCCCTGCTTGGGGGTTGAAAAACTTTTGGCTTAATGAAGGCCATAGCTTTGGTATTACCGCTGCTGGCGGTGCCGGGTGGCAGCTGGCGGAATGGATGGTCGATGGTGAGCCCACGGTGGATATGATGGGTGTTGATCCCCGTCGTTTTGGGCCCTATGCGACCCGTGGATATCTGCGCAGTAAAAACGAAGAAGCCTACGATCATGTATTTAAGAACCATTATCCCGATGAAGAGCGCGGTGCGGCTCGGCCTCTAAAAACCACTCCCTGTTACGATCGTATGAAAGATCTGGGGGCCGTGTTTGGTTCTGTCTATGGTTGGGAGCGTCCCAACTGGTTTGCACCTCCTGGCTATTCTCTGTCGGAGGATGAATTAGCTAAGTCTCATACCCTGTGGAATAAAAATCACTCAACCGCATTGGCCGATGGCCGCATTGTGGAAAAGAATTCTTTTCGCCGTTCCAACTACTTTGATTTTGTCGGTCAGGAATGTCGCCATGTGAACGAGCATGTTGGTGTGTTGGATATGTCGGCTTTCTCGAAATGCACGGTGACGGGTCATGGTTCAGAAGCCTGGCTCAATAGCATTGTTGCCAATAATGTTCCCAAGGCGATAGGGCGTATTGGACTCTGTCATATGCTGTCTAAAAACGGCGGTGTACGGGCAGAATTCACTATTTATAAACGCGCAAGAAATAGCTACTACCTAGTGTTTGCTGGTTCCCAAGAACGCCATGACTGGGACTATCTCACCAAGCTTGCACCGAGGGATGGATCGGTCAATCTACAGAAAATTACGACTCAGATGGGTGTGCTGGTATTGGCAGGCCCAAGGTCTCGCGATGTGCTGCAAAAGCTTACCGACACCGACCTCTCCAATGACAATTTTAAGTGGCTAACGGGCAAGTCCATCAATGTCGGCTTCGCCCAGGCTGAAGCACTGCGGGTTAATTTTGTCGGTGAACTGGGTTGGGAGCTGCACCATCCTATAGAGATGCAAAACTATATTTTCGATGAGCTGATGAAGGCCGGTGCCGAGTTTGATATCAAGCCCTTTGGTATTCGGGCCATGGACAGTATGCGAATGGAAAAATCCTACCGTTTGATTCCCCGTGAAATGTCGATTGAGTATTCCGCGTTGGAGTCAGGTTTAGACCGTTTTGTGAAGCTGGATAAAGACTGTGACTTTGTCGGTAAAGAGGCACTTATCGCCTGGCGTGAAAAGGGTTTTGAAAATTGTTTTGTTACCTTGGAAGTGCATGGCGTGACCGATGCTGATGCCCGTGGTTCTGAAGGGCTCTATAAAGATGGTCAGATGATAGGTCGCGCAACGTCTGGAGGCTTTGGATTCCGGACAAATAAATCATTGGCCCTAGGTTTGGTTAAGGTGGCTCATGGCGCAATGGGTACAGAGCTAGAGATAGAAATACTGGGTGATCGTTACCGGGCTACCGTGATCGAAGAGTCGCCCTTTGACGGCGAAAATAACTGTTTAAGAGCCTAGGTTTCTGGGACGTCGTGAACGGATATTCTCAGGTCGCTAAATCACATGCGGCGGGGGATAAACAGGCACAGAATGCGATGAATAGCCGACCCAATAAAAGAGAGGAATAACTCTCTAACGGAAGCATTATTATGACTGAAACAACTGGACGCAGAAGGGCAGGTAGAGAGGGCGGTGGCCGTGATGGGCGCCGAGAAGCGCGTGCCAATACGGTCGTTAAAGCCGCGCCGTTTATCGAGCGCAAAATCCCCTATCTCGAATACCTCAGTGAAGAAAACCTGCAGCTGATAGAAGATAACGCTGATATCCTGTTGGAGGAGATCGGTATCGATTTTCTTGACGACCCAGAAGCGCTGGCCATGTGGAAAGAAGCGGGTGCCGATGTGCAGGGTTCTCGTGTTCATTTTCCCAAGGGTCTCTGTCGCTCGATCATTCAGGCTACCGCTCCCAGAGAGTTTGTTCAGCACGCTCGCAATCCAGAACGCAATGTCATTATTGGCGGCAAGCGGACGGTCTTAGTACCGGCCTATGGCTCACCGTTTGTCCATGATATTGATAAGGGTCGTCGCTACGCCACCATTGAAGACTTTCAGAATTTTGTAAAACTGGCCTATATGGCACCGGGTATTCACCATTCTGGCGGTACCATCTGCGAGCCTGTTGATCTGCCGGTTAACAAGCGCCATTTCGATATGATTTACAGTCACTTTAAATACAGTGATAAGCCATTGATGGGATCGGTAACCCACCACGAGCGCGCCCAAGATACTGTGGATATGGCCAAGCTGGTATTTGGCGATGAGTTCGTTGATCAAAACTGTGTTCTCACCAGCCTGATTAATGTCAACTCACCCATGACCTACGATGCCACCATGCTGGGGTCTCTCAAGGTCTATGCCCGCAACAATCAGGCCACGGTAGTCTCACCGTTTATTCTTGCCGGTGCCATGTCACCAGTAACCACTGCAGGCACTGTGACCCAAATACTGGCCGAAGCACTGGCCGGTATAGCCTTTACTCAGCTCTGTCGTCCCGGTGCACCGGTTATCTTTGGTACCTTCGCTGCGGCTGTGTCTATGGCCACGGGAGCACCCACCTTTGGTACCCCAGAGCCGAGCCAGGTTATTTACGCCGCTGCAGCATTGGCCCGTCGACTCGGCGTTCCTTTTAGAAGTGGTGGTGGACTCACGGGCTCCAAATTACCCGATGCTCAGGCGGCCTATGAAGCAGCCAACACTCTGCAGACCGCAGCCCTTGCTGGGGTGCACTTTATGCTCCATACCGCCGGATGGTTAGAAGGTGGTCTGGCCATGGGTTATGAGAAATTTATTATGGACTGCGATCAGGCCAGCATGATCTCTGTACTGCTGTCTGGTATGGATATGTCCGAAAACGGTCAGGCGTTAGATGCTGTTCGTGAAGTGGGCCCTGGCAAACATTATCTAGGCTCAGCGCATACATTAAAGAATTTTGAAACAGCATTCTATCGCTCAACCGTAGCCGACAATAATAGCTATGAGCAGTGGCAGGTGGATGGCTCTTTGGATACTGCCCAGCGCGCCAATGTCCTGTGGAAGAAAATGCTCAACGAATATCAGGCACCGGCATTTGACCCGGCGGTTGATGAAGCGTTGATTGACTATATGGCCCGTCGCAAAGGCTCTTTTGCAGACCGCGACTATTAAACGGCACCACTACAAAGCAAGAGTATTGAGGAATAAACCCTATGTCTGAAGAAGACGATATTGTACTGGCAGAGTTATCCGACGAAGATCTGGTTTTGCAGATGCATGACGATCTCTACGACGGCCTAAAAGAAGAGATTCAAGAGGGCACGACGATTTTGTTGGACCGCGGCTGGAGTCCAGAGAAAGTTCTGTCTTCAGCATTGGTGGATGGTATGACCGTGGTTGGTATTGATTTTCGCGATGGCATTTTGTTTGTGCCTGAGGTGCTACTTGCAGCCAATGCGATGAAAGGCGGCATGACTATTCTTAAGCCACTGTTGGCCGAGACGGGCGCCAAGCCCGTGGGCACCATGGTGATTGGTACGGTTAAAGGCGATATCCATGATATCGGTAAAAACCTGGTTGCCATGATGATGGAAGGCGCAGGCTTCGAAGTTCACGATATGGGTATTAATAACTCAGTGGAAGAATACCTGGCCGCTCTAGAGCGTCATAAACCCGATATTTTGGGGATGTCTGCACTACTGACTACCACCATGCCCTATATGAAAGTCGTGATCGACGCCCTAAAAGATCAGGGCCTGCGCGACAAATATATCGTTATGGTGGGCGGCGCGCCACTCAATGAAGAGTTTGGTACAGCGGTTGGTGCCGATGCCTACTGTCGCGATGCAGCGGATGCTGCCACTACCGCGATTCGTTTGGTGCAAGAACGCAGAGCCCTAGAGGCAGCCTAATGACCGGCCCTAGCGCCTCGGCAAAGTTATTAGTTATTGCCTGTGGTGCGCTGGCCCGTGAGATTGTCTGGCTGCAAACGCTCAATGGCTGGAACCAGATGGATCTGCAATGCCTGGATGCTGAGTTACACAACAGACCCAAGTTGATTGCTCAGAAGTTACGAGAAAAAATTCAGCAAAACCGTGCCGAGTATGAGCATATTTTTGTGGCCTATGCCGACTGCGGTACTGGCGGAGAGATCGATAGACTGTTAGCCGAGGCCGGTGAAACCGTAGAGCGATTGCCCGGTGCCCACTGTTATTCGTTCTACGCCGGTGAGCAGCGTTTTACGCAGATGGCAGAACAGGAACTGGGTACTTTTTACCTGACAGATTTTTTGGTTGAGCACTTTGATCGCTTGGTGATTAAAGGTTTAAAACTGGATAAGTATCCGCAACTGAGAGACCAGTACTTCGCCCATTACAGATTGGTGGTGTATCTGTCTCAGCGGGAAGATGCAGACTTAGTTGCCAGAGCAAAACATGCGGCAGCTTTTTTAGGTTTAGAATTTCGTCATGAGTACAGTGGTTATGGCGACCTACAGAATAGTCTTCAAGAACAAATTTTGAAGATTAAATAAAGTATATAGAGAGCGACCTGATGCAAAAAATTGAAGTGTTTTGGCGTGATATCCCAGCTCAGATTCTGGTGAAAAGTGGCCGGGTGCGTGGCAAGGCTATGCTGAGTCATCGCTTTCAGGCGGCTATAGATCGCGCCGCTATGCGCGCCGGTAAAGGCGGCAGTGATGAGTACTTAGAAGACTGGCGTCGCGTCACCACATCTATTGAGGGAGAGGGTACCCCTCAGGAGCTCGCGCAGCAATTTGCGGATGCCATTGAAGCTGCCTACGAGAACGCAGATATTGCTGCCCTTGTTGCCAGCAAAGGACTCAGAGTAGAAACTGCATGAAAAGGGTTCGTTACTGGTCGGCTAACAATGCCCGCTGGTTGCGCCGCGGTTACCAATATTTTGAATCTGGTCTGGTGTTCCTGCATCCTGTTCTTAAGCGCCTGGGTTACCCGCGTTTAGAACGAAGCTTTGCCGCCGTTGAAAAAGTTATCAAAGGGTTTTTGTTCGACTCCCAATCCTGTGGCCAATGTACCCTCGGCGAAACCGGTATGGCCTGCCCCATGAATTGCCCCAAGACATTACGCAATGGCCCCTGTGGTGGCGTGCGGAGTAATGGTCACTGCGAGGTTGATCCCGATATGGTCTGTGTCTGGGTAACATCCTGGGAAGGTAGCAAACTTATTGGCAACCTAGAATCCACAATTCAGGTCATTCAGGCTCCCGTCGATGTGCGTCTTAAAGGTACAAGTGCCTGGCTCCGTGCTGTGCGCAAAAGACTGGCCTTGGTATCGGGAGAGAGTTCATGATCTTTGACGACGAACCTTTAGCCGGAGAGAACCTACCGATACTGCCAGGCCATGTTTCCCCTGGCCGTTTTGAGCGCGTTTTGCGCGCGGGTCAGTTTGCGGTGACTGCGGAAATTAGCCCGCCAGACTCCGCTGACCCCCATGAAGTATTTGCCCGTGCCAAACTATTCGATGGCTATGTCGATGCTATTAATGCCACCGATGGCTCCGGCGCCAACTGCCATATGTCCAGTGTCGGTATGTGTGCGCTGCTGACCCGCCTTGGCTACTCAATGATTATGCAGATATCCTGTCGCGATAAAAATCGTATTGCTATGCAGGGTGATGTGCTGGGTGCCTCGGCCATGGGCGTGTCCAATATTCTTTGTTTAACTGGCGACGGGGTGCAGTCTGGCGACCATCCAGAAGCCAAGCCTGTGTTTGATATGGATTGTATGACTAGTCTGCAAATGCTTCGCGGTATGCGCGATGACGGCCAGTTTTTAAGTGGCCGAAAAATTCGCTCACCACCCCAGGTTTTTTTAGGCGCAGCGGCCAATCCCTTTGCCCCACCCTTTGATTATCGACCTCTGCGACTAGCGAAAAAGGTCGCGGCCGGCGCTCAGTTTATACAGACCCAGTACTGCTTTGATATTGCCATGCTCAAAGACTATATGGCCAAGGTGCGAGATATGGGTTTGCATGAAAAGGTTTTTATATTACCCGGTGTTGGCCCATTGGCCTCGGCCAAGTCTGCCGAGTGGATTCGTAACAATGTAGCTGGTGTGCATATTCCCGATGCCATTATAAAACGTCTTGCTGGCGCCCAGGATCAAAAACAAGAAGGCGTGAATATCTGTATTGACATGATCAATGAGATTCGCGAAATAGAGGGAGCCAGCGGGGTGCATATTATGGCCTACCGGCAGGAAGAGCGGATCGCTGAAATTGTAGAAAAAACGAAGGTACTGGGCAACCGAACCCCCTGGCATCCGCAATCATAATTTTTGGAGAACAGCATGACCATCACGACTATTAGTTCCGCCACCCGAGAAGTCAAAATCGGTTTTGACCAGCCCTTTGTGATTATTGGTGAGCGTATTAACCCTACCGGCCGCAAAATACTGGCTGAAGAAATGAAAGTGGGTGACTACAGTCGTGTGCAAGCCGATGCGCTAGCACAGGTGCTGGCAGGGGCTCAGATGCTGGATATTAACGCCGGTATTCCCCTGGCCGACGAGCCACGCATTCTGGCTGAAGCCATTCAGCTGGTGCAGTCGATTACCGACGTGCCCCTAAGTATTGATTCCTCGATTATTGAAGCACTGGAAGCGGGTCTTGCCGTCTATCAAGGTAAAGCCTTGGTGAATTCTGTCACAGGGGAAGATGAGGTTCTGGAAAGAGTGCTGCCTCTTGTCGCGAAATATGGCGCCTCCGTGGTCGCTATTTCAAACGATGAAACCGGTATCTCTGAAGACCCCAATGAACGCTTTAAAGTTGCCAAGAAAATTGTCGAGCGCGCCGCCGATTACGGTATTCATTACAGCGATGTGATTGTTGATCCCTTAGTGATGCCCATCGGCGCCATCAATACGGCCGGCTTACAGGTGATGCATGTGGTGCGTCGTCTGCGGGAAGAATTAAAAGTAAACACTACCTGTGGCGCTTCCAATGTGAGTTTTGGTCTACCCAACCGCAATGGTATTAACAGTGCCTTTTTAACCATGGCTATGGGCGCAGGCATGACCTCTGCCATTACCAGTCCACTGCACCCAGAAGTCATGGCGGCAGTGCGCGGCGGCGATGTGATGATGGGCAATGACCCCAACTGTGCCAACTGGATTAAAGCCTACCGTGAACCGGTTCCCGAAGGGGAAGGGCGTGTCCGCGGCGGCCGCAGAAAGAGAGGCTAGATAGGTTTTGGACAGCACAGATAATAGAGTGAAAGTTGTCTTTACCCCTTCAGGACGACGGGGGAGCTTCCCGGTTAATACACCGCTGCTTCATGCCGCGCGAGTGTTGGGTGTGGATATAGATTCTGTGTGCGGTGGTCGCGGTCTTTGCGGTCGCTGCCAAATTATCTGTGCCGAGGGCTCTTTTCCCAAACATCAAATTGATTCGGACAGCAGTCATCTTTCTCCCGTTTGCGCCACCGAAATAAAATATGGCGAGCGTAAAACACCGCTGGCTAATGGTCGTCGTCTAAGCTGCCATACGTTGCTCTTAGATGATGTGGTGATCGACGTGCCCCCCGAAAGTCAGGTGCACCGGCAGATCGTCCGCAAAGACGCTGAGTACAGAGATATTAGTCTCGACCCCGCCACACGACTTTATTATGTGCAGGTAGACCAAGCGGATATGCATGTTCCCAAAGGGGATTTGCAACGCCTAATTGAGGCCCTTGAGCAGGCTTGGGAACTCCCCAACCTTGTCTGCGATAACGTCCTGTTAAAAACATTGCAGCCGTCCTTAGCCAAAGGCAAGCGCGGCATCACCGTGGCGGTCTATAAGAATCGGCATATTATTGCCCTGTGGCCCGGCTTTAGAGACAAGGCCTATGGCGTTGCTGTGGACGTGGGTTCAACCACGATCGCTGCCCATCTCTGCGATCTCTCTAGCGGTGAAGTCATGGCTAGCGCAAGCCTGATGAATCCACAGATTCGTTTTGGTGAAGACCTGATGAGTCGTGTCTCCTATGTGATGATGCACCCGGAAGGGGCAGACGAAATGACTTTGGTCATTCGCGAGGCATTAAATAGTCTGTTTGTGGAAGTCGCTGTCGAGATTGGTGTCACTGTTGAGGATATTCTTGAAATCAGCCTAGTCGCCAACCCGATTATGCATCATATTTTACTCGGTATTAGCCCTGTGGAATTAGGTGGCGCTCCCTTTGCGCTGACCACGGATGCTGCGGTTGAATTACCCGCCGTTGAGTTAGGCCTACAGATTAACGGGGGAGGGCGAATCTATATATTGCCCTGTATCGCCGGCCATGTTGGCGCAGATACAGCGGGCATGATTCTCTCTGAGGCGCCTCAGGAACAGGATCAGATGACCCTACTCGTCGATGTGGGCACCAATGCAGAAATTGTACTGGGTAATCGTCAGCGATTACTGGCCTGTTCCAGTCCCACGGGTCCAGCCTTTGAAGGGGCACAGATTACTTGCGGTCAACGGGCCGCCACGGGTGCCATTGAACGTGTGCGTATAAACCCAGAAACGTTGGAGCCTCGCTTTCAAGTAATTGGTTCCGAACTCTGGTCTGATGAGGACGGTTTTGCGGAAGCCATTGAGACACTGGGTGTCACTGGCATCTGTGGCTCGGGCATTATTGAGGTAGTTGCCGAGATGTATCTGGCCGGCATAGTGACGGTGGATGGCATTGTTGATGGTGACCTCGCCAGCCGTACACCGAGAATTGTTCAAAACCACCGCACCTGGTCCTATGTGCTTTATAGCCCAGAAAACGATGAATCCCAGATACTAGTGACACAAAATGATATTCGCCAAATCCAGCTGGCGAAAGCCGCGCTCTATGCCGGGGTGAAATTATTGATGGATCATATAGGCACTGACAAGATCGAGCGTATTCGTCTGGCCGGTGCCTTCGGCAGCCATATTAATGTGCAGCATGCCATGGTACTGGGCTTGATCCCCGACTGCGTGCTGGGCGAGGTTTCCTCGGCGGGTAATGCCGCGGGCACCGGTGCTAGAATTGCCCTGTTAAACAGCCAGTCTCGGGATGTGATCGAAACCTTGGTTAAAAATATCGAAAAAATAGAAACTGCCCTCGAGCCGAAGTTTCAGGACTATTTTGTCGATGCTATGGCCTTTCCCAATAAGACCGATCCCTTCCCGAATTTGTTTTCTATGGTGGCTCGACCGGAAGCAAAAATAGTGACAGATAATGGGGATGGCAGAAAGCGTCGTCGCCGCTAAGCACTCTTTATATTGAGGGTTCATAAAACCCGAAAATAACGCTACTTAAAAATCAGTTTATTGATCTATACTCAGTGGAAATCACTCAGCAAGAGTGTGCACATAAGAAGGCGTTATAAAATGTCCGATGATATCGCTGTAGATCCTGTTGAACCCGTAATAACCCTGCATGTAGGGTTTCTACTCATGCCTGAATATACCCTGAGTACTTTCGCTAATGCGGTCGGTATGCTGCGTATGGCAAACCGCCTCAGTGGACGTGAACTCTATCGTTGGTCCGTCTATAGTTTGACTGGTGAGCCTGTGGCCTCTAGCGCCGGACTTGAAATACAGACCAGCGGTGCGCTTGAAAACACCGCCGAGATTAAAATATTGTTGGTCTGCGGTGGCTACAATATTAAAAAATATTGCAGCAAGTTACTGACCGAGCGATTGCGTGCCTTTGCCAAAAGAAAGGTTCCTCTTGGTGGGCTGTGCACAGGGAGTTATGCACTTGCCGCCGCCGGTTTATTGGACGGCTATCGCTGCACCATCCATTGGGAAAACCTGGCCAGCATGCGTGAGGAATTCCCTAAGCTACAGCTATCATCAAGCCTGTTCGCTATCGACCGTGACCGCTATACCTGTTCGGGTGGTATTAGCTCTATCGACCTTATGCTAAATCTGATTGCCAGTATCCATGGCCATCAGCTAGTGCAGCAGATATCAGAGCAGTTCACCTGTGATCGCGTGCGCACTGAAAAAGATGCTCAGCGTGCGCCCTTGCAATATCTCATTGGTGCTAGCCAGCCGCGCCTAGTCGACGCAGTGACTCTGATGGAAAGTAATATTGAAGAGCCCCTCACCTTAGACGAGGTGGCGAACTATGTGGGAATTTCGCGACGTCAGTTAGAGCGTTTATTTAATCGCTACTTACACTGTGCGCCCTCGCGATATTATTTGGAATTGCGTCTATCTAGGGCACGGCTGTTGCTTTTGCAAACGTCTATTCCAGTGATTGATGTGGCCATTAGTTGTGGCTTTTCTACAGCACCACACTTC
Organism: Porticoccaceae bacterium UBA1989; assembly: GCA_002335945.1. Classification (GTDB taxonomy): domain Bacteria; phylum Pseudomonadota; class Gammaproteobacteria; order Pseudomonadales; family Porticoccaceae; genus HTCC2207. The sequence goes on from DDDD01000057.1 coordinate 78,357, forward strand.
AGTAAGTGCTACAGCGACCTGTACGGAAAACCACCGAGTAATGAGCGCCGTGTGCGTGCCTAGAGAGCGACGAGTGGTCGCTTTGTATCAATCGCAAACGGCCTCCAATTAAGAGCCTTTAATTAAGAGCTTTCCATTAACCGCTTTTTGTTGGGTGCCGTTTAGGTTCGGCATTCTGTCGGTTTTTTATCAAAGGTGGCGCGAAAAGCTCGGGAGAAATGGGCGGTATCTGCAAAGCCCGTTTCCTGGGCAATATCCGTAATCAAGCGCGGTGTATTCTGTAGTAACCAGAGCCCATAGTTTAAGCGGATCTTGCGATAAAACTTCTGCAGACTATCGCCAGTTTCCCCCATAAATAAACGCTCAAGTTGTCGTTTTGAAATATTAAGTCGGCTGGCGATTTCATCGGTAGATAGAGGTCGGCTGAGGTTTTGTTCCAGTATTAGCAGTGCGCGTTTAACCCACTTATTATTTACTTGGTACTCAGATGCTGGTTGCGGCTGTGGCGCATTCGCCGGTCTCGGGCTATCCATCACCAGAATGCGCAGACTTTTTCGCGCCCAACTTTGACCCAGGTGGCGCTCAATAATGTAGGCCGCCAGATCTGCTGCTACAGCACCGCCTGCGCAGGTGATGCGATCGCCATCATCGACAAATAATTGCTCGGCGACGGGAATAACATCGCTGTAGCGGTCAGCGAGATCTCTGTAGTGAAACCAGCTAACGCAGCAGCGCCGTTGGTGCATAAGCCCGGCGCGAATCATGGCAAAGGACCCAGTGCACAGACCAACAATAGGCACATGAGCCCGGTCGGCCTGCTGCAAATAATCAATCACATGTTGGCTGCCCTGCACGGTTTCCTGAAGCAGCCCACCCACCACCACGATATAGTCAAAATCTTCCGGGTCACGATAGGTTTCCCAGGGGGTTACCTGGACCCCAGAGCTCGACGAAATAGGGGATAGGCTCGGGCCCATGACTGTCCAGTGACAATTGATCTGCTGGCTTTGATCACCGTCATCCGCGGCCAGACGCAGGGCGTCTATAAAGGCCGAAAAAGGCAGTAGGGTAAAGCTTGGCATCAGCACAAAGCCAACCGATAAACTCGGCGATATTTTATGGGAGCTAGCTTTTTTAGGCATGGGAATGGCCATCTTCTGAGTGCAGTTTGGATCAGTCCAGTGTATTGATGACGACGTTTATATACAACAAATCTAACCTATGTCTTGAATTTAACTGCCATTATTGACCCTTTTGCGCCGTTTAGGCCTATTTGTCGCTTTTGGCCCCCGAGGTTGTCAGTTTCCTTCTAGCTGGCAGTGCTTGCTAATTGCTCCAATAGGACTTATTACCGCTATTGCCTAGAGTACTGACGATGAAAAAATATTCCGCCTTCAGCCTGTTTAAGAATGCGCTGAGCTACCATGAAAACTGGCAGAAAGTGTGGCGCAGTCCAACCCCTAAAAAAGACTACGATGTGATTGTGGTCGGTGGTGGCGGCCATGGTTTAGCCACGGCCTACTACCTTGCCAAGGTTCATGGTATTACCAATATTGCCGTGATAGAAAAAGGCTATTTAGGCGGCGGTAACACAGCCCGCAATACCACAATTATCCGCTCCAATTATCTGTGGGACGAAGCCTCCCAGCTCTATGACCTGTCTCTAAAGCTGTGGGAAGGTCTGAGCCAAGAGCTTAACTACAATGTCATGTTTAGTCAGCGTGGCGTGCTTAATTTGGGCCACAATTTGCAAGATATGCGGGATATTGAACGGCGGGTGAATGCCAACCGTCTCAATGGCATTGATGGCGAAGTTGTCAGCCCCGAGCGCATTAAAGAAATTGCTCCGCTTATTAATATTTCTCGTAACAGTCGCTATCCGATTCTGGGCGCCTCATGGCAGCCAAGGGGCGGCACAGCCCGCCATGATGCGGTGGCCTGGGGCTATGCGCGAGGCGCCGATGCATTGGGTGTGGATCTTATTCAGCAGACTGAGGTAACGGGTATCCGTCGCAAGGACGGTGCCGTGGTGGGTGTTGAAACCACCCATGGTTTTATCGGCGCCCGAAAAGTGGCCTGCGTCACTGCGGGTAATTCCAGTGTGGTTGCCGCCATGGCGGGTGTGAGACTGCCCGTCGAATCTCGGCCTTTACAGGCCTTGGTGTCTGAACCCGTTAAACCCTGTTTAGATACCGTGGTGATGTCCAACGCAGTCCACGGTTATATCAGCCAGTCCGATAAAGGCGATCTGGTTATTGGTGCTGGTGTAGACAGTTACAACGGCTACGGCCAGCGTGGTTCCTTCCATGTTGTCGAGCACACCATTCAGGCAATCTGCGAACTCTTTCCAGCCTTTAGTCGTGTGCGTATGAATCGTCAGTGGGGCGGTATTGTGGATACCTGCCCAGATGCCTGTCCGATCATCAGCAAGACCTCGGTTAAGGGTCTGTACTTTAACTGCGGCTGGGGCACTGGGGGCTTTAAAGCCACGCCGGGTTCGGGCTATGTATTTGCCGACACTGTGGCCAATGATCATCCCCATCCATTGGCTGCGGCATTCAATATTGACCGTTTTAATACAGGAGCGCTGATTGATGAACACGGCGCTGCCGGTGTGGCTCACTAATTAGCGGTTGCTAAAACGACGAGAAAAATATGTTACTAATACATTGCCCCCACTGTCAGGAATATCGCGACGAGGAAGAGTTTAGCTATGGTGGTGAAGCCCATATAGTTAGACCACTGGAACCTGAAGCCCTGAGCGACGAAGAATGGGGCGACTACCTGTTCTTTCGCACCAACAGTCGCGGTATCCATCATGAGATGTGGTACCACTTAGTTGGCTGTCGGCGTTATTTTAATGCGACGCGTAATACGGTGACTTACGAGATTTTAGAAACCTACAAAACCGGCACCCAGCCGACGATTACCGGAGCCAACCTATGAGCCTTAATCGCTTGCAGACTCATACTGGAACCACCCTTGATTTTACGTTTAACGGTAAAGCGTATCAGGGCATTGCCGGCGACACGCTGGCCTCGGCACTATTGGCCAATGGTGTCAATGTGGTGGGTCGGAGTTTTAAGTTTGCTCGCCCCCGCGGCATCTTTGGCCATGGCGCCGAAGAACCCAATGGCATTATTCAACTTGGCTCTGGGGCCGGTACTGTGCCTAATCTTAAAGCCACTCAGGTAGAGCTCTATCAGGACCTTGAAGCGTCTAGCGTGAATGGCTGGCCCAGTGTCAATTATGATGTCATGGGCATTATAGGGGCCTTCGGTCGCCTGATGCCCCCCGGGTTTTATTACAAAACCTTTATGTATCCAAAAAAGCTGTGGATGACCTATGAGCGCTTTATCCGCAAGGCCGCAGGCTTGGGTGCAACGCCAGTCGAGGCCGATCCAGACAGCTATGACAAACTCAACCAGCACTGTGATGTGTTAGTGGTAGGGGCAGGTCCAGCGGGCCTAGTCGCTGCCCGTGAAGCCGCCCGCACTGGAGCTAGGGTTATTGTTGCCGATGAACAATCGGAGTTTGGCGGTAGTTTGTTGGCGTCAAAACAGGCAATTGATGGCCTTCAGGCGACGAACTGGGTGGCCAGTCTGGTGGCTGAGCTTAGGGCCTGTAACAATGTTCAGCTGCTGCCGAGAAGCACAGTGTTTGGTTATTACGATCATAACTTCCTAACGATCTTAGAGCGCCGTACAGACCATTTAGGGCTTACTGCGGCTCAAGGGGTGCGTCAGCGTATGCATCGAGTGAGGGCAGCTCAGGTAGTGCTTGCAACCGGTGCTTTCGAACGACCGCTAGTATTTGCCCACAATGATATTCCCGGAGTGATGCTGGCGTCTTCTGTGTCCACCTATGTTAATCGCTATGGCGTGGCCCCTGGCAATAAGCTCGTTGTCTTCACCACTAACGACAATGCTTATCAGACTGCTCTAGATTGGCACGAGACAGGTCGCGATGTGGTTGCGGTGATAGATACTCGCAGTAACCCCAGCGGCGATATTGTGGCTGCCGTTAAAGCCAAAGGTATCAGCGTTATTGCAGGGCATGGCCTTATTGAAGCTCAGGGCAACCAGCGGGTTAAGCGCGCCTTAATCGCACCCATCAATGCATTGGGAACCGAGGTAACTGGCCCAGTGCGACGCTTAGACTGTGACCTGATTGCCTGTTCAGGGGGTTGGAGCCCAGCGATTCACCTGAGCTCCCACACAGGTGCCAAACCGGTGTGGGATGAAAGCATTGTTGGCTTTAGACCTGGCGAATCGAAACAGCAGGAGCGATCTGCGGGTGCCTGCAGAGGTACTTTCGATCTTATAGGATGCCTAGCGGAAGGCGCCACTGCGGGTGCCGAGGCGGCCAAGATGTCTGGTTATGGTGAGGGAATCCCACAGTTTCCCTGTTCTGCCGTTGAAGAGTTTGTAGAGCAGCCCCAACAGGCATTATTTTTGGTGCCCCACATCAAAAGTATCAGCCGTGCACCAAGCCAGTTTGTTGATTTTCAATTGGATGTGAGCGCCAGCGGTATTGAGCTGGCCGTTCGCGAAGGCTTTGAATCAGTGGAGCACGTTAAGCGCTATACCGCGCTGGGTTTCGGTACGGATCAGGGCAAGCTGGGTAATATTAATGGCATGGCCATCTTAGCCAATGCCCTGGATCAGACGATTGCCGAGACCGGTACCACGATCTTCCGTCCCTCCTATACGCCGACTACCTTTGGCGCAATTGCTGGCCGAGATGTTACCAATCTCTTTGACCCTGAGCGCTACACCGCTATGCATCGCTGGCATGTGGAGCAGGGTGCCGAATTTGAAGATGTGGGCCAGTGGAAACGTCCATGGTACTTCCCACAAAACAACGAGACTATGCAAGAGTCGGTTAATCGAGAAGGTCTGGCGGTGCGTAATACTGTGGGAATTTTAGATGCCAGTACATTAGGAAAAATTGATATTCAGGGTCCGGATGCTGCAGAATTTATTACCCGCATGTATACCAATTCATACCTAAAGCTAGCGCCAGGAAAATGTCGCTATGGGGTTATGCTTAAAGAAGACGGCATGATTTTTGATGACGGCGTCTGCGCCTGTCTTGGCGAGAATCATTATCTTATGTTTACAACCACTGGCGGTGCCGCAGGTGTGTTGGCTTGGTTAGAGCTATGGCAGCAAACAGAATGGCCAGATCTTCAAGTGTATTTCACCTCCGTGACTGATCATTGGACCACAGCAACAGTTACCGGACCCAATGCTCGTAAAGTCATTGCCAAAGTGTGTAGCGATATTGAACTGTCTAACGAGGCTTTTTCGTTTATGGATTGGCGAGATGGCACAGTGGCGGGTGTAAAGGCGAGAATATTCCGTATCAGCTTTACGGGTGAGCTGTCCTATGAAGTCAATGTGCCAGCCCATTATGGCCGGCATGTCTGGGAGGCGCTAATGGCCGCCGGTGAAGAATTTAATATCACGCCCTATGGCACAGAAACTATGCATGTGCTGCGCGCCGAGAAGGGCTTTATTATTGTCGGTCAGGATACCGACGGCTCAATGACTCCCGCGGATATGAATATGGATTGGGTGGTAGGTAAAAATAAAACCTTTAGCTTTGTAGGAAAGCGATCTCTGTACCGCAGTGATTCGGTGCGGGAAAATCGCAAGCAGCTAGTGGGTTTAAAAACCCTACAGGGCTCAGATGTTTTACCCGAAGGCGCACAGGTTGTATTTGATGCCAAGCAAAAAATACCTATGTCGATGCAGGGTCATGTGACCTCGAGTTACTTTAGTGCCAGCCTTGGGCATTCAATCGCCTTGGCCGTGGTTAAGGGAGGGCATAGCAGGTTAGGGCTAATAGTCCATTGCCCATTAGCTGATGGGCGCATTATTGCGGCTGAAATTGTCAGTTCGGTTTTCTATGATCCCAAGGGAGAGCGCCATCATGTCTAAGTCTATTAAACTGGAATCGCCGCTGCATTATTTTCACGCTGCTCTCAACAGAAAACCCGAACCTGTAAAAAGTCCGGCTGGGGCGCTATTTAATGACGAAGCTGAGTATGGCCTGGTGGTAAAAGAAGCGACGTTAAGCGCCCATTTAAATCTGCGCGGTGATGGCAGTAATGCCCATTTTTGTTCTGAGGTGACTGAAGCCTTGGGTCTGATGGTGCCGCTAACGCCTGGTACCTATCAGCGTAATGGTAATACCAGTATCTACTGGCTGGGTCCCAGTGAATGGTTACTTGTGGAGATTGGCGGTGATGCAGAAGAATTAGAAACAAGATTACGCAAAACCCTGACCGGCCATATATCTATTGTTGATATTAGTGGTGGGCAGACCTGTATTAATCTGCGGGGTCCCGGTGTAGCCACTGTGCTTAAAAAATCAAGCATCTATGATTTTGAAGCTTGGGATAATGCGACGTCAGCTTTAGGGCGGGCAGTGCAAACCAATTTTGCCAAAGCCTCAGCAATTATTAGCAATAAATCAGATGGTTCTTACGACCTAGTCATTAGACGCAGTTTTGCCGACTATGTGGCCCAGTGGCTATTAGATGCGGGTGAAGAGTTTGGCTGTCGAATAGAGGCAGAGAAGGAGTAGTGGCAGGATTAGTAAGACCGGGGCAGGTTACTATAAAAAAAGATCCTAAGGCGACTACAGCTGACAAAACAAGAGTCGCACGCCCTAGAACCAAACTACCACAGGTTATGGTTCGGTATTGCTAAATTCTTAACCTAGCGTCTATTGGCCCCCGCTTAGGGTGCTGCCATCAGACTGGTTTGAGGTCTGACATTTTGTGGCAGCTACTTCACAGGAGCGACAGTCACTGCTGCGTAGGTCACAGGTTTTTACGCAGCGATGGAATGTGGCAACGCATTGACTCGAGAAAGTATTGCTGTTGGATTCGTCCGAGCTATTGCAGGTGTTTGGTTGATTGGGGCTATAAATGGCTTCCCGAGCAATAAGATCACAGTAGCTTCCAACTAACAGCTGATGACGCTGCTGGGTAACCGAAGAGACACCAGATAATTCAATAGCGAGTAACTCCCGCTGGGTATATGCGGCACTGCGAATAAGGCTGTAGCGGTCGACTCTATAGCTTTTGCTTTCGTCCGGTGAGATATTGGTGCAGCCAGAGAGTCCGCTTAATAATACCGCCGCCAAAATAAATTTTATTAGTAAATAACGCCACTGAATAATTGTTATTATGTTCACCTTGTACTCCTTGGTAGGATGTTATTTATGCGCCAAGCTAGGCGTTCCTGTTCGAAATGCAATATGCCAAGCTTGCCGCGTCGAGTCAACATGAAACATTCAATAATCTTATGCAGCGCCCAAACAAAGATTCAATTTATTACCATGAATTTGCAAATTTGCAAACAAATCTACGGAATAAAATTATGGTTCTGCGAAAAAGTAAAGGCCTTGTTCAAGAAGATATGGCGTCCTATGAATTGTCTGTACGTCAGTATCAGCGCATGGAGCGGGATCCTTCAGCTATTTCCTCACTCTGGCAGTTATTTAAAATTGCCAAAGCTCACAGCATAGATATCAAAGAATTACTCGATATAGACTGATCTTAAAATTCGTTTATAAAATACTTAAAATATATATCTACTATCTCCCTTGACTGAATAATCGTAATAATTTTTAGACGCTTTTCTATTGATCTAGATCAATACAGTGATTTCATGGACCGACTTATTTTTCGTCAAAATTATTTTCTTGTCGTTGATCAATTAGGCAGGTTGATTAACCCTAAATAATATACTATTTTGACATAACATATATTTAGAATATACCTTTTAAACAATGACGTTGTTACTTGAAGCTAGGTGTGTTTATGGTTTAAATCATAGTTGCCGCCAAGCCAGACGTGTTGCATAAAAAGTGAATATGACAGTCTCCTTCCACAACTTTGACAGGGAAGTCATCTATCATGCAACGGCCAGATCCAGACTCAATTTATTACGACGAATTTATCGAACTGCAAAAGAAACTACGGGACAAGATCGTGAAGTTACGAAAAAGTCGCCAATTCGTGCAGGAAGATATGGCTAACTATGAACTGTCTGTTCGCCAGTATCAGCGAATGGAACAGGATCCAACCGCGATTAGTTCCCTGTGGCAGCTGTTCAAAATTGCTAAGGCGCACAATCTCGACGTCAATCAGCTCCTTGAAATAGACTAATTTTCCCGCACAGTTAGGTTCCAAAGGTAGTTCCGCGATAACGCCAGAGCCTTAGGTATACCTGCAACTGCGACAATTTGTCACATTTCTTCGAATCCCATCTCTTGCTAGCATGCCGCCCTGTTAAATTGACTTGGATTTCCTCTGTGCACAGCCGCGTTTTTGTTCGTTTCCCCCATTGTTTTTTGATTACCCTGTCTGTCCTCAGCGCTAGCTTTGCGTCTGCTGTAGAAGAGATTACTGTGATTGCCGATCAGGTTTTTAAGGATACAACGCTCGTCAGCCCCAGCAGTACCATCTCTGCGGCCCAGCTTGAGTCGATTAGTCTGACGACGGTTGAAGACGCGCTAGCTCATGAACCTAGCCTGATTGTCCGCAAACGCTTTATTGGCGATCCCAATGGCGTTATTGGTATGCGTGGCTCCAATATGTTCCAGACCACTCGCTCTATGGTATTTGTTGACGGTCTTCCTATTCACTATCACCTACAGACAAGGTTTCGCGGTGCGCCTCGCTGGTCTTTGGTGTCCCCCGGTGAGATAGATAATATTGAAGTGATCTATGGTGCCTTTTCGGCTGAGTACAGCGGTAATGCGATGGGTGGTGTAGTCAATGTAATCACCAGAAGACCGAATGCAAAGCGCATTGCGTTTGAAGCGGGTTACTTTGCCCAGGAGTATCAGAAGCAAAACACTGACCAAACATTCGGCGGCTACAGAACCTACGCGTCTTATGAAAATAAGGTAGGCAATCTGGGTTTCTTCGGGTCCTATACCAAGATGGACAATGAGGGTCAGCCTCAGACCCAGCTATTTAGTCAAAGCGGATCTGGTGCCGCAAGCGCAGTGGCAAGTGCGGGATCTATTGAGGGTACGAATGAGTTCTCTGCAGCCGGTATCTACTTCGCAGACTCTGGGCCTGAAAGTTCGGAGACAAATCTCTACAAAGCCAAGCTGTTCTATGATCTGGATCGCGTGCAATTGCGAGGCTCAATTGCCTATGAGGATCGAACAAGGGCTGAAGATCAGCAGAATAACTTCCTCCGCGATAGTAATGGCAACCCAATTTTTGACCGCAGAGTAGAGGTAGAGGGCGAGGTTTACGATACCTATGCCTTCGGCCGCAGTCGTTTGCAGCAGCGCAGCCAAGAGCGCAAGAGCCTATTGTTGGGTGCAGGTATTAGTGCCGAACTCGGTAATGACTGGGTGACTGACGCTTTCCATAGTCAGTTTACTATTCTTGATGATGTGGAGGTTCGTTCAGGCAACCATCCGTTAGCTAATAGTTATATCGCTGATAATGAGGGCTATCGTGGGCGTATTACAGAGTACGACAATACCGGTTGGAAAATTTTAGATATTAAGTTGGCCACAGAGTCTTGGCTGAAGAATGATCGCCAAAGATTGTCGCTTGGTCTGCACTATGACGAGTACCAACTTAAATATATTGTTGATGACTACAACAGTATTGCTGGCCTGCGGGACACAGATGAAACTGATGGCGATGCTGGGACTGGCCGTGCTGATAGCGGTGGCAAGGCCCGTACATCGGCGCTGTTTATGCAATATGGTTATGCTCTAGGCGACCAATGGGACCTGTCTCTAGGTCTGCGCTATGAAGACTGGCAGGCGCAAGAGGGCTTTATCGGAGCCACGCAAACCCTAAGGCGCTCAGAAACCGGCCTTTCACCTAAGCTCTCCTTAGCTTGGGAGCCGAATGATACTTATCAGATGCGCTACTCATTTGCCAAGGCCTTGCGCTTCCCTGTGATTGAAGAGCTGTATGTTAATGACAATCAAGGCGCCGGTGCGGCGGTGATATCTGACCCCAGCCTAAAGCCGGAGGATGGTATTTTTCATAATCTTTCATTCGTGCAGACTATCGATACAGAAGCTGCCAATAAGGCGACAGTTCGGTTAAATGTTTTTTACGAAGTTATTGATGATGTAGTTTTTAATCAGCAGGCAACTAATGGCACTTCGACCTTCTTGCCTGTTGCTGAAGTGACCACTAGAGGTGCCGAACTTGTCTGGGAGCAACGAGAAATTTTCGCCAGCCAGATAGATGTTCGATTTAACCTTACGCATACAGATACTGAGATCACTGACAATGTGTTTAACCCTAGCTTTGAGGGCAAACAGTTCCCGCGATCACCTGAATGGCGCAGTAACCTGATGCTCAGCTATAAACTATCAGAACAATGGAATATGGGTGCCAGTGTGCGTTACGCCAGCGATAGTTTTGGTGAGCTCGATAACAGCGACACCGCTGATAATGTTTTCGGTGCTCAAGACAGTTTCTTGTTTGTAGGCACTAAGGTTAATTGGCAGTTGTCGAAGTCGCTTAAGTTAAGTGCAGGTATCGACAACCTATTTAATGAAGAGGCCTATGTATTCCATCCTTGGCCTGGTCGCACCTACCACGTGCAAGCCAAGTATCAGATAGGGCAATAAGATGGCCGATAGATCGCAGTTTCTCAAACAAAGGCTCTGGCGGTGGCATTTTTTGGCCGGGCTAGTGGTCTGTCCCTTTGCCATATTGCTGTCCCTCAGTGGGTCCATCTATCTGTTTAAGCCACAGATTGATAACTACGAAGAAAGAACCATTAATGCTTTAGCGCCGGCTGTCGGGCACCAGTTTTCCGGAGGACATTCAATGCCAGAGATTAGTGCCCACATACAAACGCTCCTGATTAATTATCCCGACGCCGACTTTAAGCGGGTTATTTTGTCGAAACCTGGCGACCGCTCATTAGAGATAGAGCTGCAGAATTCTCAGGGTGAGAAAATAATTTATTGGATCGACAAACTCTCAGGGCAGATGCTATTCAGTAAGAATAGCGATCAGCGATTTATGGAGCGCGTCAAAAAACTGCACAGTGAACTATTACTCGGGAATATGGGTTCCTATGTGGTTGAGCTAATGGCCAGCTGGTTAATCATTCTTGTGTTGAGTGGCCTGTACCTGTGGTTATCAAAATCAGAGAACCAGCAGACTCCCATGGGGGTCGCCGTTGCCGAGTTTGATAAAGTAGAGCCAGCTAAGAAATGGCGGAGTCTCCATGGCGTGATCGGCTTTTGGTTTACCCTACCGATTATTATATTGCTTCTTTCAGGGCTTCCCTGGACCCAGCTATGGGGTTCCGGATTCGATAAGGTAAAGGGTTGGGCAGGCTGGCAGGGGCCGGGCCAGGAATGGTTTGTTACCCTGCAATCAAAGAGCCCGGACGGACAGGCTTTACAGCTACCTAAATCAACCCTATGGGAAATTAAGGCAGATCCCCATGCCCATCATAGTGCTTCAGAGATAGCTGGCGTGGGTGCATTAGATTGGTCCGTGTTGGATACTATCCAAAACTCACCAGAAGTAGCTGCCTTGATGCACCCTGTGCAGATAGCCCCACCGAAACCCAATAATGGCGTCTGGACAGTACGCTCAATGCCGGGCCAGCGATCTGAGCGGGAAACCCTGCATTTTGACCAGTATTCCGCTGAATTAATAAAGCACATAGGGTTCAAAGACCACCATCCTGTGGAGCAGTTTGTGTCTCAGGGTGTTTCCCTCCATGAGGGTGCTCTATTTGGTTGGCCCAACCAGTTGCTGGGTGTACTCACCGCATTGGCCATTATCTGTATCAGCGTTTTTGGACTGTATTCTTGGTGGTTGCGTAAGCCAGAGGATAGGGCGGGTGTTCCTGATAGAGTTGAGCAGAAGCCGTCTAAAGGTTTTTTTGCGGGGATAGTTTTACTTGGTTTGTTACTGCCTGCTGCGGGTATAAGTTTTGTGGTTATCTATATTATTGAGTGGATTGGAATTAGGGCGGATTCGACAATACGCTGAGATCATCTGTTCTATCGCTAGTTACTCATAAGGCTATCTATAAGTAATGGCGGCATCCTCCTATAAACACTACACTGCGGTCTTGAGTTACTCTTCGGCTTATGGCCCACCTTTGCAGGATTCCAATGAAAACCACCTTCAATTTAGTGCACCCTAAAATCAAATTGCCTCGGGTCGTAGACTCAGTTAAGCATGAGATTAGAACATTCCTCAAGAAATCACGCCTAAACACCTTGCCCTCTGGTGCTAAGTATTGGGATTTTGACTGTAAAATCGGCTCCTCCGAAAAGAAGGCTGACGATGTACATCTGTCGTCTCTGATTAAAAATATTGATGAGTTTGTGGCGAAGAACATTATGGTCTTTTATGTAGAAATAACCCCTAAAGCCATTGTTGTCGGTGAAGCTACGCCGGCTCAGGAGGAATAGCTATCAACAATAACGATATCTTACGCCGTGTGCGTTACGTCTTTGATTTTAGCGATCCCATGATGCTGTCGCTGTTTAAGCTCGGTGGTTATGAGGGGAGTAAGGCGGAGCTGACAACCTGGTTGGCGCGGGAAGGCGAGGCTAATTTTGTTTTGTGTGAGGATGTTAATCTTGCGAGCTTTCTCAATGGCCTGATTATTAAGAATAGAGGGCCTAGTGATGATGGCACTCCTGAGCCTGAAAGCTTTTTGAGCAACAACAGCGTATTTCGCAAGTTGAAGATTGCCCTTAGCCTGCAGGCCGATGAGATTATTATGATTTTAAAACTCAGCGAATTTACCATGAGTAAACATGAGTTGAGCGCCCTGTTTAGACGGCCCGATCATAAGAACTATCGGCAATGTTTAGATCAGGTGCTGCGTAATTTTCTTGATGGGATGGAAAAGCATTATAGGAAGAAGTAGTGAGAGAAACCAACCACGCGTCTTGCTGTGACAACGCGTGGCTGGTCTTATTGGTGGGCCCTCCGTGACTTGAACACGGGACCTGCCGATTATGAGTCGGATGCTCTAACCAACTGAGCTAAGGGCCCTTAACTTGTCTTTTTACCTTTATACGTCGTCACGTGCTCATAATCCTCGGTTACATACTTGATGTATGCGCCCTCCAATTACTGCGCGGCTCCTAGTCTAAAGCCAAAAATTCTGCGTTAAGCTGTAATACTGTCATCCCGAGTGTAACGAGGGATCTTCCTGTTAGTTACAGAGATCTCTCACATTCGTTCAAGATGACGGTGTTTGTCATCCCGAGTGTAACGAGGGATCTTCCTGTTAGTTACAGAGATCTCTCACATTCGTTCAAGATGACGGTGTTTGTCATCCTGAGTGTAACGAGGGATCATCCTGTTAGTTACAGAGATCTCTC
>DDDD01000184.1 GCA_002335945.1 Porticoccaceae bacterium UBA1989
GCAAATTTGAATGCCCTTTAGGGCCGCGCTCTTTGTTACACGAGAGAGGTGGGGGGGGAATTTATATACTAGGTTCGACCCAATAAAAAGCCGCATCGACCTACTGAAACCGCTCTAAAAGGTTCTCCCTCAATACCTGCAACAACAGAGTTTGTCACTAAGGTGAGACATATAGATCAATCGCCAAAGTCAAAATCTGGTCTACCATTAAGGCTATGCAAACATCAAAAAACGCAGCCACAAGTACTTCCGAAGCTCAGTCGCAGCCACTTAAACGCGTATTGAACCTACCGTTAGTTATCCTCTATGGCCTAGGCACCACTATTGGTGGCGGAATCTATGTCTTGGTCGGCAAGGTGGCCGAGCGAGCCGGCATGATGGCACCACTGTCATTTATGGCTGCTGCGCTGCTCTCAGCATTCACCGCACTGACCTTTGCCGAGTTATCCAGCCGCTTCCCAAAAAGTGCCGGAGAAGCGGTCTATGTTAAGGAAGCCTTTAACTTCCAGCCGCTTGCTATTTTCGTTGGCATTTTGGTTATTCTCAATGGCAGTGTATCCGCAGCAGCGCTGGCCAATGGTTTTGTGGGCTATTGGCAAACATTTATGGCCATGCCCGACTGGATGGTAATTGTGCTGATCACGGCAGCCCTTGGAATCCTTGCCGCCTGGGGAATAGGGCAATCGGTAATGATGGCGGCGGTTATTACTCTGATAGAAGTGGGTGGCCTGCTAATTATTGTCTGGGTTGCTCGCGACGAATTTGCCACTATTCCGGTTCGTAGCCATGAACTGATGCCCGGATTGAACGGCACTATTTGGTTAGGGATACTGAGCGGCTCCTTTTTGGCCTTTTATGCCTTTATTGGTTTTGAAGATATGGTTAATGTGGCCGAAGAGATCAAAGATGTTGAGAAAACCCTGCCACAGGCCATTATTATTACCCTGCTGCTGACCACCTTGATCTATTTTATAGTGACACTGGTGGCCGTCCTAAGCGTTGCTCCCGCCGAACTGGGTCAACAAAAGGCGCCGCTCAGTTATATTTATCAGAAAAAAACCGGCTCTGATCCAGCCCTTGTTAGCCTAATCAGTATATTTGCGATTCTCAATGGTGGCCTGATTCAGATAATTATGGCAGCGCGGGTTTTATACGGCATGAGTCGCCAATCTATTACCCCAAAAACACTGCGCTTTTTAGGTGACGTCAATTCGAAAACCCAAACACCGATTAAAGCCACTGCCTGCATAGTGCTACTGGTTTGCATATTAGCCCTGATTTTTGACATAGAAAGCTTGGCAGAAACCACGTCGTTAATGATTTTAATTATCGCAACACTGGTCAATGCTGCGCTACTGCGTTTAAAGCTCCATACAGTCGAAAAAACTCCGACAAAGGGGATGACTGCCCCTCTATGGGTGCCTGCTTGCGGCCTGATCGTCAGCCTTAGCTTTGCAATAATGATCGCCATGGATTTGATAAAATAGCCTCTAGGCAAAGTCTATAAATCATTACTATCAGGCCGACACCGCTGTGGAGCGTTCGCTCTCATACAGGCAGTCAAACTGCTTTCTTATCAGAGCTAACTGTATAAAGTAGGGCTGTATAGCCACCTGCTACTTAGGGTGGTTGAAAAATAGGGGATAGGGGCCTCTGTCTTAAAAATACTTAGCAAGGCCGGGATAGGTTTCTTTATGTTTCAGAGTTGTAATCTGGCGCCTATTCTTATAGCTTAGCCAAAATAATAAAAATCATGGCACTGCAATGACCGAATCGAGCACAACCGCCCAACTCCTCAATGACCAAGAGGTTATAGAGCGTATCTTTAGTCATATAGATAATGGCACCACGGACCTTGGGGATACAGTTTGGCAGGAACCAGTTACACATTATCAGTCACAACAGCGATTCGATGCTGAAATTGCCCTTTTAAAGCGACTTCCCGTACCTTATTGTCCATCTGTCGCATTGCCGGAGAAGGGCAGTTACATTGCTCGCACAGCCTCTGGGACGCCCTTGGTTGTGGTTCGAGGTCTGGATGGTGAGGTGCGTGCCTTTATTAATGCCTGCCGTCATCGCGGCATGCAGGTGGCCAAGGGCAGTGGCTGTTCGCGTGCCTTTGTCTGCCCCTATCATGCCTGGATCTATAACCTCGAAGGGGATCTTAAACATATTCCGGGGCAGGAGGGCTTTCCAGGGATAAACCCTGAAGAGCATGGCTTGGTTGAAGTTAGTGCGCAGGAGAAAGGTGGCATTGTCTATGTGATGCAGGAGGGCGAAATTACCCCAGAGATGTTGGCAGATAGCCTCGACTTCTTTACGCCGGATCAGGCGTTATTTGAGCATACAAATTTAACGGATAAGGCCAACTGGAAGTTGCTCACAGAGACTCTTATGGAGGGGTACCATATCAAGTCTCTGCACAAAGAGACTTTTTATCCTTACGGTCTAGACAATGTCACGTTGGTCGAAACCTTTGGTGCCAATTCACGAGTGACATTTCCCTTTAGACGCATCGAAAAGGTACGCGAGATAGCACCAGAAAAACGTCGTATCGATGGACTGGTAACTCAGGTCTATCTGCTATTTCCCAATGCCAGTGTGGCAGTTTTATCCAAGCATACTAGTCTGGTTATTCTTGAGCCTATTAGCCCGACCCAGTCTCAATGGGTGGTCTATCGCATGGTTAATAAACAGACTGCTGAGCTTAAAATTACTCTGGACGAAGCTCAGCGAGATGCCATTTTTGTCAATGAATCCGGTCAAGATGAAGACCGTGAAGCGGCTCGAGCCATTCAAGAAAGTGTGGGTAGTAATGCCAATAGCCATTTTACTTTTGGCCATTTTGAGAAGGCGATTGTTAACTTTCATCAGCACTTAGCCAAGCACCTAGGCTGAACGCAGCGGTCACCTTTTATAGTCTATCAGTGGCCAATGTTTTGATATGCTGAAGCCTTGAATGACTATTTTCTGATTTAGAAAAATTATAATTAATCTTTTATACGGCTCCGATAATGACTGCATCCATCTCACATCCCCAGCTACTCAATGACCAAGATGTTATCAAACGTGTTCTTTTACATATTGATAACAACTCAACTGATCTAGGTGACAGTGTTTGGCAGGAGCCTGTCGATAGCTATCATTCCCAAGCGCGCTTCGAGGCAGAAATCGCGCTCTTAAAGCGGCTCCCCGTACCCTATTGTCCCTCGGCCGCGCTGTCGGACAAAGGCAGCTACATTGCCCGTACCGCCGCCGGAACACCGCTGGTCGTTGTGCGCGGTTTGGATGGCGTTGTGCGCGCCTTTATTAATGCCTGCCGCCATCGAGGCATGCAAGTTGCCAAGGGTACGGGCTGTTCGCGAGCTTTTGTATGTCCCTATCATGCCTGGACCTATAACCTCGAAGGGGATCTTAAGCGTATTCCTGGCCAGGAGGGGTTCCCCGGCGTTAATCCTGAAGAGCATGGGCTGGTTCAAGTCAGTGCACAGGAAAAAGGTGGCATTGTCTATGTGATGCAAGAGGGCGAAATAACGCCAGAGATGCTCCATGATAGTTTGGATTTTTTCATGCCGGAGCAAGCTCTCTTTGAACAAACCACTTTTACCGATGAGGCCAACTGGAAGCTGCTGACAGAGACAGCGATGGAGGGCTACCATATCAAGTCGCTGCACAAAGAAACTTTCTTCCCCTATGGTTTGGACAATATCACCCTAGTTGAAAATTTTGGCGCCCATTCCCGAGTGACATTTCCATTTAAGCGCATCGAAAAGGTACGCGAGATAGCACCAGAAAAACGTCGTATCGATGGACTGGTAACTCAGGTGTATCTGCTTTTTCCCAATGCTAGTGTGGCGGTCTTATCCAAGCACAGCAATCTGGTGATTCTTGAGCCGCTAAGCCCAACCCAGTCGCAATGGGTGGTTTACCGAATGATTAATCCGCAGACTGCTGAATATCCGATCACCCTAGAGGACGCACAGCGAGACGCGATTTTTGTCAATGAGTCGGGACAGGATGAAGATCGTGAAGCTGCCTGTGCCATTCAAGCAAGCGCGGCCAGCAAAGCCAATAGTCATTTCACTTTTGGCCATTTTGAGAAGGCGATTGTTCATTTCCACCAGCATTTGGCAAAGCATCTAGATTAACAGCACCTAGATTAAGGGCATCTAGATTAAGAGTACTTGAACTAAAAACACCTAGATAAAAAGTGTTTAGCTATTCGATCTTCCAAAGCAGTCAACCTGCAGGTTTTCTTGGTTAATAAGTTGAAAGAACTCATGGTACTTGGTTTGAATGCAGTAATTATGTGCCAGAGCTTCTGCGGCAGCTTTAAATTCCATACTGTCTTTGCCCAGTACTTCTTCAGAGAGTTGTAATACTTTCGTCAGTGCCGCTTCCTCAGCGGGCCAATTTTCGGTTAGGCCCTCAAGTGCATAGAGCTGATTGTAGCGCTGCATCAATCGGTATTCATCATGGGCGCCCGCAAGCTCGAGATCGATAATCTCAATCACCAGAGGAATTGCAGCGGCGTAATCCTCGGTAAAAATCAGATACTTATAATAGTAATCTCGCGCCTTAATCGTCGTTGAATGGGTCTTGCCAAACACTTCCGAAGACAGTGTATAGGCCGCTTTAATCTGCGCATTGTCAGGATTGAAACGTCTCGTCTCTTCATAGCTCTGATTGATATTTCTGAGCATCACAATACACATTTTGTGATGTTCTGAATATCGGGCAATGCATTCTGGAATCGCTTTTTCGCTGCGTTTGATCACTGACGCCCAGCGCTTCCTTGTCAGATCGCTGTCTATTTTGAGAATAGTCTTGTCGAGTTTTCGCTCAGACCAGGCTCTCGCCTCAGCTTGGCTTGGCAGACATAAAATAATAATTAATGCTGTAGTAATAAGAATTAACGATTTGGAATATAAAGCTAGCTTCATGGTTTAGCCCCCTCAAGCTAAAAAAATACCACGTTCTATAAAAGTGTAGACCAAGATTTCCAAATAGATGCAAATTACTTAGACGGCATGGGTAGTGTATTGAACTGAAAAGTTATGGCACCTATAATGCCAGTTAAATAAAACCATTCAATAATCAGCAGAGGGCAGGCATCATGCGGGATTGCACGCAACTATGGATCGATCGTAAAGATATTAGAACCACCAAGCAGGTAACCTCAGCGCTACCCGCGCTAGGCGCGGGCGAAGTGTTAGTCGCCATCGACAAGTTTGGTCTTACCGCCAACAATGTCAGCTATGCCGTCACCGGAGACAGTATTGGCTACTGGCAGTTTTATCCCGCAGAAGGTGAATGGGGCGTGGTACCGGTCTGGGGATGCGGCACCGTGGTCGAATCAAGCTGTGGCGAAGTACCTGTGGGCGACCGTCTCTGGGGTTATTTCCCTATGGCCAGCCATGCCATCTTAACCCCCGGTAAGGTTCACGGGGATTACTTTGTTGATGTGGTTGAACATCGCAGAGAATTGCCTGCAGTCTACAATCAGTTTCGTCGCACCCAGGCTGAGCCTGAGTTTTTACAGAAATTAGAAAACGAACGCTGTCTGTTATTTCCATTATTTATGACCTCCTACCTGATCTATGACTATCTAATCGACAACGATTTCTTTGGTGCCCAGCAGGTCGCGATTGGGTCGGTCTCGTCTAAAACCGGCTTTGGTCTGGCTCAGATGTTACACAATGACAAAGACGTTAGTGCGTCCGTGATTGGTATAACCTCCTCAGGCAATGTTGATTTTGTAAAAGGCCTCGGCTGCTGTAACCAGATAGTGGTGTACGAAAACGAAGCACAGATCGATGCCAGTCTACCTACAGCCTATGTGGATATGTCAGGGGACGCCCGACTCACCATCACCCTGCATAATCATTGTGGCGAGAACCTCGTCGAAAGCTGCATGGTCGGCGCCAGTCACTGGCAAGAGGGTGGTAAAGTAGGGCAGCT
>DDDD01000131.1:0-312 GCA_002335945.1 Porticoccaceae bacterium UBA1989
GGCGCTGGCCTGAAAGAAATTACCGGTTGGTAGGTTCTTTTGTGGCAGTGTAAAGAAGCGGCTTTCGGGCCGCTTTTTTTATGCCTCTTCACCGCGCCTGTCCCATGTCGGGATTCTTCACTGCACTTACCATACCCCCGTCATCTCGACCCCACCTTCTGTCATCTTGACCGCAGGGAAAGATCTCTTTCAAACTGGCACCAAGCCCCCATAGTCCATGCCAGTGCCCTTACGATCGGTCCCGTGTCGCACATTCTGTCATCTTGACCCCACCTTCTGTCATCTTGACCGTACTTCCTGTCATCTTGACCG
>DDDD01000131.1:423-20566 GCA_002335945.1 Porticoccaceae bacterium UBA1989
TATTTTCAGCGTTCAGACAACTCGCTTTGCTCAAACAAGTCTTCTCTCAATCTGAAAATACCCGCACCCATAAACGGGCCCTGATTGATCGCAAGGGCATTGCCAGGGACTATTTTGATTTTTCTACTTTTGCTGATTTTGGTTTGCTAGTTGAAAGAAAAGCGGCTTTTGGGCCGTTTTTTTGTATCTGGTGTTAGATCAAAAAGCAGGCTGTGGCTCTTTCTTAAGGGCCACAGCCTTATTCTTCTAATTACCAGCTAACCTCCGCAAAGGTGTGGCTGAAAGAAGGTACTAGCTGATAATGCAGAACACCCGCTCGAGTTACATGCTTTAATTTTCAGATAAGCATCAACGCTATTGTATGAAGGGGTACTCGGGAAGCTCACGCTGCCTGCATAAATATATCCCGCACCGGTTGTGCTGTAATACACTTGATAAGAACTAGCACCTGAAGATGAACCCCATGAATTTGAATACAAACTATAAATGTTGCTGTAGCAACCGGTAAAGAAGCCAGTTACAAATGAGGGTGCGAATGGTACACCTGAACCGCCACCGCCAGAAGGAGGGTCCTCATAGCCATTCATTTGGCCCCATACGATGTCAAGTATTGCACCTAT
Source organism: Porticoccaceae bacterium UBA1989 (assembly GCA_002335945.1). Taxonomy (GTDB): domain Bacteria; phylum Pseudomonadota; class Gammaproteobacteria; order Pseudomonadales; family Porticoccaceae; genus HTCC2207. Next base: position 1,044 of record DDDD01000131.1, read on the forward strand.
GGCTTGATCAACTGACGAGATAAAGTCAATCGCATCCTTGATGTCTTTCTCGTCAGTCTTGTTAATGATTAAGCCAGTGTCAGGCTCGATTTCGCTAGTTATCCAAATCAGTACTTTTGCGGCTTGATCAATTGACAAACCCTGTTGCCTCGCTCTGTATATAAAATTTCCGAAAATTTGGCCATTAATATGTTCCATGCCCGGCGCGGTGCTATCGACAAAATCATCAAAAGTTTTACTCTCGGATATATCTCGAATATCACTTTGGTTTTTAAATAGGTCCTCGGATACTTTCGTGTCGCCAGGTGGGTTAAATTTTTCAGAATATAGGACTGCCATAGCATCTGCGAATCCTTCATTTAGCGCTTTCGCCCAGGGGTCTCCACTGGTAATTGCTTGAGATAGTTTTTCGTTGACCCCTCGGAGAATTCCATGTGTCACTTCATGGACTACTGTGTCATCAATTTTTTGGGCTTGGACTGGGTGATATGTACCTGGGGGAAGTTGCGAGGGATGAGGGAAGACGGCCGTATTATTCCCAGGATCGAAAAATGGACCTTTTTGGTCAGTAGTATTGATTTTTACATCAATGGAGTTGGAGACCCCCCAACTTCTGAGCAGCAAATGCCGTCAGTGTTCTCAGATAGCCAATCTTCCATATTGTTTATAACCTCCCATGGATGCTTGGCTTGTGGATCCTGGCAGAGACCTGAAAATTCACAAATAAATTGCCCGATTGCAGATTCACGAATGATTTCTGTAACCTGACTAATGATTGTGATTGGTGGCCAAAAAGGTATTTGGATATTTATGTCTTCACACAGAGGTAATGAAATGCCTGATTCGTGCTCACAGACATCAGTTTGAATTTGAGTTGTCACGTAATCGGCTGCCGGAGTAACCTTAGTCTTACCGGAATGTCCTTCAACAAAAACTCTATAGTGACCGCTGTTAGATTCAACCTCATATAGAATAACTTCCCAATAAGGAATAAGTGTGTATTCGTTATCAATGATTTTATATTGAAGGTTGATTGGTGTTTGCTCTAGCGTTATGAAGCTGAGATTGGGTTTGGCTATATGTTCCTTAGCTGCCTTCTTGGCAAGTTCTAACACCTGTTCTTTTGTATAGACAGAAGGCTTTATGTCCGCTTTCTCAGGGTCAATGAAGCTAGTTGATAGATAATTGACATTACCGTTTGGATCAATTTTTATTTTAGATCCCGTTATCCTTATCGTAAGGTCATTTATTTTTTGCCGGAAGGTGACCTGATAACCAGATTTTTTGTTGCCAATGACTTTCTGTATTGCTAAGTCATACTCAGGTTTGTAGTTGGTAATGATATCTAGCCTTTCAAGAAGCTTGCGAATTTCGTTGCGGTCTCGGTTCAATATTTTCTCAACATTGACATTATCAATTTCTTGCCCAAGCAATTTTGACGCTCCACCTGCATGCCTTACCGTTTCATTGTAATACTTAGGTTTGCTCTCATGGATTGCCTCCGTCTTAAGTAATTTCCTTTCAAGTCTGTACGCTGAGGGCTGTGTTACTTTAGACATTAAGCGAGCTTTAACGCGTTGATTATTCTTGCGCGGCTTCTTTTTGAGCTTGTAGATTAATTGCTGATACTTGTTAAACTCACGTGGTACTACTCGATAGGTCTCGCTATCGATAACCAGATTGCCAATTACCTCTCCGGTCGCATCATCAATAATAAACCGTGCTCGGCCATTGTGCCCCAAGATCTTGGCCGTCACATAACGGACTCGTTCCTTTGTATCCGGGATAGATTCCACGACCGATAATATATAGTTACTACCTGCGATAGTGATTGTGGGGTCAGGTAAATGTATATCAGGTCTAGATGGATCAAGTGATATAACTCGTGAAGGCAGTAATTTACTAGGATCAAAACTGCTGGTATCCACTAACGTTGCTTCTCTATGGGGATGTTTTTCCTCATAGTGCAGTTCATCACTGGAAGGTTTTTTGTCCGGTCTTGATAATGGGACTTGTGCGATTGATTCTGGCCGGAGGTTTTCTAGCTCCTTATTTGATTTTAATTTAAATGAAGGATGGTCATTTACAGCCGAAAAAACGGCTGACGCCGAAGACAATGCTAATATTACTAGTAGATTCTTGATAAGGACGAATAACTGACGATTCATAACAATCTCACTCCTTAAGATTGATTTAACTTCTAGGGGATGGCCACCCATCAACGAAAAAACGTGTGACCGTTTATGTCTCGCTGAAAATTATCAATACCTAGATAATACATCATCAATGAAAATCGACATATAAGTGATAGACTGAAAATTTTTAATCTGCATTAGAATTTGAAAGCTTTGTGGACAATATGGTAATCCCCCCATTAATAACCGAAGTTAAAAGTAGAGAGTTATGCAGCTAACGCCAATTTCTGTTTCGGTGTGATGCCGCCTAGTGCATATTCGGTCTTTCATGATTGTAAGTCCAGAGCCAGTGCGTGGCATATTCTTGAACGTCTTCGATTTCCGCAAAGAGATAGTGGCTTAACCAATCGTACCTTACCGTGCGATTGTACCGCTCGACGTAAGCGTTTTGCTGAGGGTTGCCAGGCTGGATGAACAGTAAATCGATACCACGTTCTTCTGCCCAAGTAGCCAACAGTTCACTTATGTATTCTGGCCCGTTATCACAACGGATTTGCCGTGGCTTACCCCTCCACTCAATCACTTGATTCAATGCACGCTTAACGCGGATAGCGGGTAACGAGAAGTCAACTTCGATGACGAGTCCTTCGCGATTAAAGTCGTCAATCACGTTGAATAAGCGATAACTTCTTCCGTCTGATAGCTGATCATGCATGAAGTCTATTGACCAACAATCATTGATTGCTACCGGCACCGATAGAGGTTCTGGCTTTTCCCGTACTAAGCGTTTTTTTGGCTTTATACGAAGGTTAAGCTCCAATTCCCGATAAATACGGTAGACCCGCTTGTGGTTCCACCGAAAGCCCTTCACATTGCGCAGATAGAGATAGCACAGTCCAAACCCCCAGTTGCGTTGATTGTGAGTTATTCGAATTAACCAGTTTGCGATTAGAGCATTTTCTTTGCTCAGTTTAGGCCGATATCGGTAGCAAGTTTCGCTGATCTGAAATGCCAGACATACCCGTTTTACGCTGACCGCGTGTTTTCCAATCGATGCCTTAGCCATCTCTCGACGCTGAGATGGCTTTACCACTTTTTTGCCATGGCCTCCTGAATGATCTCAGCTTTGAGCCGCTCTTCGGCGTACATCTTCTTTAGTCGCCGGTTTTCGTCTTCCAGTTCCTTGAGCCGCGTCATCATGGAGGAGTCCATACCGCCGTATTTACTGCGCCATTTATAGAAGCTAGCTAAGCTCATGCCATGCTCCCGGCAGAGCTCTGGCACTGGCGTCCCGGCCTCAGCCTGCATGATTTGACTGTCTGAATATCTTGATTTCTTCATGCAGAATCTCCTGTGTATAGATTACGAGAATATTCTACTTAAAACCTCAGTTAATTTGTGGGGGGATTACCGAATGACGGAGTAAATGCGTCTCCCCAGCCAGAACAGAGATACCAGCCTTCGCTGGAATGACGAAGTGAGTCACGTCTCCCCAGCCAGAACAGAGATTCTAGCCCCAGCCTTCGCTGGGGTGACGTTCGTTCGCTGGGGTGCAGTGTTGAAGTTTCTACAAGAAAAATATTCTTGAAGACTCGCGATGGCTAAAGTAACTGCTCTCGATTGAGCTACGCATATAACCTACCGCCTATTAATTGTTTTATTCAAGACGTTTTAAGCCAGCTTCACAAACCCCTGCTTCACCTTTCCAACCATCCCATAAATCATCAACCCCGCCAAAACAACACTAGCGCCATAGGCCAATGGTGTATTCACCATGCCATGAACATGCTCGGCCTGTGCCATAAAATCCATATTCCACAGTTTGGCCAAGTAGTTGGTTAGAAGACCAAAAGCAAAGCCAACTCCAACTACGCTTGATAGATAGGCTAGTAGCGCACGATTCCCCAACTCGGTTTTAACCAACCCCATAGTGGCTATATTGGTTGCTGGGCCCACTAGCATAAACACCAACGTGGCGCCTGGAGAGACGCCAGAAAATAGTAACCCAGCGGCTATAGGTGTGGATGCGGTGGCGCAGATATACATGGGCATGCCAATCACTGCCATCACTACAAAGGCCATAAAACCGTCGCCCCATTGGGCTAAAAATTCATTGGGGACATAGGTTTTAATCAGTGCGGCAAAGCTTAGGCCGATGATTAGCCACAGGGCGATATCTTTAATCAGGTCGATGAAGGTAAAGTGCAAACCGGCTTTTATTTTCTCTGGTAATGTTTGTTCAGGTTCCTGAGTTTTACTCGCGCAGCATGATGATTCGGTGGCGGTTTCTGCTGACTGAGTGACTTCTTTTACTTCATCTTTTCCTACTAATATACCGGCGGTGATTGCGCTCGTGATGGCGGCGATAGGGCGTATTATTGCCATAAAGGGCCCTAGCATGGCGTAGGAGATGGAGATTGAATCTACGCCTGTCTCTGGTGTGGATATTAAGAATGAGGTGGTGGCGGCCTTGGAGGCACCGCTGCGACGCAGGCCAACGGCGGCTGGAATAACACCGCAGGAGCAGAGGGGTAATGGTGCACCAAAGAGTGCGGCTTTGACGGTGGACATTAGGCCGGGTTTGCCTAGGTGTTTGGCCATTAGCTGGCTGGGGACGAAGGCTTTCATCATGCCGGCGACGAATAGGCCCAGTATTAGCCAGGGGGCTGATTCCATAAATAGGGCGATAAAGTTTTCGATTAGCGCCATAGATTACTCCTAGTTTGTCTGGTCACTTAGGGCTTCTAGAATGGTGCAGTGGGTGGCGGGTTTGTCGCCACCGCAGCAGGCATTGCTGAGGGTTTGTAGGGATGTTTTGATGCGCTTTATTTCGGCGAGACGCTGATTGACTACGGCAATTTTATCGTCGACAAATTGCTTTACATCTTGGCAGGATTTTTCGTCTTTGGTGACTTCTAGTTTTAAGAGCTGATGTATCTCGTTGAGGGTAAAGCCCACTTCTTTGGCGCTGATAATAAAGCTAATGCGATGGACGTCGGCGTCTGAGTAAAGGCGATAACCTGAGGCATTGCGAGCGCTTGGGGTGATGAGGCCGTGCTTTTCGTAGAAACGCAGGGTATCTCTGGATACCTTGGACAGGGCTGCGAGTTCACCAATTTTTAATGTCATTTTTGATCTCATGTTTTAACTGTAAACCCTAGAGTATAGTCTAGGGTCAAGTCGATCAAAAATTAATTTTTGGGGCGTCCTTGCCCTGAGATGTTTTGGTTATAACCTTTCTATTGCAGGCTTTGCATTACCAGCTTTCTATTACCGGCTTTGCATTACCAGCTTTGCTTTAACCTTTTTGTGCAGCACTAAAGTGCAATGCGTCGTCGGCCTCTATAGGCACAGTAAACAGCGCCCGTTCCTTACGGAAATCTTGGCTGTTCACCCAGGGTGCTCGATCGCCCTGTCTGGGCTGAAGATGCATGCCTCGCTTTAGGTAGCCGGCAGGGAAGTCTGTAATCCAGTCTTGTGTGGGCATATCTTTTAATGCGTCGGGTACTAGCGGTACTACTTTGCTGGTGTGGGTTTTTCTCATGTGATTTAACGTTCTGCACACCCATTCGGAGATCAGGTCGGCGCGCAATGTCCATGAGGCATTCACATAACCGAAGGTTGATACCATGTTGGGTACGTCTGAGACCATGAGGCCTTTGTAGGTGGTCAGCTTTGAGAAGTCTACGGTTTCGCCGTCTACGCTAAAGGTTGCTCCGCCCATAACTTCTAGCTCAAGGCCGGTGGCGCTGACGACTATATCTGCCGTTAGGTGCTCACCTGATTTCAGCTCAATGCCGGTCTTGGTAAAGCGCTTGATGTGGTCGGTGACTACGTTGGCGCCGCCACTTTTTATGGCTTCAAATAGATCGTCGTCTGGCACTAAGCAGAGGCGTTGATCCCAGGGGTTGTACTTGGGGGTAAAGTGTTTATCAACGTCGTAGTCTCTACCCAACTGCTTGCGTACCTGACTGATTAAAAAGCGCTTGGCAACGACTGGATATTTACGCAGCTGCTTAAACAAAAATTCCTGAAAGAGGGTGTTTCTGATACGTGTGAGCCCATAGGCCCAGGTTGCTGGCAGAATTTTACGTAGGCCATTGGCAAACCAGTCTTGGGACGCTCTTGAAACGACATAGGTAGGTGAGCGCTGCAGCATGGTGACCTGCTTGGCTTTTTTAGCCATGGCGGGCAGTAATGTCATGGCGGTGGCGCCGGAGCCAACGATGACGACATTCTTGTCTTGGTAGTCGAGGTCTTCGGGCCAAAACTGTGGGTGAACTACCTTGCCTTTAAAGGCATCGACTTCGGGAAACGTGGGATCGTGGGGTTTGGAATAGCTGTAGTAACCGGAGCACATATAGAGAAAGTTGCAGGTCATTTGTACGATTTTTTCAGAACCTGACTGGTTAATCTCTAGGGTCCAGTTGGAATTTTCTGAAGACCAGCTGGCAGAGAGTAAACGGTGACCATAGCGTATGTGCTGATCGATGTTACTTTCTGCGGCGGTTGCTTTGACGTACTTAAGTATAGAGGGGCCGTCGGCAATGGCTTTTGCGCCTTCCCAGGGTTTAAAGCTGTAGCCTAGGGTATGCATGTCGCTGTCGCTACGAACACCGGGGTAGCGGAATAGGTCCCAGGTGCCGCCCATGGCGTCGCGAGATTCCAGTAATAGGAAGCTGCGGTCGGGGCATTTTTCGGTGATATGGCAGGCTGCGCCAATACCAGAAAGGCCGGCACCCACGATAATAACGTCTCTGTGTTCTGTCGTTATTCCTTGATCTGAGTGCTGCGGTGACGATGTAGCCATTGTTTTTCCTCTTATTGAGCTTCCGACAGTTAGGCTGGCCATTATAATTGGCCTACAATAAATCAGGGGCTCATATACAGTCAGATAGTGGTTCATTTCCCTTCATTTTGCAGCTTGTCAGCCATTGCTCAGAGGTTTTATACAGTCTGGGTAAATCTACCTGCTGATCAATGGATGGCTGCAATTCACTATTATGCTTTCTCTGGTAGCGGTGATGCCTCTTCAACAGGCATGCCTTTAATAGGCTTCTTATTGCGAAACAGAGTCAGGGGCAGGGTAAATAATGGAAACAGTTTCTCATAGTGCATGGGCGTTAGGCGCTGGGCTAGATCCATTAGTTTGGCATCTGTTCCGACCATTATGCGGCTGCGTTTTTTGCGGACGCCGTTAAGAATAACTTCGGAGGCGCGGCTAGCGTGCATGCCATTTTCCCTAAAGAATTTGGCTAGCTCTTCTTGGCTATCGCCTAGGCCCATCACTTTGCCCACTAAGCGCTCCATTGAGCTGGCGGATTCTTCGCTTTTGTTCATGCGCGCATTGGTCACTATGTTGGTGCCTATGTGACCGGGGTGTACGCAATGTATCTGTACTGTGCTGTCTTTCATCTCTTTGGCGAGGCACTCGGTAAAACCGCGCACGGCAAATTTGGCGGTGTGGTAAACCGACTGTCGCTCTAGGGCAATCATGCCAAAGATAGAAGACGTGTTAATAAGTGCGGCTTCTGGGCGCTGTTTTAGGTGGGGCAAAAAGGCGCGACTTGAATTAATCACGGCTTGCAGGTTGATATTAAACACCCAGTCCCAGTCGCTCTCGGACAGATCTTCAAAGGTGGAGTCAACGGTGACGCCGGCGTTGTTGAACACTAGGTCAACACAACCATGCTCGGCAATTACCTTAGCGGGCAGGGCTTCGATAGCAGTTTTGTCGGCGACATCAAGAATATGGCTAGAGGCTTTAACGGGGTAGTCTGCGAGCATCGCAACGGTTTCTGCGAGGGTTGTTTTGTTGATCTCACAGGCGGCGATATTGGCGCCCGCTTGGGCGAGGAGTATGGCTAGGTAGCGGCCCATACCTGAACCGGCACCGGTGATGACTGCGACTTTATTGGTAAAGTTTTTCATTGGAATTGCCCCTGTTTTTATGACGCTCTTTTGTCTGACGGGAATAAGCTCTATCCGACAGGTGACGTCTGTTTTTTTTCTATCCTACTACGTTCGATATATATCTAACAGTATTTGTGTCAATAGGCGTTATTTAGGAGCTTAGGAATCTAGGCTGGGGTTTTTGGTATTTTTCTGTTTATAGGGTTCTGCTCGGCTAGCCTTACAGGCTTTAGGCGATATTCAATAGTGGCCAGATTTCTTTCTATCCGGCCATTTTCTGTATAAAATGGCCGGATAGATTTTCAAGTGAGCTACTTATGGCTAAAAGTACCCAGCAACAGTCTGTTCTTATGCTGCTTCAACAGAGTCCAACGGCACTGTCGCTGCGGGATATTGAACTGAAAATTAATCATGAAGCTTCTGCGAGAACCCTACGTCGCTGGCTGGCGGGTTGGGTTGCTGAGCATAAGATAGAAAAGACTGGCGCTGGCCCCTCAACCCTCTATCAAATTATTTCTCAATCTGACGATTCTGTGGCGCCTGTGGTGCAAGGTGATTCATTTGGATTTTTGCGGGGGCTGGATGCCGACTTGCGCGTTGGGTTGCTTGGCCAAATTCGCGATTTGTGGACACATAGCTCTACCGCACTAGAGGGCAATACGCTGTCTCTTGGGGATACGCACTTTATTCTTGAGCAGGGTCTTACGGTTTCGGGCAAGCCTATTAAGGATCATCAGGAAGTGCGCGGCCATGCTCGGGCTATTGAGCTGCTGTATCAATGTGTGGAGAAGCCACTTAGCGAGGAGCTGGTATTTTCGCTGCATCGGGCGGTGCAAACTGAGCCTATTGATGATATCTATAAGCCCATGGGCGGTTGGAAGGTGGAGGCCAATGGCACGCATATGATTGGGCGAGATAATAAGCAGCACTTTATTGAGTATGCCTTGCCTTTGTTTGTGCCCAGATTAATGGCTGAGGTCTTAGATTTTATTAATTCAATTGGGGCTGAGGATATCTCTTTGGCCAATGCCGCGGCTATCTATGCCAAGGTTCATATGAGTGTTGCCCATATACATCCATTTTGGGATGGCAATGGCCGTATGGCTAGGCTGTTGGCGAATATTCCGCTGTTGAAGGGTGGCTTGCCGCCGTTGGTGATTGGTCAAGAGACGCGTCGCGTTTATATTCAGACGCTGTCTAACTATCAGGTTTCTATTGGGCAGTTAACTAGCAGTACGGGTGTCTGGCCTGCACCTGATTTGTTAGGTGCGTTTAGTGATTTTTGTGCGTCAAATTATGGCAGTACTCAGACATTGGTTGACGAGGCGTTTGCTGTTCAGGGACGGCGTTCTGCTTAATAAGCAACGCTTAATAAAGAACAGTTGATAAGGAGTACTCAATAGGGAATGGAAAGCCTAATAAAGAGCACCATATAAAGAGTATCTAATAAACACTAGCGAAAATCACGGGAGCGAATATCGGTTTTATGCAATAGCTCAGTACAGTCGGTCAGCTCTTGGGCGATCACATGCACCACGGCGCCGTCGGTTTCTACAACTCCCTTAATCATCAATAGCTGCGCCTTTAATAATGCTTGGCGGCAGTTCTTCTGTACGTTTTGCCAGACCACGACATTGCTGTTGCCGGTCTCATCTTCGAGGGTTAAAAACACCACGCCGGATGCTGTGCCTGGGCGCTGTTTGCCTGTAACTAATCCTGCAATACGCACAAAGCGGCGGTGGCCCAGCTCTGCTAGGTCTGCATGGCGTTTGCACTGGCGGAAGATGGGAAACTGTTCTCTTAGTAGCTCCATGGGGTGGCGGCCTAATGATAGGCCTGTGTGGCTGTAGTCTGCTTGGAGGTTTTCGGTTTCGCTGGGCGTCTGGAAGTTAATAGAGGCGCTAGCTTGCTCTAAAAGTTGCTCGCTATTGTCTGTGGCCAGCGCTTGCCAGTGGGTTTGCCGACGGTTTTCGCTGAAAAATTTAAGGGCTCCGGCGCTGCTGAGCAAGTTTAAATTAGATCTCGAGAGATTGGCTGCAGTGGCGAGCTGGTTTAGGTTGTTAAAGCGGCGGTTGGTATTTTCTATTCTCTGGGCCGCTTTATGGGAAAAGCCTTTGATTAAACGTAAGCCCAGCCGCAGTGCCGGACTTTGAGTATCGCCCGCACCTTCACCCTCGGTCTCAAGGGCATGGTCCCAGCCGCTGTAGCGCACATCGATGGGTAGTACTTTTATATTATGGCGCTGGGCATCCTGCACTAGCTGCGACGCCGAGTAAAAGCCCATGGGCTGGCTGTTTAAAAGGGCACAGTAAAAGGCGGCGGGGTAATGGCATTTTAACCAGGCGGACACATAGGCGAGCAGGGCAAAGCTGGCGGAGTGGGATTCTGGAAAGCCATAAACCCCAAAGCCCTGTATTTGCAGAAATAACCTTTCGGCAAAGTCTTGGCTGTAGCCTCGGGCTAACATGCCATCAATTAATTTTTGTTTAAAACCTAATAATTCATTGTTACGTTCTGAGTTTTTACCCCAGCTGGCCATGGCGCGACGCAGCTGGTCTGCTTCGCCACCGGTAAAACCTGCAGCCACCATGGCGAGCCGAATCACCTGTTCCTGAAATACGGGAATGCCGAGGGTACGTTCTAATACATTTTTAATATCTGGGTGAGGGTAGGTGACAGCCTCCAAACCCTGACGGCGCTTTAAGTAGGGGTGCACCATACCGCCCTGAATGGGGCCGGGGCGCACTATGGCAATCTCGATAACCAGATCATAAAAGCAGCGGGGTTTTAGTCGGGGCAGCATGGCCATTTGGGCTCGGGATTCAATTTGGAACACACCCACAGAGTCCGCCTTGCACAGCATGTTGTAAGTGGCGCTGTCTTCTTTTGGAATAGACTGCATATCCAGACTAATGCCCTGATGGCTACTGAGAAGATCAAAGCAGCGGTGTATGGCGGTCAACATTCCCAGAGCCAGAATATCGATTTTTAAGAGTCCCAGAGCTTCAATATCTTCTTTGTCCCATTGAATTACTGTGCGGTCGGGCATGCTGGCATTCTCTACGGGCACCAGCGTGCTAATGGGACTGCGGGTAATAATAAACCCGCCCACATGTTGGGAGAGGTGACGGGGAAAGCCCTGAATCTCTTGGAGTAAGCTGTGGAAGTGCTCGGCCATATTGCCTCGGGCACCGGCTTTGGCAAACTGATCTTGGAGGTCACTACTGCGGTCCCACCAGGCCAGTGACTGGCTGAGCTGTTCAATAAATAATGGGTCTAGCCCCAGCGCTTTGCCCACATCACGCACGGCACTGCGCGGTCGATAGGTAATCACGGTGGCAGCCAGCGCGGCGCGGTCGCGACTGTAGCGCTGGTAGATATATTGAATCACTTCTTCGCGGCGCTCGTGCTCAAAGTCCACATCGATATCTGGGGGTTCGTTGCGTTCGGTAGAGATAAAACGTTCGAATAGCAGGGAGATCTGGTCTGGGTTAACTTCGGTAATAAACAGGCAGTAACAGACTACGGAGTTGGCCGCGGAGCCTCTACCCTGACAGAGAATATGTCGGCTGCGAGCAAAGGCCACTAAATCGTGAACGGTTAAGAAATAACATTCGTACTGCAGCTCGCCTATGACTTTAAGCTCATATTCAATCTGCTGGCTTATGGCTTTAGATAGGCCGCCGGGCCAGCGTTTTTCTGCCCCTTGCTGGGTTAATAGTCGCAGCTGTTCGGCGGGGGTTAGGTGTGCGGGTACCACTTCATCGGGGTATTCATAGCGTAGTTCTTCGAGACTAAAATCGCAGCGTTTGGCAATGCTAATGGTTTCCGCGAGTAGGGCAGCGGGATAGAGTTTCTCAAGATGGGGCAGACTGCGCAGACGTCGCTCGGCATTGGGAAAACGCCGCGTACCCAGCTCCATTACGGAACAGCTGTGGTGTATGGCGGTTAAGGTGTCCTGGAGGGCGCGGCGCTCTTTGCAGTGCATATGCACATCACCGCAGGCAACCATGGGCAGTTGCCAGAGCGCGGCGAGGTTGCGGTAATAGTAGTATTGGTAAGTCTCGTTGCCATCGAGAAGATGCTCAATGCCAATCCACAGTCGTTCTTTAAACCAGTGGCTGAGCCTTTCGCCCACCTCATGGTCAGGGTCAATATCGCCACTGGGCAGCCAGATTAATAAGGTATTGGGTAGGTTACCGCTGAGGTCTGCCCATTCCAGTTTGTATTCGCCTTTGCTGCTACGTCGGCGGGCTAGGGTGATGAGTGCTGAGAGTTCTGTATAGGATTCTCGGTTGCTCACCAAGGCAACTAAACGTTGTCCTTCAAGACTGAATTCGCTGCCAATAATAAGCTGTAGATCGCAGTCGAGAGCGGCCACATGGGCTTTAACTACGCCTGCCAATGAGCATTCATCGGTGATTGCCAGCGCGCGGTAGCCCAATGCACTGGCAGTGCGGACTAATTCTTGAGGGTGGGAAGCCCCCCGTAGAAACGTGAAGTTGCTAACGCAATGAAGTTCGGCATAGGCCATAGGAAAGACAACTGCTGTTAAGAATATATACTGTATATATGCACAGTATAGACTTAATGCAGGGTGATTTCCAGAACGGGGGCTTTTTATTATGGGACGCTGAGGGCTGCTCTTTATTACGAGACGCTGAGGGCTCCTTATTACGAGACGCTGAGGGCTTTATATTTCGCTAAGTGCTCTTTATCCGCTAAGCGCTATTGGTAATCCATACTGTTTGGTATGGCTCCATCTCTATGCCATTGCCTCCTGAACAGGGCTGACCACTGATTAAATCATGCCACTGTTCATTATCAATCAGATTAATATCCGCCAGAGATAATCTCTGCACCTGATCGCTGATATTGCTGATACAGAAAATGCTCTGCTGACGATCTAAGCTCTGACGCCAAAACCCAAAGAGTTGATCGCCCAGATGCAAGGTGAACTGTGTGGCATTGGGGTGGAATGCCGATTGTCGGCGACGTATTTTAAGTAGCTGCTTGAGTTGGTTATAGACTATGTGGTGGCTGCTGTTTTGATCGGCTAAGGCGTCTTCTAGTTTTGTATAGTCCCATTGATGGCGATTGATCGCACGGTTGTGGCCGCTGTTCTCTACGCGCTGGTGATCATTGTGGGTGCCTACTAGGCTATGAATATAGATCGCCGGAATACCCTCTAGGGCAAGCATAATTGCGTGGGCACAAAAAAACCGCTGTAGCCCTAAATTATCAGCACCGCGTACAGTTCCCTGTAATGCATCAATCAGTGCAATATTAATTTCGTAAGGTTTACTGTTGCCATCATCCAGAGCCCGCCAAGAAACATGGCCGCCAAAACCCTGCATCGTTTTCACAAGGCTATTAATTTCTGCGTCGCTAAGTAACCCCTCGGCGGGGCGTAAACCTATGCCGTCATGGGAGGCGACAAAATTAAAGTAAGCGGTGCCATTGCGTGCCGGCGGCATGCTCATCATCCACTGCTTAAGATAGCCGCAGCTGCCAGTCACCAGAGTGTTCACTAATAATGGCGGAAGAGAAAAGTTATAAACACAATGAGCTTCGTCGGCATTGCCAAAGTATTCTAAGTTTTCGCGGTTGGGGATATTGGTTTCGGTAATGATAATCGCATCATGTTGTGCCTGCTCTATCAATGTTCGAAACAGGCGGACCATCTCATGGGTCTGCTCTAAGTTAAGGCAGTTAGTGCCAATCTCTTTCCATAAAAAAGCGATGGCATCGAGACGAAATATTCGTATCCCGTTATCCAAATACTGTTTGATAATACTAACAAACTGCTTGAGCACAGCTGGGTTGCGAAAATTTAGGTCCACCTGATCATGGCTAAAGGTACACCAGACATACTGAGTGCCCTCAGAGGTTTCTACCTCGCGCAGCAGGTCATTGGTGCGAGGTCTAACGACGGCACTTAAATCATCATCGGGGCTGGCGGTATAAAAAAATCCATGGCCAGGGTCACGGCCCTTAATAAAGTTTTCAAACCAGGGGCTGCGGGCAGAGCAGTGGTTAACCACTAGGTCGGCCATTAGAGAGTAGTTGTTGGCGATGGCATTAATATCTTCCCAGTCACCCAGAGATTCATTAACACTGGAATAGTCTAAAACTGAAAATCCGTCGTCCGAGGTGAAGGGGTAGAAGGGCAATATATGCACGCTGCTAATAGAGCTGCGCAAATATTTGTCGAGAAATCGATTGAGGGTTTGCAGAGGTTTTTCATCCTCTAACAATACCGAGTCACCATAGGTGATGACTAGGCTATCGGTTTCATCCCAATGATTCACATTGCGATTTTCAATAACCTCTTTGTCTTGCAGGTCCATCAACTCAATAAGCTCAGTGCTTAGGCGGCTGACATTGTCCACCTCTCCGCCCTGATAAATGGCACTCAGGTGCGCTTCTATATCAGACTGTAATTTATTTTTTGGCATGTCTAAATTCTTCGTTATCTGCTTCTACTGCACTAACTAGCTGTTCGAATATATCCGGGATAGCACTAACAACTCGGTTCCAGCTAGGAATAAAAGGTCTTTCCATAGGCACATTAAAAAACACTTCGCCGGCTTTAATAATATTCTCGGCAAACATTTCTACGGCTTTTTCCTCTTCGTGAATATCCAATGTCAGGCCATTCATAATGGCGTCATTATGGCAGTTCTCTACCGTATCTAACGCCATGCGATAGTAGGTTGCTTTGAGCGAACGAAATGCCTCAGTGCTAAACACTTCACCCTGAGTAGCCAGTTTTCGAAACAGCGCCTTGGCGATGTCGATAGACATTTTGGATAGGCCGTCGGCATCGTTATCCAGCGAGAGCTGTTGGTGTTTGTGATCATAGTTATCGGCAATATCAACCTGACAGAGTCGATTACTTGCATAGTTGCGATACATTTCAGAGAGTACGCCAATCTCTAAACCCCAGTCACTGGGTATGCGAATATCATTGAGTACATCGCGGCGAAACGAAAATTCACCGGCTAGAGGATAGCGGTAGCTGTCCATGTAATTTAGATAGTCGGTTTGTCCCACGGTTTTTTTCAAGGCTCGCAGTAAAGGTGAAACTAGCAAACGCGATACGCGGCCATTAATTTTTCCATTGGCGACGCGGGCGTAATAACCTTTGCAGAACTCATAGTTAAATCTGGGGTTGGCCACTGGATAGATCAGGCGGGCCAACAGTTCACGATTGTAAGTAAGGATGTCGCAGTCATGGAGTGCCACCGATTCAGCTTTGTTAGAGGCTAAGGTGTAACCCATGCAGTACCAAACATTGCGGCCCTTACCTAGTTCCTTAGGCGCCAAATCCAATTTTTGTAATTTTGCATCTAGAGCTTTGAGTCGCGGGCCATCATTCCATAGCACTCGATGTTCTTGAGGAAGCTCTGAGAAAAACGACAGTGCCTCGCGATATTGACTCTCATCCGCACGATCCAAACCAATCACAATTTGGCTGAGGTAGGGCACCTGCTTTAGCTCAGCGATAATCTTTGGCATGGCCTCGCCTTCTAACTCAGAAAATAAAGAGGGAAGAATTAAACCCATGGGCCTTGTTTTGGAAAAAGTCATTAGCTCTTTTTCCATATCGGCGAGGGGCCGACGTGACAAATTATGCAGGGTAGTGATATTGCCGTTTTGATGAAAGTCGCCCATAGTTTTCTCTGTTTTTTGTTAGTGGGTTTTGTTTGTAGGTGTTACTAATATTGATTAGCGAGCCAGGCAGTTACGCCCTCGAGCCAGCCATTGGGGCCGGTGGCTTTGCTTAGATGAAAATGGGTTGTGCGCTGTAACACAGGGGCAGAATGGTTTTCTGAGCGAATGATTAACGCGGAATCCGCTGCCTCGAGCATGCTGATGTCGTTACCGCTATCGCCAATAGCCAGAGACTGACAGGCACCGAATTTTTGCTGATAGAGAGCCTGTAGATGCAAAAGGGCACGACCCTTATCAGTATCGCCGCCCATGGTTAAAAAGCGTCCGCCCTGTAATAGATGGGCACCCGCATTAGTGAGAGCAAGGCTAAATTCGACTTTACGATGGGCGGTGCCTAACCAATGAATGGGTTCGCTGTATTCCCGTTGCTGGGCTAGTGCGGCCTGTTCTGATGTGAGTCCGGTGAGCTTTGCTAAGCCCGTAGTACCTTCGTCAGCACTGATTGAGCTAAAGGTTTGGTACTCGCCCGCAAAGGATTTCCCTACATCATCAAGTAGTTGCAGCCAATGACTGCGGGGCGGACTGTTAGCAATTACCCAGTAATCATCTAACTCGCTGGCGTCTTTTGGGCACTGCTCATAATATTGTTTGGGTAGATAAATGGCGGCACCATTTTCGACAATAAAGGGCTGCGAGTTATTGAGGGTTTTTCGCAGAGACAGTACTTCGGCACAGGTTTTACTGGTGACAGGGATAACCGGAATTAGCTGCTCGGCCAATCGATCAAGAAGACCGGCTGCTGGGGCAAAGCTATAGCTGCTATGGTCGAGCAGGCTGCCATCGAGATCGGTAAAGATGAGCCTCACGGTGTTGTCTGCACTAACTTGGTGCAACTGCGCACCATATTAGTGATCTGTCTGCCGTTGTTACTGTGCATTATCTACCCCGATCACTGGTTCGCTTTTGTTTGAGGGTTTAAACGTCCCCACTTTCTAGGATGTTTGCAGAAAGCATGCCAACTATGGCCTGAAGTGATGGATATTTTGCCCTGCAGCTTTTATAGTTGGGAGCAGAAAATAATTAAGGGTTTGCCGCTGTTCAGTGAGCTGCCCATTATAAAAATAGAAAATTAAGGGGACTTTTAATGTCAAATTTACAGACCGCAGATATCGGCCTAGGCCAGACTATTTTGCGTCGCGCAGCCATTTCACCGAATAAACCAGCCATTACCTTTGAAGGGCAGACCCAAACCTTTGCCGAGCTGGGTGATCGCGTGCGTCGTATGGCATCTATTCTCCGTACTGGCGGTATTTCTGCCGGTGATCGTGTGGGCTACATTGGTTTCAACCACCCTGTATTTTTAGAAATGCTTTATGCCTGCGGCTGTTTGGGTGCGGTGTTCGTGCCTCTTAACTTCCGATTAACCGGTCCTGAAGTTCGCTTTATTGCCAATGATGCGGGTATTAGCACGTTGGTTGTGGATGATATGTTACGCCCCATTATTGATGAAGAGCGCGCCAACCTTGAGTGCACTCGCTACATTACTGCCGAAGCCGATGCAGATAACTGGGAAGCCCTTGAGCCTCTTATGAGCGCGGCACAGCCTATTGAAGCCAGCGAGAAAGTCGACGGCGATGACGTTGCTTTTATTATGTATACCTCTGGCACTACCGGTCTGCCAAAAGGCGCGATGCTGACCCATGGCAATATATTCTGGAATAGTATTAATGTGTGCTTTGGTGATGATGGTATCTCTGGTACCACGCTGACCTGCGCGCCGCTGTTTCATATTGGCGGGCTTAATGTCACCACGCTCTTATCTCTGGGTATGGGTGTTGAGGTTGTATTGTTGCGCAGCTTTGATGCAGGGCAGGTGTTGGCATTGATCGAGAAACATAAGGTCACCACCATGTTTGGTGCGCCGACGATGTTCCTGATGATGGCCCAGCACGAAAATTTTGCTACATCAGATCTTTCCAGTATTGATGCCATGACCTGTGGCGGAGCGCCTGTGCCTGTGCCTCTAATTAAGACCTATGGCGATCGTGGCATTAAATTCTGCCAAGGTTATGGCTTAACAGAGACTGCGCCCTTTGCCAGTTTATTAGCCAGTGATCTGGCCATGGTGAAGGTGGGCTCGGCAGGTAAGGCGCCGATGTTTACCGAGGTACGTATTGTTGATAAAGACAATAATCCTGTCGCTGCTGGTGTGCATGGTGAGGTTTGTATTAAAGGCCCGAACGTGATGAAGGGTTATTGGAATCGTGAAGATGCAACAGCCGAAGCCATTGATACTCAGGGTTGGTTCCACAGTGGTGACATAGGTTATTTGGATGACGAAGACTTCTTGTTCCTCTGCGACCGCGTTAAAGACATGGTTATCAGTGGTGGCGAAAATGTGTATCCCGCCGAAGTTGAGTCTGTTCTCTATGGCCATCCGTCGATTGTTGAAGTCGCGGTGATTGGTTTGCCCAATGATAAATGGGGCGAGGCTGTAACGGCGATTGCTGTGTTGGAAGAGGGTGCTGAGCTTACCCTGGAAGACCTACGCGGTTTTGCGGGTGAATCTCTGGCTCGCTACAAGCTGCCAAGCGAACTGCGCTTTGTTGATATATTGCCAAGAAACCCAGCGGGCAAGGTACAGAAGTTTAAGTTAAAAGAAGTATTCGACGTTTAATTTGCAGTCTGCTTTTAACTCTAGTTCTAGTTTTAGTTCTAGTTTAAGTGCTGTTCAAGGGCTCGTTAGGAAAAGAGCCCATGGACAAACCAGCGTTGATTCGCTGATTCTCTAAATAACCAATAGCGCGCGCCTCTGTTATCGCAAGCCAGATAATAGTCGCGCTGCTGTTCGGCCTGCCACCAGTTTCCACATAAACGTTCGGGCCCACTAATAATCGTTAGTGGCTGTCGCCAGTACAGCTGTTGATTGCGCATCTGCACGGGCGCAGGCTCGGTTAACAGCCACAGTGGTTGCGGTGCGGTTAGGGGTTTATTGGCCGCTGTTTTTATGGGCTTGCCCGGTGTTGCCAAGGTGCTGGCCAGCTCGGGGAGATAGTCTTGATTAAGCACGGGTTGCGATAGCGCCTCTATGCCCAGTCGTGCGTTAAGACTATCAATCAATTCACAGGACTGTTGTGCGGCCTGTTGATCACCAAATAAATCCAGATTAAACACCGCCATTGGCGCTTCAATAAACTGATCCGCATGGAGAATAATCTGCTCAACACTGCGTGGCAGTTCTAGCCGGTCCAGCTGCAATCGACTCAACATTAACAGAGTCGACCAGTTGTTTTGGCTGCCAGAGAGCTGTATCTGCATCTGCTGAGACTCTCCTATTAAAGGCTCAAAGTGCCATTCAATCTCTCGGCAATGACATTGCCTTGCCACCAGATATTGGCACAGGCGCTGTAGCAGCGTTTTCATCGGAAACAGCAAACTCTCCTTATTAAAAATACCCTGAGGGTTCTGAACGAGATCGTGAAAGCTATCGCCTGGCTGAAAGCGTGGCGCCGTAAAAGGCTTCTCGTTGTTTAGCTGAGCGATTCTGTTCATTAGCTCAGCATCAAAACGACGACTTAGGGCACTGCGAGATAGGGCCAGTAAATCACCCAGAGATTTTAGGCCCAGCTGCTCAAAACTTTGTTGCTGTTTACGGCTGGTTTCAAGACGGCTTAGGTCTGTGGTCATTAAGAGATGCTGTATTTCTGTAGGTTTGGGTAGCTGGGTTTGAAAGCTAGGTTGGCAGAGTAACTTTGCGGCAAGGGGGTTTTGGCCTATGCCATTAACCGCAGTAATCGC
>DDDD01000131.1:20575-36969 GCA_002335945.1 Porticoccaceae bacterium UBA1989
AGCTTATCGCAGCCAGAGATTTCGAGCCACAGACCAGTATCATTATCCAGAATAACCACAGGACTAAAGCTATAGGCGAGTAGAGCCAGCTGTTGCAGATGCTGCTGTTCCTGTTCAATTTTTCTAGGTAATACCAGCAATTCAGGGCAGAGAGCCAGAGCCGTAGAGACTGACAGGCCAGACTCTACGCCCCAGGCCTCGGCCTGAGTATTGCAACACAGAACCCGCTGAATGTTTTTTTCTAGGCTAACCGTGGCTATGGGTTTATGGGCCTGGTCTGCAGGTACCTGGGGCAACAATGTTTCAAGCGACAGCAGCGGGAAATGCAGATACAGCCAAATATCCTGCGCCTTACTACTCTTATCGCTCTTATTAGTTTTATGGCTTTTATTGATGGACCTTAACATCAGCTATTTAGCGTCAGAACGGCATGGCTTGAGTAGCCATGATGTCGATCGGCAGGTAACTGGGTAAAAGGTATTCTCTGGGCAGAGGCCTCGCCTAGATGCAGTTGTAGCTGTTCACCCGAAGCCGTGCCGCGCATTTTACGCACCCTGAGTAGCAGCTGATTAACCTGTAAGCTCTGTAATTCCAGACGCAATGCCACCGGTGAAGGCGCGTCTAAGGCACTGGGGGCACTAAATAAAAAGGCTGCATTATTACTGTTGGCGGCTGCTAGCTGCAGCTTGCGCAGGTCGGCGTAGCGGGGTGGCTTTTGCTTTGCCCAAGCCAGCAATAGTGCACCACTGCGTATAGATTGCTCAGCGGCCCACAGCCATTCTGCAGGGCTTTTACTGCGCACAATTAATAGCTTGTCCAGAGCAATCCCTGCTGCGACTAATGTGGGTGCGTAGGGCTGGTAAGGCGGGTCGAGCCAGACACAGAGCTGATGGTTATCGGCGTAATATTTAATGGTCGGCAGCAATAAACTCAGCTCCCCAATGCCGGGCTGCTGAGGCAGCAGTTCACTCAGAGCAGAGACGGGCCAGCCACCCTGTAATAGTCGATCTAAATGACTGTGACCTGTGGCTATTGTGCTGCGAGGTAGGCGCTGGCTGTAGCCGCGCCAGGTGTCGGTGCGGGTTAATACTGAGGCTATATTATTATTGTGCATTGGATGGAAGCTGCGTGACGAGTAAGACTAATTTCTTAACTACTGTTAATATATACAGTATTCCGTGGTCTGTCATCTTCTGTATTACTGAACAGTTAAAATTAAAAGGGAGCTGTGTGTTCTCTTTATAAACTCGATATTCCAAGCATAGTTGGATCGCCGTCTATGCTGGTGTTAAAGTAAGATTTCAATATTTCGAGAGCAACAGTCTCCGCTATGCCAACCGTTCCTAACAGCAGATTTCTTATAGATCCCAACTGGACTGTTTTTGCAGCGCCTGTGCAGACTATTCTGCAAGTGGCGGAGCAGCTGGGTGCTAATAGGCAGCAGTTGCTAAGCGACGCGGGTTTAGATGCCTCGGAGCTTAAGATTCCCGATCGACGTTTCCCCATAAGCAGCTATTTCAGGTTATTTCAGCTGGCAGCCAGTGCGGCGGATGATCCTGATATAGGCCTTAAAGTAGGGCGGGTAACGGCACTTAAGGGGCTGAATTTACAGCTCTATATGGCCACGGTCTGCCAGTCTTTTAGAGATTACCTCAATCTGCTGCCAAACCTTTTAGAGCTGCGTGGTGATATTGGCAAGGTGACGGCTCATCGAGATGCGGATCTGGTTGAGCTGCGCTGGGAGCCATTGCTGGTAGAGACTGGCCGCAAGCGTTTTATCAGTGATGAGATATTGGGTGCGGCGGCGAATATTATTAACTCTCTCTGCGCTATGCCAGTGCCGGTGGTGAAGGCTCAGTTTAGTTATGCTCAGCCTCAGGATGTATCTGCGCTAGAGGACACCTTTGGTCGCAATCTAACCTTTGGTAAGCAGTACAGCAGTCTGTTTTTTAAATCTGTGGCCTTAGATTTTCCTCTGCTGAAGCAGGATTACCATGGCGGGCCAGATCAGGGTCATCCGTTCCGTGATTTTTTTGCTGGTGATGATCCTGCAGACCAGCTGTTGGCAAGTCTCAAGCAATCGATTATTCAGTACCTGCCCGAGGGTGGGGCAACCATTGATAAGCTGGCTAGTAAGCTTAATATCTCTCGACGCACATTGCAGCGTCGTCTATCGGATCGTGATACTAATTTTTTGAATGTCTTACAGGAAGTTCGCTCGAAGGTAGCGCTTCGCTATCTGGGGGATGGACGTCTGGGTATTACCGAAATAGCCTTTTTGCTGGGCTATGCAGATCAGGGCTCTTTTTCTAGCGCCTTCAAAAGCTGGCATGGGGTTTCGCCTCGGGACTATCGACGAAAGTAATAAAGCCGACGGAAATAGGCGTTTTTGCCACGGCATGTATTCCCACGAAAATGGCGCTGATTCGCTTGTTGGTTGTTAGCATCGAGCCTAATATCTTAGTCTAAATTTTATCCGCTAATAAATCGGGAATTACTATGTCACTGGACTTCGATAGCGCACGTTTACCCAATAGCTGCTTAACTTCTGAACATAATGAATGGCGCGCACAGCTGCGACGGTTCTTCGAACGTGAGGTAATTCCTTTCGCTGCAGACTGGGATGAAGACGGTGCCATTCCCGATGATTTATGGCTTAAGGCTTCCGAGGTTGGTTTGCTTGGCTTGGGTTATCCCGAAGAGTTTGGCGGTACCTCCGAAGGCATAGATGTCTGGCACAGTATTATTCTGAATGAAGAGCTGGCTCGTGTTGCCGTGGGTGGTGTTGGGGCCACTTTGATGGTGCACGGCATTGGTTTGCCCCCGGTGATTAACTTTGGCAGCGACGAGATCAAGCAAATGGTAGCGCCTCCCGTACTGGCGGGAACCAAGCGTATTTCTCTGGCAATCACCGAACCCGGTGGTGGCTCCGATGTTGCTCAGTTGCAGACCACTGCGCGTCTTGATGGCGACCACTATGTGGTCAATGGCTCTAAAACCTATATCACTGGTGGCATGAATGCTAACTGGTTTACCACCGCGGTACGTACTGGCGGGGAGGGTTCTAGTGGTGTTTCAACCCTATTGATTCCTTCAGATGCCGAGGGTGTTTCACGGACATCCCTGGATAAAAAGCAAGGCTGGTGGTGCTCGGATACAGCAACCATTTATTTTGACAATGTACGGGTGCCCGTGGGCAACCTGCTGGGTCAGGAAAATAAAGGGTTTAGCGTAATCATGAACAATTTTAATTCTGAGCGTCTAGCCATGTCAGCGTCGATGGAAGCCTTTTCTCGAGTGTGCCTAGAAGATGCGGTGATCTGGGCTCGTGAGCGTAAAACCTTTGGTAAACGCCTGGCGGATCATCAGGTAATTCGTCACAAGATTGCTGAAATGAAACAGCGTATTAACGCGACGCAGGCTTATCTGCAATTGACCTGTCAGCAGATACAGGCGGGTAATGAGAATGCTGGGGATATTGCATTGCTCAAAGTGCAGAGCAGCCAGACCATGGAGTTCTGTGCCCGTGAAGCCATGCAGATTCTCGGTGGTGGGGGTTATATGCGCGGCAATCGCGTTGAACGTATTTATCGTGAGGTGCGGGTTAATGCGATTGGCGGTGGTTCTGAGGAGATTATGCGTGATTTGGCTGCGCGGCAGTTTGGGTTGTAGTTAGGGCTGGCGGGTTGTTAGTTTAGTGGAGTGGGCGGGGCTAGATCCCTCGTCGCTTCGCTCTGTCGGGATGACAGGGTAGAGTCATTGTGCCCACCCCTTTAATTGTCATCTCGACAGAGCGAAGCGACGAGAGATCTCTTGCCCAGAATACCTAGACTCTTAAAGCATCCTCGTGAAAAGACAAAAAAGCGCCCCACTGAAAACAGCGGGGCGCTTTTATTGCGTCTTTATTTTTACATCTTCATGGGTTACATCAAAAAGCTTAAGCCAGAATCGGCGCCAGCTTCATAGCAATACCCATATCACCAATAATCTTTAGCTTGCCGGACATAAAGGCGGCAGTGCCATCCAGGTTGCCCGCGGCCATTTCTTTAAAGTTATCTAGGCTGATAACCATGGTACAGGCGGCTTCAGCGTCGTCATTGCCGACTACGTTTGGAACCTGAGAGGCGTCGAGAACTAGAATGCCGTCATCACCGAAATCAAATTTTAAGATCGAGCCTAAACCGCAATCTTCGCCTACTTTCTCTGCTAATCCAGCTGTTACTTCTTGCAATGACATATGCACACCCTCTTGTTCATTAGTAGTGCCCCTTGAGTAGGGCTGTAATATTTTGGCACGGCTAATGTAGAAATTAATGTTGATAAAATCAAGAGAAATTATGTGGCCAGGCCAATGTCGCCTTGGTCGGCTCGAGTCTCGCTCTTGGGGCAGGCCTTTACTGGGCAGGCCCAGCACTGTTTGGCATGGTTGATTGTTTTATTGGCACTTTAAACCAAGCCTGTGGTTACCTTTGGCGGTACTTTCTAGTGATACTATGGTACTGGTGATAAATATGGGTTTTGGGTGTTTTTGACCCATGGTCCGCAGATTGTGGTCTGGGTGATGCCTATTTAGAACAGTACTGACGTAAGCTTGGCAAGCAATTAGCGCTTTAGTTACTGGTCACTGCCCAGCATGCAAAGCCGATAATAAAAATAATAGGGATAATCATGGATCACGTTAAAGCCTCACCCAGAGCGATGAGTTTTCTGCTATTTCTCACTCTGCTCAACATCCTCAATATGGTCGATCGCACTCTGATTACCAGCTTTGGTACTGCGATCATTACCGACCTCGAGTTAAGTGATTCCCAGTTTGGCCTGCTCACTGGCCCGATCTTTGTGTTCTTTTATTCCATTATGGGCCTGTTTATGGGCGCCCTGGCTGACCGAGTGCATCGCCCAAGACTCATTGCTGCGGGACTTATTCTGTGGAGTGCGCTAACGGCGCTGTCTGGTATGGCTAAAAGCTTTGCTCAGATTGGTGTGGCGCGGCTGTTTATTGGTGTCGGTGAATCTGCGATGGCGCCAGCGGCTCTTTCAATGATTGCGGATCTGTATCCGAAAGCGCGAAGAGGCACGGCTACGGGTATCTATTATCTTGGTGTTCCCCTAGGTGCAGGCGGCAGCTTTATCGTTGCCGGTATTCTTGGGCCTATGATTGGCTGGCGTAATTGTTTTATGCTTTTGGGTGCTATAGGTTTGGTACTGGCAGTGGTTTTGCTGTTCTTGAAGGACCCAAAACGCGGGGCTATGGAGGAGGCACAGGATGCTAAGCAAGAGGATCTAATTGGCGGCAACTGGCGTAGCATTGCTTCCGATGTCTACTCAATCGTTAAGTCCACGCCGGCACTTGCCTGGACGATGATTGGTGCTGTTTTCTTACATATCCCCTTGGGTGCAGGCCAGTTTGCCATTGTGTGGCTAGAGCGTGAAAGAGGCTTTGGTGTGGGTGAAATCAGTGCTGTTTACGGTCTTATTTATATTGTATTTGGTACCGCTGGTACCTTTTTAGGGGGTATTCTCAGTGACTGGTATCAGGCCCGCTTTAAGGGTGGCAGGGTTCGATTTCTTGCTTATCTAATGCTGGGTATCACACCTTTGCTAATTTCTTTTCGTTTTGTAGATCCCTCGTCGGCCCTGTTTTATCTGGGTATGGCTGCGGGTATGTTCAGTGTCAGTTCGTTTTATGGCCCGGCATTTTCAACGGTTCAGGACCTTACGCCTGCGCGCTTGCGGGGTGTGATGACGGGCCTGTTACTGGTGGCCTGCAATCTTCTTGGATTGGGTATAGGCGCGATGATGACTGGCTTACTTAGCGATGCCTTTTCTGCCAATGCCGTGTTTGAGCCTCTTACTAAGGCCCTGTTGACCGCGGACGTTTTGTCTTGGGGAGCGCCTGCTAGCTTTATTGTTGCATCGATCTATCTGGAAAGGAGCAACGTCAAGGCTCGAGCCCCTGGTTTTGCTTAGTGAAGATTGGCATGGGCGCTAGTATTGCTGGCATATATTCCTAAGAGCCGCGGGTTATCGGGACGTATTATAAAAGTCTAAAAACGTGATTTGAACAGTTTCAGGGGATAGACAATGAGCGATAAG
The DNA here is from genome assembly GCA_002335945.1 of Porticoccaceae bacterium UBA1989. Classification (GTDB taxonomy): domain Bacteria; phylum Pseudomonadota; class Gammaproteobacteria; order Pseudomonadales; family Porticoccaceae; genus HTCC2207. The sequence goes on from DDDD01000131.1 coordinate 26,672, forward strand.
AATATTCGTATTGCAGGGGCTAGTGGCTTTTGGGGCGATGCTGCCCGTGCCACACCGCAGCTATTAAAAGGCGGCAATGTGGACTTTATCGCCTATGACTATCTGGCCGAAATCACCATGTCGATTATGGCTCGGGCCCGGGCTAAGAATCCAGATTATGGCTATGCACTCGATTTTGTGACTGCCGCCATGAAACCCAATCTTAAAGAGATAGCCCGTCAGGGTGTCAAAATCGTTTCCAATGCGGGTGGGGTAAATCCTCAGGCCTGCGCCAATGCATTGCGCGCCGTTATCGCCGAGCAGGGTTTGACGCTAAAAGTCGCCTGTGTGCTGGGTGACGACATGATTGAACAGCGAGATGAGCTGGCGGAGCAGGGCTATACTGAAATGTTTACCGGAGTGGCTTTTCCTCCGGCTGACAAGGTCGCGAGCATCAATGCTTATCTGGGAGCCTTTCCCGTGGCCAAGGCTCTGGAAGAGGGTGCAGATATTGTGGTCACAGGTCGCTGTGTGGATAGCGCAGTTACCTTGGGCGCCTGTATCCATGCTTTTGGTTGGGGTCGAGATGATCTGGATAAACTGGCCATGGGTTCGTTGGCCGGACATATTATTGAATGTGGCCCCCAGGCAACGGGTGGCAACTTTACCGACTGGGAAGAGGTGCATAGTCTTGAAACTATTGGTTACCCCATTACCGAGATCAGCGCCGACGGCAGCTTTGTCTGCTCTAAACCCGAGGGTACGGGTGGTCTGGTAACCCGAGCAACGATTGCTGAACAGATGGTTTATGAGATTGGTGACCCTCAGGCTTATATGTTGCCCGATGTGATCTGTGATTTCTCCAACGTTGAACTTGAGCAGGTGGCTGAGAACCTCGTTCGAGTGACAGGCGCCACTGGCATGCCAGCGCCGGTTACTTACAAAGTCTGTACTACTTATGCTGATGAATTTCGCGGCGGTACGAATATGACCTTTTATGGCATTGATGCTGACCGCAAAGCCCAGAAGCTCGCGGATGCTATTTTTGTTGCAGCGCGAGGAACGTTAAAACACCTTGGACTGGCAGACTTTAGCGAAACCAGCGTCGAAATTCTGGGTGCCGAAAGCCAGTATGGTAGTGCGGCCACAGTGACTCACTGCCGTGAAGTCGTTATGAAAATAGCCGTCAAGCATCCCGATGCGGCGGGCATTGGCATTATGCTCAAAGAGGCCGTTGGTCTTGGTTTGGCAACACCGCCGGGCCTCTCTGGTTTTGCTGGTGCGCGTCCTAGCCCGTCCCCCGTTGTTCGTCTTTTCTCATTCGCCCTTTTGAAAGGTGCAGCTGAAGGCTCAACTAAAGGGGCTGTCAAACCTCAGGTTGAGCTGGATGGAGTTATTTTTGATGTGCCAGATACTGCTGGTGTCCCGTTTAATCGTCAGAACATTACAAGGCCTAAAGTGCCTACATTACCAGTTGCACCTGCCGGTGATCTGGTTGCAGTGCCGCTCATCAAACTCGCCTGGGGTCGCAGTGGCGACAAAGGCGATAAAGCCAATATAGGTATTATTGCTCGCCAGCCAGAGTATCTACCCTATATCTATGCCGCGTTGACCGAGCAGGCTGTGTTTGAAAAGTTCACGCACTTTTTACCTGAGGGCGCTAATAGCGACAAAGCTGTTGAGCGCTACCTGATGCCCGGCAGCCATGCCATTAACTTCTTGATTCATGACGTGTTAGGCGGTGGTGGTATGGCTAGTATTCGCAATGACGCTCAGGGCAAAGGTTATGGCCAGCTGTTGCTCGCCGCGTCGATTCCCGTTAGCGCCGAGATCGCCCGCCAGCTAAAACATTAAAATAACAAAGACGGAGATAGCCCCATGGCAGTATTTGCCTCAAAAATTAATACCAGTTCTGAAACCTTTTTACGCCAGCGTAAAGAGATGCTTGAGTTGGTTGATAGGCTGACCGAACTTAATAGTCGTGGCCGCGCCGTCTCTGAAAAGCGTAAACCACGCTTTGACGCAAGAGGGCAGTTAACGCCCCGTGAGCGTCTGGCGCGATTGCTTGATCCCGCTATGCCGTTTTTAGAAATCGGTAATATTGCCGGTTATATGGTCGATACCAAAGACGAAGCCAAGTCGATTCCAGGCTCCACGGTTATTGCGGGTATTGGTTTTATCTCTGGTGTGCGCTGTATGGTTGTTGTGGATGACAGTGGCATTATGGCGGGATCATTAACCACGGCGGGTGGTTATCGATTGCGCCGCGCCGAGCAAATTTCTCTCGAACAAAAATTACCCTTTGTGCATTTGGTAGAGAGTGCCGGTGGCGACTTAATGAACTACACCGTTGAAGGCTTTAGTGTGGGTGGCGCGCTGTTTGGGGCGCTGGCGCAGTTGAGTAAGGCGGGTATTCCGGTGATCTCAATTCTTCATGGTTCGTCGACCGCAGGCGGCGCCTACATGCCCGGCCTCAGTGATTATGTTATTGCTATTAAGGGTACTGGCCGTGCATTTTTGGCTGGACCACCATTGCTTAGAGCGGCGACTGGTGAGATTGCCACTGAAGAAGAACTGGGTGGTGCAGAGATGCACGCCACGGTTTCTGGTCTGGCTGAATACCTCGCCGAGAATGATGGCCAGGGTATTCAGATCTGTCGAGAAGTCATTGACCGTTTGCAGTGGAACGACAACTGCCCACTGCCTGCTAAGCGCGCTTTTATAGAGCCTATCTATGATCCCGATGAGTTGGCCGGTGTTATCCCGACCGATTACCGCACGCCTTACGATATGCGCGAGCTAGTTGCGCGAGTGGTTGATGGTTCAGATTTTTTAGATTTTAAACCACGCTTTGGTGTGTCCACCGTCTGTGTTCAGGCAGAAATATTTGGCCAGGCTGTGGGTATTATTGGCAACAATGGGCCGATTGATCCCCAGGGTGCCAATAAGGTTACACAGTTTTTACAGCTGTTAGATCAGGCCAATATTCCCGCACTGTTTTTTCAAAATACCACGGGCTATATCGTCGGCACCAAGTCTGAACAGGCGGGCATGATTAAACATGGCTCTAAGATGATTCAGGCCGTACGCAACATTGATGTGCCACGCATTACCTTTATGACAGGCGCAAGTTTTGGTGCCGGTAATTACGGCATGTGCGGCCGTGGCTACGATCCCGATTTTCTCTATACCTTTCCCAACGCCAAGATGGGTGTGATGGGTGGCGAGCAGGCGGCCAAGACTATGTCTATGGTAGCTCGCGGCAAGGCTGCGGCTATGAGTGTAGACCCAGATGAAGAAGCGCTGGCTCAGCAAGAAAAAATGATGGCACATATCTTTGATTCCCAGTCCGACGCCTTTTATACCTCGGGCCATATGATGGACGACGGCATGATCGACCCGCGCAATATGCGCAATACGCTGGGCATGATTCTGGAAACGGTGCGTGAAGGCCGCGGAAGAAAAGTCCGCCCCAATAGCTTTGGCGTTGCCCGCTTATAACCCCATCTAAAGGTTGAAAATAATAATGAGTGATCTTTCCAAAAGTGAATTGCCCGCAACCAAGTCTCTGATACTGGAGCGGGACGAGTCAGTTCTAAAAATATGGCTGAACCGCCCAGAGTCGAAAAATGCGCTGTCAACAGAGATGACCGATGAGCTAAATGCCGTGTTGGATGAGGTCCATGACGACCGTAGTATCCGCACCATTGTTCTGCGCGGCAAAGGCGGCGTGTTCTGTGCTGGTGGCGACATCAAAGGTTTTAAGACTGACATGCAAGCGGTTAGTGCCGACGAAGTTGCCAAGAGTAATCGTAGCTTTGGCGACCTGATGGTCAAGCTTAATGAGCAGCCTCAGGTAGTGATTATTTTGGTGGAGGGCGCAGCTATTGGTGGTGGTTTGGGTCTGGCCTGTGTGGCTGATGTGACCTTGGTCACTGCCGATGCCCGTTTCCGGTTAAGCGAAACTAGCCTGGGTATTCCGCCTGCGCAGATAGCGCCGTTTGTTACCGAACGTGTGGGTTTAACTCAGGCGCGTCGACTGATGTTGACCGGGGCACGCTTTAAAGGTGAAGAGGCAGTTGCTCTGGGAATAGCCCATGGCGTAGCGGCAGATGTCGCGGATTTGGACGCTCAGTGCGAAACCATATTGGGCAATATTAAAGCCTGTGCACCAGGTGCCAATGCCGTGACCAAAGGTATTTTGTTTGAAACCTTGCGCCGTCCCCGGGCAGAGGCATTGGACTTTGCGTCAAAAGGTTTTGCCAGCTGCATGCTCAGTCCCGAAGGTTTGGAAGGCATTGCCGCCTTTGTTGAAAAACGTAATGCTTCCTGGAATAAATAGTAGGAATCCTATTGATGAAACGTTTTAACAGTGTATTAATTGCCAACCGCGGCGAGATTGCCTGTCGGGTAATTCGCACAGCGAAAGAGCTTGGGTATCGTACCATTGCCGTTTATTCCGACGCTGATGCCGGTGCTCCCCATGTGCAACTTGCGGATGATGCGGTGCGTATTGGTCCGGGGCCTGTGGGTGAATCCTATCTGCTGGCAGACAATATTCTTGCTGCTGCGGCCAAGAGCGGTGCCGAAGCAATTCACCCCGGCTATGGCTTTCTCAGTGAGAATGCGGCCTTTGCCGATGCCGTTGAGTCTGCTGGGCTAGTGTTTATTGGCCCAACTCGTGAGGCGATTGATGTGATGGGTAACAAAGCAGAGTCGAAGCGTCGCATGATCGCGGCGGGCGTTCCCTGCGTGCCTGGTTATGAAGGCCATGATCAGACTGATGAGGTTCTGTTGGCTGAGGGCAATAAAATTGAATTGCCGTTAATGGTAAAAGCAGCCGCGGGTGGCGGTGGTCGCGGTATGCGCCTGGTCCATGATTACGCTGAGCTGGCGAATGCTATTAAGTTAGCCCGGGCTGAAGCAGAAGGGGCCTTTGGCTCCGGTGAGCTTATTCTCGAGAAGGCGATTATCCAACCACGCCATGTGGAGATTCAGGTCTTTGCCGACATCATGGGCAATACCGTTCATCTGGGTGAGCGGGACTGTTCTGTGCAGCGACGTCATCAGAAGGTCATTGAAGAAGCGCCCTGTCCGGTTATGACGCCGGAACTCCGAGAGAAGATGGGTCAGTCTGCTATTGATGCAGCCAGGAGTGTTAACTATCGCGGTGCAGGTACGGTCGAATTTTTATTGGATGCCAGCGGCTCATTCTATTTTTTAGAGATGAACACACGCCTGCAGGTAGAGCATCCAGTCACGGAGTTAATTACGGGCCTTGATCTGGTGGCGTTACAACTTAGCGTCGCCCAGGGCGAACCTCTGGGTATGAGTCAAGATGAAGTAAAGCTAGAAGGTGCTGCTATAGAAGTGCGCCTGTATACAGAAGACCCGAGCCAAGACTTTTTACCCGCCTCTGGTCCTGTTGAGTTATGGCAGCCAGCCACTGGTGTTGGTGTGCGCGTTGATGCTGGCATCTGCACAGGTCAGGCTATTTCGCCATTTTATGACCCGATGGTGGCCAAGGTGATCGGCTATGGCCCCGACCGTGAAAGTGCACGATTACGATTGATCGAGGCGCTTAAAGAAACCGTATTATTTGGCACGCCCAACAATAAGAATTTCCTGATTCAATGTCTGGAAAAGCAGCGCTTTATTGATGGTGCTGCGACCACTGCGTTTATTGCTGAAGAGTTTTCAGCAGAAGATTTACAGCCGGCTCCACCGAGCTTTGCTGACAGTGCAGTTGCCGCTGTGATTGAGCTAGCCTTGGAGCACAGAAAGTTGTTTGATCACAGCGTGCTGGTAAGTGCGAGTTTGAAGAACTGGGCTAGCGCCAGTGCCATAGTGTCTCGCAAGCAGTATCAGTTTGGGGAGTTGATCCATGATCTTGGCATAACGCCAACCGGCCCAGAGACATACCGCGTATTCGATGTTGCCAGTATTGAGGCAGACTTAGAAGTTGTTATGCTGGCCACTGATCTATCCATCGACAACAACAGCGCCAAGGTCATGGTCGATGGCGCAACGCTAACGGCGACCTATATGTCTCCGGTCAAAGGTCAGCTGCACTGTTCCATCGAAGGTCGGGGCGCGTTCTTCAAGGATATGATTCTTGTTGATGGCGTAGCAGAGGACGCAGCAGGTGGCGGTCGAGTTATCTCACCAATGCATGGCCTGCTGCTAGAAGTATTAGTTAAGCCTGGAGATGCCGTAGTAAAAGGCCAAACGCTGGCCGTGCTCGAAGCCATGAAAATGCACTACGAAATTGTGGCAGAGATTGATGGCACCGTAGCAGAGGTGACTGCGATAGCAGGTAAGCAGGTTGCTGCAGATGATGTACTAATTGAAATTACCCAACAGGACGAGGAAGCATAATGGCACTTAAACTTTGGCACTGCGCAGGGTCGCGATCAATTCGCCCACTGTGGACATTGGAAGAAATGGGATTGGATTTTGAGTTGGAAGTGATGAAGTTTCCGCCACGTTTTGTACATGCTGGCTATACCGACATTAACCCCATTGGCACGGTGCCGTTTTTTACTGATGGCGCTGATGGTTCGGACAATCAGGTTCAGATGACTGAGTCGGCGGGTATTAGTCAGTATCTAGTGGATCGATATGGTTCCGCCGGTTCTGGACTCTCAAACTTAGCCATTGGTGTCGATGAACCTGATTATGCTAACTACCTTAACTGGCTGCACCGCAGTGATGCGACCCTCACTTTCCCTCAGACATTGGTATTGAGATACACCATTCTTGAGCCAGAGGCGACGAGATTACCCAAGGTTGCTGAAGACTATAGCAAGTGGTTTCACTCGCGCCTGCGCACAGTAGAAACCGCCATGGCCGAGAGAGAGTTTCTTTGCGGTGACCGTTTTACTATTGCCGATATTGCTGTGGGTTTTGCCCTGTACTTTGCAGAATTTCTTAAGTTGAGCGATGGCTTTAAGCCTAATACGCTAGCGTATTATGAGCGGCTAAAAGCGCGGCCAGGATTTCAGCGAGCGACTCAATATGATTCGCCTTCGGCACTGCCAAAAGTAGATGCCTAGTAAAACTAAAAAAACCACTTAAAAAATATACAAATTTAAACTAGAGAATAAACAATGACCGCCAACACTGCAGCTAATGCTCCTGCCCATAAGAAATATCCCAATCTTTTCTCTCCCTTGGATTTGGGTTTTACCCAACTAAAAAATCGTGCGCTCATGGGTTCCATGCACACGGGCTTGGAAGAAGTCGAGGGTGGCTTTGAACGCCTAGCCGCTTATTTTGCCGAGCGGGCGCATGGTGGTGTTGGCATGATGATCACCGGTGGTATCAGCCCTAACGAAGAAGGCAGTATGGGCTCAGAGATGTCGACCCCTGAACATGCAGAGGGACACCGTCAGGTAACTGACGCGGTGCACGCCGTCGACCCAGATATTAAGATTTGTATGCAGATACTCCATGCTGGCCCCTTGGCTCATACGCCAACGATGGTTGGCCCCTCAGCGGTGCCATCGCGTCTTTCGCGATTGATTCCCAATGAGCTTGACGAAGCCGGCGTACAGAAACAAATTAATGACCATGTTAACTGCACTAAAATGGCTAAACTTGCGGGATATGATGGCGTAGAAATTATTGGTTCAGCGGGTTATCTGCTGAGCACCTTTTTGGTTGAGAAAACCAATCAGCGCGAAGACCAGTGGGGCGGTAGTTACGAAAACCGTATGCGCTTCCCCTTAGAAATTATGCGCCGTTGCCGTGCCGAAGTGGGAGAGAACTTTATTTTGATTTTCCGTATCGCAGCTATGGATATGTTGCAGGGCGGTATGTCCTGGGATGAGGTTGTATTACTGGCCAAAGAAATGGAAAAAGCCGGTGCGACTATTATTAGCACGCACTTTACCTGGCATGAGTCAGCGGTACCGACGATCGCGACAATGGTACCTCGCGCAGCATTCTCCGGTGTGACTGGTCGCCTGAACAAAGAACTTAACATTCCTACCATCACCAGTAACCGCATCAATATGCCCGACGTGGCCGAGCAGGTATTGGCTGACGGGGATGCCGATTTAGTCTCCATGGCAAGGCCCATGCTGGCGGATGCAGAGCTGGTTAAAAAGGCGTTTGAAGGCCGTGAAGATGAAATTAATACCTGCATCGGTTGTAACCAAGCCTGTTTAGATCATGGTTTTGAAGGCAAGGAAATTAGCTGTTTGGTTAATCCGAGAGCCCTTAACGAAACCTTTTTAAATTACGAGCCCAGCACGGCGCCGAAGAAAATAGCGGTAGTGGGTGCCGGCCCAGCGGGTCTGGCCTATGCCACTGTGGCAGCCGAGCGTGGTCATTGCGTAACACTCTATGATGCGGGCAGCGAGATTGGTGGGCAGTTTAATCTGGCCAAGCAGGTCCCGGGCAAAGAGGAGTTTTACGAAACCCTGAGATATTATTCGCGCATGCTGGAAGTACATCATGTGGATGTGCGCTTGAATACAAAGGTCTGTGCAGAGGATTTAAAAAATGGCGGCTATGATCATGTGGTGGTTGCCACGGGCATTACGCCACGCACGCCAGAGGTTGAAGGCATTGATCACCCGAAAGTAGTGAGTTATGTGGATGTGATTCGCGGCAATGTTGCGGTGGGCAAAAAAGTGGCTGTAATGGGTGCCGGCGGTATTGGTTTCGATGTCTCGGAGCTAATTATGCACAAAGGCGTTTCTGCTGCGATGGATAAAGAGGTGTTTGCGAGAGAGTGGGGCATTGATTTTACCAACCATCCTCGCGGTGGCGTGACTGGCGTAGTCCCTCAGGTAGAAGCCGCAGATCGTCAGGTATTTCTATTGCAGCGTAAATCGACACCCGTGGGTCGCGGCCTGGGTAAAACCACCGGCTGGACGCACCGTATGTCCCTGGCTAAGCGCGGCGTGCAAATGATGAACGGTATCGAATACAACAGAGTCGATGATCAGGGTTTGCACATTAGTATTGAAGGCGTTCCCCAGATACTTGATGTGGACACGGTGATTGTCTGTGCCGGCCAGGTGCCGAAACGTGCCCTCTATGATGAGTTGGCAGATAGCAGTATAGCGACCAGTCTAGTGGGCGGAGCCTATGAGGCATCGGAGCTGGATGCCAAGGCTGCGATTAAGCAGGCCAGCGAGCTGGCGGCGGCGGTTTAAGCTGAATCCGGAACGCCATTGCCTGCGTACTGTTGCTTACTAGTATGGCTTATATTATTAGACCGCCAAGTCCGGTTTAATAATTGACATAATAAATGCCATAATTTAACGTGTGGCCATAGTTAAACGAGCGGCCATTAATTAATCTGTGGCAATAAATTTTACATTGAGGGGAAGATTCGTGGATATTAAGTTTTCAGCAGAAGATCTCGCATTTAGAGACGAAGTACGAGAGTTCTTTGCGACTGAATATGATGCCGTTATGGCAGCAAAATTAAGCGGTAGTCAGGGTTCTGATTACAAGCCAGCCATCGTGGCATGGCAGAAAAAGCTACATGCCAAAGGCTGGATCGCTCCGGGCTGGCCTGTAGAGTATGGCGGCACTGATTGGTCAGCGACGCAGAAATTTATCTATGAGACTGAGCGCGGTTTGGCCGGTATTCCAGATGTTGTTCCCTTTGGTCTGAAAATGGTTGCACCGGTAATCTATACCTTTGGTACCGAAGAGCAGAAAGCCAAATTTTTACCCCGAATTTTAGAAAGCGAAGACTGGTGGTGTCAGGGTTATTCTGAGCCCGGCGCTGGATCAGACTTGGCTGCATTAAATACCACGGCAGAATATGCCGGCGATGACTACATTGTTAACGGCCGTAAAATCTGGACCACATTTGCCCAGTACGCAGACTGGATTTTCTGTTTAGTGCGCACCAGCAAAGGTATGCGCAAGCAGCAGGGCATCAGCTTCTTACTGATCGACATGAACACCCCAGGTATTACGGTCAAGCCAATCGTGACGATCGATGGCAAGCACAGCCTGAATGAAGTGCTGTTTGAAGACGTTAAGGTGCCAATGGCTAACCTGATCGGTGAGCAGGATAAGGGTTGGACTTACGCCAAGGCGCTTCTGGCCCATGAGCGCACGGGTATGGCTGAGATCGCTGACTCGACACGTTCACTGGATGCCTTGAAGAAGCGCGCGAGCGCCGAGATCAATGGTGGCCAAGCCATGATTAATGACCCCGTCTTTCAGATGCGTCTTTCCGATATTGAAATGGAACTGATGGCCCTGGAGTACACCGAGCTACGCGTGTTTGCCTCTATGGCTGCTGGCGGTATGCCTGGTCCTGAGTCTTCTCTATTAAAGATTAAAGG
>DDDD01000131.1:37013-39408 GCA_002335945.1 Porticoccaceae bacterium UBA1989
AAGTATATGTACGGTCGTGCGGCAACTATCTATGGTGGTTCCAATGAAGTGCAGCGCAATGTCATTGCTAAAGCGGTTCTGGGACTGTAAGCAGTTTCAGAGCTTTTAATTTCAGAGCTTTTAGTTTCGAGTGATGCGGCTCCCCTCGGGTTGAGCCTTAAAAAGATTGAGGAGTAACAACAGATGAATTTTGATTTTACCGAAGAACAAACCATGATCAAAGACAGCGTTTCGCGCTTTGTGCGAGATGAGTACGACTTTGATACTAGACGCAGCATTATCGAATCAGATGATGGCATTAGCCGTAAATTCTGGACTATGTTTGCCGAGTTGGGTTGGTTGTCTGTCCCGTTCGCTGAAGAGTACGGCGGTTTTGGTGGCAGCGTTGAAGATATAGCCGCAGTAATGGAAGAGTTGGGTAAGGGTATTGTTGTTGAACCCTATGCCTCGACCGTTGTTGTGTTTGGTGGCCTGCTGTCTGCGTCAGATAACAGCGCCCTTAAAGAAGAAGTGATTCCAACCGTTATCGACGGCAGCTGCATGGGCTCTTTTGCCTGTGTTGAAGCTCAGTCTCGTTATGAACTGAGTGATGTGGCAACGACTGCTGTCGCCGCTGATGGCGGTTACACCATCAACGGCGAAAAGACCGTGGTTGCCAATGGCGGCACGGCTAACAAATTTGTGGTTAGCGCACGTACTAGCGGCGGACAGTTTGATCGAGACGGCGTAAGCCTGTTTTTAGTCGATGCTTCCACTGCGGGCGTTGATGTTAAAAGCTACAAAATGATGGATGGCTTAAGTGCCGCTACAGTGACGTTTAAAGATGTTGTGGTCACCGAGAGCCAGCTTCTAAATGCAGCGGGTGAGGGCATGGCGTTGATCGATCAGGTAATGCCACAGATTCTTATGGCTCTGAGTGCTGAGGCGCTGGGTATTATGGCAACACTGAATACTCTTACCGTTGAATACACCAAGGTGCGTCAACAGTTTGATACGCCGATTAGTTCTTTCCAGGCTTTGCAGCACCGTATGGTAGATACCTTTATGGCCTGCGAACAGACTAAGTCGATGCTCTATCGTGGTCTTTGCCAAGCCGGTGAAGATGATCCTGAAGCATTGTCGAAATCAGTCCATGCGCTTAAAGCAACCGTTGCTCGTTATGGGCGACTGGTGGGTGAAGAAGCGATTCAGATTCACGGTGGTATTGGTATGACCGACGAACTGAATGTGGGCCATTATGTTAAGCGTCTGATGATGATTAATGTGAGCTTTGGTGATGGCGATTTCCATCAGAAAAAGTTTAACCAGCTGGCGTACTCTGCGTGAGTATAAGCGTTGCAGCGGCAGGAATGTCTCTGCTCGCCGGTGTTTCGGTTGGCGTCTATTGGCTAACCCGCGATACCTTAACTCAGTATGATCTTCCCCCGGGCCAGCTGTTTAGCCCGGAGGATGATAAAGCTAAGCAGGTCTCTGCCAAGGCGATTGCCGCTATTAATGCGCGGCTTAAAGCCAGAGCAGGCCAGCATGAAAACCTGCCCTGGAAAGAGCGCGTATTAACCATGCGTGTGACCATGGATGAGTTTTTTGCCGGTGCTAAAACGATAAGCGATTTTATCCCTGTGGATGCAGGCGGTGTAAATGCAGAATGGGTTACCGCACCAGGTGTCGATAGCAGTCGGCGTTTTTTATATATCCATGGCGGCGCGTTCTTTGCCGGCAGCCCCAAAAGCCATCGTGTTCTCACTAGCAAACTTTCCGAAATCACTAACAGCGCGGTGTTGTCGATCGACTATCGATTAACCCCAGAGAACAGTCGTATGGCCTGCGTGGAAGACTGCCGCAGTAGCTACGACTGGATGCTTAAGAATGGCCCTGAGGGCCCAGATAGTTTAGCCCCAACCGCCGTCTTTGTGGCGGGTGATTCAGCGGGCGGCAACCTCACGCTGTCGCTGCTTAACTGGATACGGGATAACCAGCGCGCGGCGCCAAATGCAGCTCTGGCACTCTCGCCTATTACTGATGGCCGGTTTACCAGTCCGAGTATTAGAAGCAATCTTGAAACTGACGTGATGCTTAAGCCGCTGGCTAAGCGTGTTAGCTGGTTGCCTGGCTTTTTACTGGGTCTAGGTGCCCGTGTTATGGGCGGTCGCGGTGCATCGAATCCTGTGATCTCGCCACTGTTAGCGGATCTATCTGGGTTGCCACCGATTCTGGTGCAGTGCAGCGACTGTGAAATTTTACGTGACGACGGTCGTCGTTATGTGAATAAAGCGGTGGAAGCGGGCACTAATGCGATCTTGCAGCGATGGGATAATGTGCCCCATGTTTGGCCAATTTTTCATCCTGAGTTACCAGAAGCAGCCGAGGCTTTTGCTGAGATAGAGGCATTTTTTAA
>DDDD01000065.1 GCA_002335945.1 Porticoccaceae bacterium UBA1989
CCGATGGCTCCAAAGAAGATGAAGAGGGTAGTGGCGGCGCAACTATCTTTATGGCTATTAATCAAAATGCGGGGCCTTCGGCTACTGCACCCAACGGCGACTTCACTCTGCGCTTTGATGAGTACGTTGAAGGGTACGGCGTTTATGGCTCCGCCTATCTTGAAGCGTCTGCCAATTCATTAAAATACAGAGCTGATGCCGGTCAGGAAGAAATAAGTAGCATCAAGAAAGCCAACGGTGACACAGTTGGTATTTATAGCGCGCGAGGTTGTGCTAATTGTAGTGGTGAAAATTTCGAGGTTGCTGCGTACTATCAGTACTACATCAGTGTCGCGGATAAGGCTTTTTGTCAAAAACTTCTATCGGCTACCAGAGAAGATTTTAACTCAGAGACGAATCAATACGAATGGACTGATTTTACTGATGCCATTAATAGCCTAGATGACATTGATCTTCAAAAAGGGGAGACCTGCTATAGCACTGACATCACCAAGGCCCAGAGGAATGTGCATCGCTACGGTGTTTACACGGACGATGGTGAGAGGCTGCCGATTACTAATTCAGCATTTCCACTGTATGCCGATGTCGTGGATAGCAATGGTGAGACGCAGCGTGTCCACGCTTGGGCCGATTTCTGGGGTGTATGGTTAGAGCCTACGGGTCGCGCATTGATTGACGAATCGACGGAATTTACGCGTGAGACCTACGGCGACAAGACTACAACGTCGGGACCTGAAACCTACAACCTTACTTCTACCGATATTCGGATTGAGAAGCGAGATACCTCCTACATTGCGTTAAACGACCTTGATGGTTTGAGCGTGGTTATGTATGTAAGGGATGATTGGTGGTTAGCGGAGTTTACTAACCTGTTCGGTACTCTGGCGCACGACGAGTATGAGGGTGTGTTTGAGAAAGACGGTGCAGAGGATGGTTCCGGTCAGTTTACGTTCACCACGGGTGTTAGTTTCTCCAATGGATACGAAACCACAGTTCTCGATACACCGATTATCTTTACTCTTGCCGAGTGGCAAACCACGATGGCTAAAGAAGAAGGCGCTGAGACTGACGACTGGTACTACAAATATGTCAGACAGATGGGTGTTTGGTCTCATGATACTCGCCAGTGGTATGACATCTCTGCCGAAGCGTTGGCGGCGCCAGCATCAGCAACCGCTGCTGCAGGCGTCCGCACAGAGACAACATCTATAGTGTCGGCCAGCGATATCACTGAAACTCTTTACTGTATCCGTGACTGTATTGATGGCGCAGCTGTCCAGCAAACCTTCACCGAATCTGTCGCTGACGGCGCATCTACAGTGTCCAGCCCCTTCGCTGATGTTGGTTCCCATCTCAAGGAAGACGTGACTGCCACTCAGGTATTCAATCAGCAGTTCCAAAGCATGGCTGAGGCCACTGACCAATTTTGGCTCACTGATAACGCAATCCAGGCAACTGGTTTTAAATTGGGTGAAAATGGCGCTGCGGTTACCGACTTTATTAATGGTGAGGCGGACGCCAAGTCGTTTATGCGACTTGAGTATGGAGGTATGCAACAGACTACGGACTCAAACACCGGAGATGTTGTAAATGTCGCGTTATATGGCCAAAACGGGGCGTTTAGTGTTAACAACCTCAATAAGCTCATGGCTGCTGATGTTACAGATCCCGGCCTGGTACCTGTTTTTAACCTAGATATTAAGTCGATTCCAGCGGCGGGTGTGTCGGGTTCGATGGACATCACTGTTGCTGTCAATTCGAATGGCAACCTCGGGTGGTTTGAAGGCGATACTTCTATTGCGGCTAAAACTACCGTTGACTATGCGTCGGATGGTGAGGAATTTGTTATTACCATTCCCAGTGGTGCTACCGTCGGCTTATCTTATATGAGCCCCGACGGTGTCGAAATTGAGGCGGACTATGTCACCACTAGTGAGCAGATATTTGGTTATGCCGGTGGCGATCAAGATCTTGGTTCGGTCGCAGGGCAGTCGGGTATTAGTTGGAATGTATTCCAGTTATTTAGTGGGCACAATGGGCTCGCTAACTTTACTAGCGCCGGTATTGCATCCTTCTTTAACACTAACATGGACTCTAACCCGTACAGCCGGTATGCAGCGATTGTGAAAATTGACAGCTCTCTGGCACTGGAAGGCCCAGCCCCTGATGGGGATGTATCAGCTAACATCATAGGTTTTTTCTTTTACGTTGCAGCGGATGATTACTTAGCGTCAACCCAAGTCTATGAGCAAGGTCAGCATTTCCAAGGAATGTTGGCATCGGAAGCTTACGCCTACACAGTTCAGTCGGGTAAGGTCTTGGATGCCAATGGCGTAGAGCTAACCAAAGGGTCTGTTGCTGCGAGTGCGTTTGCCGAGATGGATGATCCTAATCAATTGTTACAAAACGTAAGTTATGTCACAAATGAAGGCTGGAAGTCGAGTCTTGCCTGGGGTATCCGTACCGGTCAGCTTGTTGTTGCCTCGGATCTGGCGAAGTTAGAGTGTCGAAAGACCGGCTTAACCGAAGAATACGAATGGCATCCTGTACTTGGACGCGATGCCACTGAGTTGCGTCTGTGTGAATCACAGCTGTGGGATGGTGGCATTGCCACAACCTATACGATTTCGCTGGAAGCGACGCCTAGCTACAATATTGCCTCGGCAACGACCGGAGCAAAGGTCGTAATCTCTGAGCCAAAGACGCTTTACTACACTGTTCCTGAAACATTGAACGGCGATGGTACTGCAGTCTATGGAAAGGATGCAGGTAAGCGTTTGCGCCTTGAGTTTAGAGGGCACGGTGATCTAGGTGGTATCCCAGGGTTTGTCTTTGATACGGCGACGGGTGAGGACTTAGGTGAGTTTGTTACTGAGTGGAAAGACAGCTACCGTTACCTGAACCGCTTCATGCTTCCTGATGGTGCACCTCTGGAAGATGGCCTCGACAGCAATATATCCTATAAGGTCAAAGCGCTTGATGGTGAAGAGTGGTTAACCCCCGCCGATGGTTCGGTTGACGGAGTGGCTGATGTTAGTGGTAAATATGCAGACCTCTACACCATGGGTGTTGCAGATTTATTGCCATCATCAGTTGACGAGGTGGTTCTCTCTATCCCGGACAGCCCAGACTATATCGGTGCTATACCTGCAACATCGGAGTTGATAAATGATGGTAACGCATCGGTAGTTCATGGTGAGGTGGTATTTACACCTTAAGATGATAAGGCTAGATGTCGTTGTAAGAGACATAAAAAAACCTCCGAAAGGAGGTTTTTTTATGTCCGGGTATTTAGAAAGAATAACTTATCCCGGCCGCGATTTTGCCATAGGGCTGCGCAAAAAACTTACTGGTCTTGCGGTTGTAGGCCAGCGGGTCAATGCCAAGAAGATTATGTTGCGATATCTGACCTTTAGCATACACCATCAATCCGTTGTTAGGCTTGAACCAAAGCGCTAGATCCAAGGCTGTATTATGGTTGTAGTTAACTTCATTCACTGCATATTCATAGTTTGCTCTGTCGATACGGTAATGCTTTAGAGCCATACTGGCAGATACCCTATCGATTAAATCTACTTTAGAGCCGAATTCAACAATTAATGCCCGTTCAGTCCAAGGCGATTGTTGGGGTAATTGCGATGATAGGCTATTGATCGTATCGCTAAGAGCAACACCTCTAAAAGAGGCATTGAGTAGGAAAGGGTCGCTTATCTCCAGTAGCTTCGAACTGTAGTTGAGATCAACCCGTGAGCTTTGAAAGTCGATTCTTTGGTAAAAGGGGAGATCGTTCCATAAACTCCCTCTCACCTCTAAACCAATGCGATAAACCTGCGCTTTTCCATCCACTGTCATTGCCGGGTAGTAGATACGTTCACCGGTATTAATACGGTGAGCACCATCGAGTAAACGAATATCTGCACTGTCACAGCTACCGCCAAGTATGAGTCCCCCATGGGCATAGCAATCGATTTCAAGTGGCTCTTGTTTTACTGTTGAGGCAGACAGGTTTAGGGCGATGGGAAATTTTAGGTAGTGACGAAAGTGGCCCAGTTGATAGCGTGCGCTAATCTGATGTTCATTACCTTTGGTCTCCATAGAAAAGGGTTCCGCAGTTCTTGATACCTGCGCTGAAGAGTCGGTGTATTCATAGCCGACACGCAGTTTCTCATTCACGGGCACGAGCACACTTAACTGCGTCGAAGAGGATTGCTCTGGTCTAGAGCTGCTCTCAACCTTCGAGGCAAAATCCAACAAATCGAGGGAAGTATCAAAATAGCTGTACTCTGCAGCCAGCACAATGTCATCGGTGTTTTCAAGTAACTGGATATTTAGGAAGTCCAGGTCAGCGCTAACCGTTGGGCTGATAAGTGCTAGCCCAAGACATAATCGTGCACTTTTATTCGGTTTCAATAGGTTAGCCCCTCAAGGTTTGAATAATTATTAGTCACACAGGTAAGCGTCTATCTTAACAGTGACCTACTCGGATTAGGATAACATTATGATGGTGGAACTGTTAGAGCAGAGGATTGGAATAGCAGTGTTGGCTGTCGTCAGTGGGCCTGTTAATACAGCTGTGCAGTGAAATATGAGGAGGAATACGGGTGGTAGTGATATTACCGAGGCTATGTATTAGGGCTATCTATTAGGGCTATCCTCATAGAGTCATCTAATAGAGCTGTCTAAAAAGCCCAGGAGATATACCGCGATATAACTCCTGGGCTTTTAATTACAAATAGCTCGCCAGCTTAGGACGCTGATTTTTTAGGGCAATTTTTCCCTACAGCAAGAATGTGGCGTGCTTTTAAAAGTTCTCTTTTGCTCAGTGAACCATCAGAGTTTTTATCGGCTGCTTTGAACTTGCTATCTCTGATGGTGCATTTAGCTGATTTGAATTCTTCAGTGGTGACTACACCATCTGAATCAACGTCAAATCTTTCCATTAGTGGATGCTTAGCGAAAGCGCTTGTTGATAAAAATGTTAATAGTAAAGCAATGCTTAATCTGGTCATTTTTGTAGCTCCTTAAATAATAAATTGTAGTGGTAGAATACAGCCGAACATTGATGTAGATCATCAAACCCCTTTAAGCGGCGGGCGACAGTATAGGGAATATTGGGTTGTAAATCAGGCATGGAGGGATGTAAATAGGTTAATCTGGACTTAATTCATGCTCGTTTAGATAATAGTCGTTATTCTAGCGATAGACTGGTCCATACTCGTTCGTCTCAACGTAAAACCAAATTAATTTATAGGAAGTCTATCTGACATGACCAGTTTGAAGAAGGCGTTATTGCCCTATGGAACCACATCAAGTTCGCCCTCGATTGTACTGCCTGATACAGCGCTTTTTTTGTCAGAGCGTGGGTCGTTAACCAAGAATTATTTCGAGAATGCCGTTGAATTATTGAATCGTGAATACGATGCGATTAGAAGACTGGCCGATTTAAATGAACTAGCCTACAGCGCATCCTATAACTTCGTTCCTCGGGTTGGGCAGCAGTATCATCTCTATTTAAAGACTGATGGCACCTACCTACTGAGCATGATTGAAAACTGGACTGCCCATGAGTTTGTTGTTTCTCTAGAGTACACCGCAGACAGTGTGTGGAAAGATATTAGCCAGCTTTAGAGACGACTTAGCGGTAAGACGAATGACTGGCCTAGGGTCATTAACAACAGACAAATCAGGGTTGATGCTGTGCATAACCATCGGTCAAATGACCTGTCGGTTTTCATAGTAGGACTCAGTCGGTTAGCCAGCCAGTATAAAATTAACTTGCGCGCAGGGGAGGGCGCTCCTTCTGTCGGTCTTGCCACTGTTCATCTAAATAGACAGGCACTGCTGTCGTCGCAGTATCTGCTCTACCTTTAATTAAGTCAGCGCCCCGTTCCGCCAGCATCATCGTCGGGGCATTTAAATTACCATTGGGGATAGTTGGGAATACTGAGGCATCGATAACCCTGAGATTTTTGAGGCCATGAACTCTTAGCTCGGCATCAACAACCGCCATAGAATCCACGCCTATTTTGCAAGTGCCTGCGGGATGATAGGCGCTGTCCACAGAGTCTCTGACAAAGGCGTCGATTTGTTCGTCGCTCTGCACCTCAGCCGTTGGCTGAATAACCTGTCCACGGAAGGCGTCCATGGCTGGCTGGGCCATAATTTCTCGGGTTAGGTGCACACAGTCACGAAAGCCCTGGCGATCTTCTTCCGTCTCCAAATAGTTAAACAGAATTTCTGGATGCTGCTTAACATCCCCCGAGACAACCCTAACATGGCCTCGGCTGGTGGGTTTATTGTGCCCCACATGCACTTGAAAACCATGACCCTTAAAGGCAACAGAACCATCGTAGGTGATTGCACCCGGTAAAAAGTGATACTGAATGTCGGGCCATTTAACCCCCGCTCGAGAGCGAATAAACGCACAGGATTCAAAATGATTGGTGCGGCCAAGGCCGGTTTTGAACAGCAGCCACTGGGCGCCAATCAATGCCTTTTTGTAGAGGCTTAATTCACTATTAAGGGTGATGGGCTGCTTGCAGTGATACTGGAAGTTGAATTCTAGATGATCCTGAAGATTCTCCCCCACACCCGATAACTCATGCAGTAGTTCTATGCCAGCGGCTTTGAGCGTTCTCTTGGGGCCCACACCGGACACCTGCAGCAGCTGGGGTGAACCAATAGCACCAGCGCACAGAATAACTTCTCGCTGGGCATCGAATACCTTAGTTTGGCCGCCTATTTCACATTCAATGCCGGTAGCGGTTTTGTCAGAAAATTGAATTCGCTTAACCAGAGCTCTCTTTAAAATCGTCAGATTAGGCCGCTTTTTAGCGCGCTTTAAATAGGCATGGCTGGTCGACGCGCGAATGCCACGATCAACATTCATAAACTTTTGGCCGAAGCCTTCCTGCCTAAAACCATTATAATCTTTTGTTTCCTCATAACCGGCCTCGACACCGGCATCGATAAAGGCACGATACAGTGGATTGCGCATATTATTACCGGCGCTGATGCCTACAGGCCCTTCATTGCCAGTGTATTCACTATTCAGGCATTGGTGATTCTCAAACTTTTTAAAATAGGGCAGGCAGTTTTGGTAGTTCCAGCCCGCCGCACCATTAGATTCCCATTCGTCGTAATCATGGGCATTGCCACGCACATAGACCATGCCGTTAATCGAGGAGGTGCCACCCATAACCTTGCCCCGAGGACAGTTCATGGGCCGATTATTTAAGTAGGGCTCGGGCGCCGTCTCGAAGCCCCAGTTGTATTTCTTGCTGTTCATGGGAATACCCAATGCAGAAGGCATACGAATAAATACACTGGAATCGCCACCGCCATATTCAACCAGCAGTACAGTGCAGTCTGCATCTTCGCTTAGACGTGCGGCGACAATGGCCCCCGCAGAGCCTGCACCTACAACAATATAATCGTAACTCTTAGCTTTTTGCATTATGTCCATGATCCTAAAACGCAACTCTGCGATTGATGGTCTTCTATGATGAATATAATTCTTTTCTACGCCTAAATAGCAGCCCATAAACCGCTGCATACAGACCAATAACTACCAGTCCCACCCACTCAATTTTAAACGGCGTAAACTGGTATAGCAGCACTAGGGTGCCAATTAACAGGCAATTGCCAATGATGTATTTGCTGGGCCCAAGCCTATGAATGTCGAAGCCGAGATTATCTGTATATAGCCGAATAAGTGAGTCTAGGGAATTGATCACAAAAATAACGCCTAGGGTCACCATGGCGCCGCGCAGTATGCCTGATACCTCAATCTGATTGACAAAATAATAGTACAG
>DDDD01000088.1:0-53065 GCA_002335945.1 Porticoccaceae bacterium UBA1989
GGTATGGCGCCGTTTTTAATTAATCATCCGCTGTTGATTAATCAGTGGATTGAAATGCGTGAAACTGCGTTGGCCAGAGTGGTTGCTGCCAGTGAATGCGGCGTTGATGAGGCGACACTCAAGCGTTTGGATCTTGCTACTCAGCGAGTTATCCAGCACCTGGGTGAAATTATTACTGCAGATGAACGACAAAATAGTTCCAATGCGCTGGTACGCACAGAATTACAGTTGATGCATCTATGGCTGCAAGAGCAGGGCGCTGAGTTGGCCAATAATCACTATGTGTGGGCCGACCTGATTCAGCATGCCGAGCAGAGTTGGCGTATAGAGACTCAGGAAGTGATCAATACATTATTAATCGAGCTCTATCCCGAGCTAGTTGATGATCTTGAAGAGCAGATGGATGTCGATGAATCCCAGCAGGTGACACCTGAAATGTCAGTGGCTCAGCTGATAGACGTGATTGAAGACAAATACGATTGGGCACTGGCCATCGATTTTAGCCAGTACGAGTCTATGGGTGCATTTTGGTATCGCTCTCAAGAGAAGATGGAACCGCGTCTCGGCCAAACCAATATTGATATGGGCATGGAAAAAGAAATGCCCCTGGCCATCGGCCGTCGGGTTCGTGAATGTTACGACCGGCTCTGTAGTTATAATCAGGTTCGCCCGCAGCAGAATGTCGCACATTTTAATATGCACAACCCAACGTACAGCGGTATCGTTGCGCGTATTCAAACCATGGCTCTGAGTCAGTACGGTGAGATCCGCGAAAACCTGGTGCACAGCGATGTGCTGCCAATCCATCTGCTGCGCTGTAAGCTGTCCTTTTTCGGGGTGAGTAAGTTTGATCCGCGCTCTCGTCTCTGGGTACGCAACACGATGTTCCAGGGCGCTCCGCTGATCAGTGACTTTGGCAAACCCTTTGCCGATGACTGGCAGTTTCCGATTAAACCTGTTTTAACGTCCGGCTAATCACCATGAAAGTCTCTAAGAATGAATTAATGGCTGCGCTAAAGAAAGCGTTCGAAGCTCTGGGCTTTCAGCCCGGTGACTGCCAGGACGCCGCGGATATGGTGGTCTGGTTACAGACCCATGGGTTTGATGGCTTTGACCGATTGCAAGGAGCTCTGGCCTACCTGAATACTACCGCGCCTATCCATGCTGATCTGGTGCAGGAAGACGCCCACCATGCGGTGCTAGATGGCCGAGGCAGTTCTATTTTACTCTGCGGCAGTGAGGCGGTTGACCTTATTCGGTCTCAGGTTGTCGAGGGTTCTTGGGCTGCATTAGAGCTGACGGACTGTTACAACCGCACCTTTATTTTACAGCGACTGATCAAGGCTGCGCAGCGCAATCTGGGTTTTATTGCCTATTGGCGGCAGCAGGATTACTGCGTCAAGGTATCGATTGCTGCAGGTGCTCAGCTTCCTGAGTACCAGACATTTACCATGACGGGGGAGTTTGATGCGCAGTCTCTGCGGATTTTTTCTGGGGCGGATATAGATGTTATTCAACATCAATTTGCTCAGCAGTTAGAGTTTGGTGAATATCTTGAAACCTTTTCTGGGGAAGAAATGATGGATTGTTACAGGGATTCAGTAGAGCAGGGTATCGAGATAGATCAGACTCTGTGGCAGACCCTCGATGAGTTGGTTGCCAGAATACTGGTTGAATCCACCGATAGTTCCAGAGCGGGCGCTGGCGACTGATCACCCCTGTATGTCTGTTTCTTTCTATTCTGTCGCCTCTACTCTGTCGCCTCTACTCTGGCATCTCCATTTCAGCCTGATTAATTAACCAGTAGCGAAAACTCTCCACGTGGGGATGAATATGCTGGTTGACGGGTGTCGCCAAAAAGAATGATTCTGAGGTGGCCACTGGCTGTTCAAACGGAGCGATTAAACGTCCGCTGTCGAGCATGTTGGCGGCCAGAGATGTGCGGCTAAGTGCAATGCCATGACCCTGTGCAGCCATTTCCATCGCTGTTACCAAGGAATCAAAATGGATACCTTGGGAAGGATCAACGGTATGACAGCCGAGTTTATTTAGCCAAAATCCCCAGCCCTCCTCATAACCAATAACGTGCAGTAGCGTGTGCTCAGCGAGTTCAGCTGCACTTTTTGGTGGTTGCTGGCTGTCGAGTAGGCTTGGGCTGCAGACCGGGATTAGTTCATCCCAGGTCAGGCGATTACTGGTAAAGCCTGGCCATAAACCTTTGCCATAGCGAATTTCTACGTCGGCATCCTTGTCGGGATCTGCCACCCAAATATTACTGGTAAAACGCAGCCCTATATCCGGAAACTGGGCGCGAAAGTCGGCCAGTCGCGGTGCCAACCACTGATTAAAGAAAACCAGATTAACCCTTACGGTTAGGGTTCTACTGCGTTCCTTACCAAAGACCTCATCGGTAACCAGAGCGAGCTTCTCAATGGATTCACGGACGCCAGGAATATAGGCGCGGCCTGAATCTGTCAGTGCCAAACCTCGGGGCAAACGTTTAAACAGCGCGCAACCAAGTTGGGCTTCCAAACCTTTGATCTGTTGGCTAATCGCCGCCTGAGTCATATGCAGTTCAGCGGCTGCCTGAGTAAAATTTAGGTGACGGGCGGCAGCTTCAAATGAGCGTAACCAGTTTAGGGGGGGCAGTCTTTTTCTCATTATTATTCTCTTACTAGCTGACTGATACTGTTATCAGGGTCGTCGATAAGACGCCCAAGTTCTTCTGCGGCGCTGGTTAACAGTGGTACATAATCCAGCAGTTCCGGCAGGCTTTTTCGAATCACTGGCCCATGGGTAAACAGGCAGGCAAAGAGCTTGCCCTTACTGTCTAGTATAGGCACTGCACAGGCCACCATGCCATCGGCAAATTCTTCATTGTCCGTGCCGACTCGGGTGTTTTTTATGCCTAGCAACTCGGTTTCCAGCGCCTTGGGATCGGTAATCGTATTTCGGGTGTACTGACCTAGAGGTAGCTTGTTAATAATGGTTAGGCGCCGCTCTTTGGGCAGCGAGCTGAGATAGAGTTTGCCGCTGGCGGTACACCAGGTTGGCGTATGGCTGCCAACCTGGAGATGTATTTGCAGAGGCCATTCGGTCTGCACGCGATCGTAGTAGATCATGTCGGTCCCGTTGGGAATGGCGATACCGCAGGTCTCGCCAATCTGCTCGGTAAGTTGGGTGAGAATGGCCTGACGCACCGCTTTAAACCGGCTGCTATAGAGTATTCCCAGAGCTATACCATGGAGGCGGTTGCCCGGTAGTATTAAGCCGCGCATGGAGGTTTGCAAATAGCCATCGGCTTCAAGTTGATTGAGCAGACGATGCATACTGGGCTTGGGAATATTCAGCTCATAGGAGAGATCGGCTGGCGACAGAGGTCGCTCAGCCTTGGCCACGGCCTCTATAATTTCCATTACTCTGGAAATAGTAGAGCCTTTCTCTCTAGACGCTGTTGTGGTTTCTTCAGGCATGCCTATGTCCCGTCTTTACTTCATTGTCGGCATCGAGAACATGGCACCTTCTCGTACACCGGCAGAGGGCCAACGTTGGGTAATGGTTTTGCGCTTGGTATAAAAACGCACCGCATCGGGGCCGTAGGCATGCAGATCGCCAAACAGTGAACGCTTCCAGCCACCAAAGCTGTGATAGGCAACGGGTACTGGCAGAGGTACATTGATGCCGACCATGCCTACCATAATATTATCGGAGAAATAGCGGGCAGCTTCACCGTCACGGGTAAAGATGCAGGTGCCATTGCCATATTCATGGTTGTTAATAATATCCATGGCTTCTTGCATGGTATTAACCCGCACCACTTGCAGTACTGGGCCAAAGATTTCTGCGGCATAGCTGTCCATGTCGACAGTGACATTGTCGATAAGTGTGCCGCCCACAAAGAAGCCGTTTTCATGACCTTCGATCTTGGGGTTACGTCCATCGACTACCACCTTGGCACCCTGCTGTTCGGCACTATCGATAAAGCCAACCACCTTTTGCTGGTGCTGCTTGGTAATCACTGGACCAAAGTCATTGCTGGCATTGGTGCAGGGACCTACTTTTAAATCTTGCATGGCGATTTGCATCTTGCTGACCAGTGCATCTGCAGCGGCATCACCCACGGCAACAGCGACTGACAGGGCCATGCAACGCTCTCCAGAGGAACCAAAGGCAGCACCCAACAACTGGGCAACCGCATTGTCCATATCGGCATCAGGCATAACGATGGCGTGGTTTTTAGCGCCGCCCAGAGCCTGACAACGCTTGCCATTGGCACTGGCGGTGCTGTAGATATATTCCGCAATGGGTGTGGATCCAACAAAGCTCACCGCCTTAACATCTTCGTGGTGGAGTAGGGCATCAACGGCTTCTTTATCGCCATTAACCACATTCATTACACCGTCGGGCAGGCCAGCTTCTTTGAGCAGGGCGGCAATAAACAGGGTTGAGCTTGGGTCGCGCTCTGAGGGTTTCAAAATAAAACAGTTGCCGCAAACAATAGCCATGGGATACATCCACAGTGGCACCATTGCGGGGAAGTTAAACGGTGTAATACCGGCAACCACACCTAAGGGTTGGAACTCACTCCAGCTGTCGATATTCGCGGCGACATTCTTGCTGTGCTCACCTTTTAATAGCTCTGGCGCGCAGCAGGCGTATTCAACATTTTCAATACCGCGCTGTAATTCACCGGCGGCATCGTGGCTGATCTTGCCATGCTCGGCGCCGATTAGGGCACAGATTTCATCGGCATTGTCTTCAAGCAATTGCTTAAATTTAAACATGACTCGGGCACGTTTAATCGGTGGGGTATCTCTCCACACAGGATAGGCAGCCTGAGCCGCCGCGATAGCCTGGCCAACAGTAGCCTCTGATGCCAAAGCAACCTGCTTGCTGACTTCGCCAGTGGCTGGGTTATAAACATCCTGAGTGCGAGTGTCAGGAGCGATCATGTCGCCATTTATTAAATGTCCTACTACTTTCATTGTTGTGGCCTCAAAAATATAAGTGGATTTACCAGAGCTTTTTGTAGATCTCGATGATCTCTTCAGCGCTGGGGACCCTTGGATTATTACCCGGAGATCCAGATGCCAGTGCCTGCTCAGCCATCACTTCGAGGTTGTTAAAAAAGTGTTCGCGCTCTATACCAAACTGCTCTGGTGTTGGCACCTGTAGTTCTTCATTGATGGCGTATAACTCGGCCATCAGTTTTTTATTGGCTTGATCGGTACTGTCGCTCTCGCTGGCCACACCCATGGCGCGGGCACAGTCGGCATAGCGCTCAGCCGCAGCAGGAATACTGTACTCAGTGACCATGGGCAACAACATGGCGTTAGAGAGGCCATGAGGCACATGATAGAAGGCGCCAATAGGGCGAGACATGCCATGGACCAGCGCCACTGAGGCATTGGAAAAGGCCACACCCGCCAATGTAGAGCCGAGCATCATTTCTTCGCGAGCCTGCTGGTCAGTGCCATCGTGGAACACCTTGCGCAGATTGGGTGCCAGTAGCTTCATGGCGGCAATTGCCTGACTGTCGCTATACAGGCTGGCCTTTTTGCTGACATAGGCTTCCATGGCATGGGTGAGGGCATCAATACCTGTATCTGCGGTGGTCCTTGCAGGCAGGCTTAATGTGAGGCTGTAATCCACCAGTGCTGCGGTGGGCATAAAGCCAATACCTACGCAGAGCATTTTCTCGTCGTTGGTTTCGTCGGTAATAATGGTCACTTTGGTGCATTCAGAGCCAGTACCTGCGGTGGTGGGAATCGCAATAATAGGTAGGCCCGGTTCGGTGACGACCCGTGGGAATTTATAGTCGCGCATGACGCCACCATATTTACCCAAAATCGAAATAGCCTTGGCACTGTCGATAGGGCTGCCGCCGCCGACCGCAATAATGCTGTCATAGTTACCATTGCGCACCTGATCAACACCGGCCTGAATAGAGCTAACGGTGGGTTCTGGCACGGTGTCCTGAAAAACATCTGAGCCTATACCAGCGGCTTTAAGGCTCTCTTGCACGGCAGCCACATAGCCCAACTGCACCATCATTTTGTCGGTAATAATTAAGGGGCGCTGACATTCTAGCGCCTTAATAATATTGCCCACTTCTTTGCTGGCTCCGGCACCAACTTGCAAAATACGCGGAAGAATTATCTGTGTAGACATGTAATTACTCCTGTGTGATCGTTTCAGGTTTTCTGAAAACAGGTTCGGCATGCAAGGATTTAAATAATCCATAAGCCGCCATAATTAAAACAAAGGAGAAGGGGAGTGCCGCCACAATCGAAGCAGTTTGCAGTGCTTTTAGTCCGCCGGCATAGAGCAGAACAGCAGCGACCGCACCCACAGCAAGCCCCCAAAATATGCGCAGACGGGGAGCAGGTTCCGGCTCGCCCATGGCGATTAAGGTGCAGATCACCAGCGTTGCCGAGTCAGCACTGGTGACAAAGTAAGTCACCAACATAATGGTGCATATGCTGGCCATGATGGTGGTCAGCCAGGGGCCTAAATTCATTAAATCAATGGTTTTAAACAGGGCGGTGGTGGTGTCTTTATTGACTGCCTCAACCACGCCGCCATCGCCAAATAGCTCTATATACATGCCGGTACTGCCAAATAGGGTGATCCATAAAAGTGCCAGTCCAGTGGGGGCCAGCAGCACGCCGAGCACAAATTCGCGCAATGTGCGGCCACGGGAAATACGGGCTATAAAGACAGCGACAAAGGGTGACCAGGCAATCCACCAGCCCCAGTAGAAAATCGTCCACCAACCCTGCCATTGGCTGGTCTTGTCGGGATCAACCCAGATGCCCATTGCCGGTACGTTAATAATGTAATCAATGCTGTTGTTAAAAAGTGAGCTGAGCTGATAGCTGGTAGGGCCAAAGATTAGAAACATGAGTAGTATCAATAATGTCAGGCGCATATTGAACACACTGAGAATGCGAATGCCGAGGTTAACACCGCTGAGCACCGAGATAGTGGCGACAACCGAAATAACGGCAATTAGAATCATCTGATTGCTGATGGCAATCTCCATGCCCATCAGATAATTAAGTCCGGCATTCATCTGCTGGGCGCCCAATCCTAGCGAAGTAGCGATACCGAATACGGTACCTATCACCGCTAATAAGTCCGCGATAAAACCAATAGGGCCATAAATTCGCTCACCAAAAATAGGGTAGAGGCTAGATCGAATAGCTAGGGGTAGACCTTTGCGGTAGGAAAAATAAGCCAGAGAGAGTCCCAGCACGGCATACAGGGCCCAGCCATGAATTCCCCAGTGCATCACAGTGAGACGCATGGCGATAGTGGCGGCTTCTGGGGACATTGAGAGTGCTGGGTCTAGAAAAGGGTTGGCCTGAAAATGGGTGATGGGCTCGGCAATGCTGTAGAACAGAATACCAATACCTATGCCTGCACCAAAAAGCATTGAGAACCAGGCGAACAGACTGAACTCAGGTCGATCGCTATCTGCCCCTAATCGAATACTGCCAAAGCGGCTAAATACCAGATACAGGGACAGCAGTAAAAAACCATTCATCAGTCCGATGTAGTACCAGGATAGTTCGCTGGCAATGTAACTTTTGGCGCCGTCGTACACCGACGCGGCGTATTGTGGATCAACAATGGTAAAAATAACAAAACCTAACACTAATAGTGCAGAACCGATTGCCATAACGGGATGAGCACCGGCTAAAAAGCCACTGGTTTGGTTGGACATTGGTATTGTTCCCCTGTGATTTTATTATCTTAATTATTTTCGTATAACGAGACGAATCCTATTGTTATTCATCTAAAACCTTAGTGCAACCCTTAAAAATTAATGCCTTGATAGGGAAATATTTATGCTGTCATTAGTAAAATTAGATCTTGCCATAAATACAGTAATGGCGCGGTCTGTAGCTCGTTTATGAATAGCTCTGACATAAAAAAACAGAGGCCTTAGGCACGTTATTTATTGCTGGTCTCTCAGCAATTTGGTTTCTATGATCGCGGTTTATCAAAGTAGGCATTAACAGCGGATTAGACACTATGGAAAATCACAGTCATTTACCTCTTTCTGGGGTTCGAGTTATCGACTTCGGGCAGCAAATTGCTGGCCCCGCTGTGGCGATGGTATTAGCAGATCTGGGGGCTACGGTTATCCATATTGATCCTCCTACTGGTGCTCATTGGAAGCATCAGGCCAATGCTATTTTGAACCGCAATAAAAGCTGCCTGACCATTGATTTAAAAACCGATGAGGGCCTCGATCAAGCCATGCGGCTAATTAATGAAGCTGATGTGGTTGTGGAGTCTTTTCGCCCCGGTGTGATGGCGCGACTGGGCATCGACTTTGCCAAACTCCGTGAAAGCCGCCCAGAGCTAATTACTCTGTCGATACCGGGTTTTGCCAGCAACGACCAGCTGCGCAGTCAGTGGAAAGCGACCGAGGCAGTGGTTGCCGCTACGGCGGGCGCCTTTACTGATATGGGTTTTAATCGCGTACTGATGGGTTTAAACCCATGCTTCTCGCCATTACCTCTGGCCTCTTCTTACACGATTACACTGGCGTCCAGCTCTGTAGTTATGGCACTGATGGCCCGACATAACTCTGGTTGTGGTGACCATATAGAGGTACCCGTGGTTGCCGCGATGATGGAAGGCCTGTCCTACAACTCTTACGAGGTTGTGGATCTGCCCGAGCGTTACAAGACTATGCGCGAGCTAGAAATTGAGCATCGCCGTGCCAACAATATTGAATTTGATCTCAGCTATGAAGACTTACAGGAATACTTGGATCCGTTTTATCGCACCTACGAATGTGCCGATGGACGCATGTTCTATGTGGTGTGCCCCTCACACCGCAACCATGCGCGCCGTTGTCTAGAAGCGCTTGGGCTCTATGATGAGTTACTGGCCGAGGGCATGCCTGAGGTTGCAGACCTGCACCTGCCTCTCAGCGAATGGGAGAGCGAAACTTCATTGGGTGTCTATCCATTGCCAAAAAGATGGGCAGATATTATTTCCACCAAAATGAAACTGGTGATGTTGACCAAGACCTCCTCAGAATGGGGCGTTATTTTTGGTGAGGGTCAGATTCCTGGCGCTCCCCACAGAACCACAAAAGAGTGGGTTAACAGCGAGCATTGCAACGATGCTGGCCTGATCGTTGAGGTGAATGATCCTGAATACGGTTTAATGAAGCAGCCGGGCCCCGTGGTCTGGTTGGAAGAGTCTGCACACAAAATGCTGGCTCCCCAAGGACGCAAGCTGGTCTCCTTTGATCAGGCTCTGGCCGAGCTTACGCTCTTGCCGAACAAGCTCGTTGTGCAAGAGATGCATTCTGATAAGTCTGATAATAATCAGGGTTGGTTAAAAGGACTGCGGATATTGGATTTAACCAATGTAATTGCCGGGCCTCATTCCAGTGCATTTTTGGCGCGTTTTGGCGCCGAGGTGACCAAGGTTGAGCCAGTCGTACCCATGTACGATCCGCTGATTGGAACCCTGTTTGCCTTTCAGGCAGACATGGGCAAGCGCAGTGCATTGATCGACATTAATTCTGAAGAGGGCCGCGAAGCCTTTAATCGGTTGGTGCGCTCGGCGGATCTGGTAGTTATCAATGCCCCAGATCGCCAGATGAAGCCTCTCGGATTAGACCACGACAGCCTGCAGGCGATTAACCCCGGCGTACTCTTTTGCCGTCTCGACTGCTTGGGCGGGCCATTGCCTGCACGTAAAACCAACTACATTGGTTACGACGATGTTATTCAGGCCAATAGCGGCATTATGAGTCGCTTTGGTGGTGTAGAGACGCCAGAAGAACATGCCCATCTGGGTACTTTGGACGTGAACTGTGGTTTTGCTGGCGGGTTAGCTATGGCCGTGGCGCTGTATCACAAGGCTAAAACCGGTCAGGTAAGCCGCGCCCGCACGTCACTTTCTGCAGTGACCAATCTCGCTCAGCTGCCCTTTTGTTTCGACTATGCTGGCCTAGAAGATTTTAACGAGCCCTCTGGTCGTCAGGCCATGGGCACTCATGCGCTATCGCACTTTTATGCGACCTCTGACGATTGGATATTCCTCGATGCAGATGACTCAGATCTGAGGGCACTAGAAAATATCGAAGGCTTGCAGGGTATTGCCATCACATTAGATATTCAGACCTTTTTGACCGTTGCCTTTCAGCAGGCATCGGCTAAAAAGTGGATGACCCGTCTGCAGGCCGCCGATATTGCCGTGGCCCAGCCACAGTCAATTGAAACATTGCGGGCAGAGAACAGCCGCATTGCCGATGGCACTGTGGGGACCGATCGCGGCAGCTTTGCATTTTCAATCTACCCAGATCACCCGAGCGGTCACCAGCTTACCCAGATCGACCACTATGCTATTCGTCCACAGAACGCGGCTATCTTTGCGGTTAGCCCCACTGAGGCTCATGGTCATTCCACAAAAGAAGTGTTGGCGGATGTGGGTTATAGCGCAGAGCAGATCGAGTCGATGTTGGCGCGAGGCATTGCTGGATTGGGCTGGGGCAAAACATTCCTGCCAGGGGATAGCATGGGTGAACCTATGCCTCTATTGGACGGGCTTGTCCGCACAGCCAATACAGAGGACGTAAGTTGGATCGATATTGAGTCGACCGATGGAGATATCTTCATCACATAGGCTGCAGTAGCCATATTCATTGTTAGTTCTATTGCCGGCGCTGATCTCAGTACTGAGATCAGCACTCAGATCAGACTCGATACGCGCTAATGCGGCGACGATTCTGACTAGCTGCTGCTGGCGTCGTCGCGAGGCTTCCTGGGCCATTTGTACGCCCTGCATTGCATCTATTCGAGATAACCGGCCAACCATAGATTGATCCAAAGACACTGGCTGGCGCGCCTCTTCGGATATTTCTTCCGAGATCTGTAATTCCTGTCTGAGACTCAGCAGCTGTTGGCGAAATATTATGAGTTGATTCTTATCCATGGTTTTTCCACTTTTTGAATTCCCAGTCTTTTATATTTTGCGCTTTTAAATCGCCGGCATTTCCTCAATGGCATAGGCCTGCTGTTCGAGCCAGGGTGCTATTTCAATAAGCTTAGGGACAATATCGTCGCCATAAATAGAGCGGCATAGGGTAGCGACTTTCTCGGGTACAGCACCCAGTTCATTAGGGCGGCAGAGCATGGTTAGATGCCGTGCATTGGCACCGTTAGCCAGCTGCATCACTCTAGTTCCCCTGAGTAATTCCGGATAACGCACCAAGCACAGTCCGGTGGTAATTGCCCAGCCCTGACCGGACTGCACAAACCGCAGTAATGTCTGGGTGCTATCCAATTCATAGGCGACATTGAGATTGATATTTAGTCGGCGTGCAATCAGGTCGGTCAATATGCCCAGACGCGAGCTTCTGGTGTAGCGGACAAAGGGCACATTTTCCGCCAGCCAGGCTGGGGTAGCTATGCCATCTTGGGCGAATTCTTCCGGCACGATCATCACAAAGGGGTCACGCAGAATAGGAAATCGCTGCAATTCTGGATGCTCGTCAATGGGGTCACTGGTGATTAATAAATCCAGATCGCGATTTAATAAATCCTGAGACAGGGGCGAGCCCAATCCAGTGCGCAGGGTTAACTTTGAGGTGAAGGGTTTTACTTGCTGCATAAACTGCAGGCCAGCGACATCGCAAAAAGAATCTATCATGCCAATATTTAGCGGCAGCATGCCGCCTTTAGAGGCCATGCGCACATCGGCCAGCATGCGCTGGGTATCATTGAGAATCTGCTGGGCATAGCCTTTGAGCACCTGACCACTGGGGGTCAGTTTAATGGGGCGTGATCTGGTGTTCACTAGCTGGGTGCCAGTTTGCAGCTCAATTTGTTTGAGGGTTTGAGAGACAGCCGACTGAGTAATACCCAGTCGCTCGGCGGCCTGAGTTAATGTGTCGGCTTCAGTAATGGCGGCAAAGATTCTAAGCGCGCCAATTTCTATGGTTTTAGTGTTTTTCATAGGAAACGAGTATAGAGGAAACTACAGGCGATCAGTTACACCTTAGCGGCAGGTGCTTTTAAACAAGAGCCCTTAATGCTGCAACACCCACCGGCCTGCCATCATATTCCACCATGGCGTCCAGCAGGCAGTCCCAGAGAAATTCTGCAGAACTGACATCCGTCAGAATATAAAAACAATGGGTACTACCCTGATCATTGCGGATAACAATGCTATTGGCTTTGGCGACCGAGGTCTGTGCAATCTCCCCGTTGGCAAACTTATGGCTGCGTAGGTCCACAGCACAGATTTTGGAGAACATCTCCGCCGCCTGGCTGCCTGTAATAGCCAACCAGCAATGGCTATCTGCTCTTGGTAGTGAATAGGTCTGAGGGTCGACCGGGGTATTATTTAATCGCTCTATTGATGCTGACTTTCCATTCAGATCGCTAAGTATTAATAGCTCTTGATGGGATAGTTTCGCCACCAGGCTGCCGTCGGTTTGTACGGTGCAGGTATTGGGTTGCTGGGGTAGATTGAGTGCCTGAGTCGCGGCCCAATCTGGCGCGCCGGCACCTTTGAAGCCTGTGCGTGGCAGCGTGGATAAATCCACCAGACCTAATATCTGTGCCTGTGTCGCTTCAGTTTGCGACCCATAATCTTTCACTAAGAGCAGGTAGCCGCTGCGCTCGAATTCCGCGCCTAGCTCAATATGGCGTCGAGACAGCTGGCTGCGGCGCGGGACCTCTGTTGGCATAATACTGCTCATTGTTATAGCTCCTGACGCAACGTGTCTGGGTCATAAAACGGCAGTTTTACAACCTCGGCAGTCACTCGCACACCGCCAGATGATTTGATAATAAATGTACTGCCCGCTGGCGTATTCTCTGGGGTGACATAGGCCAGACCAATGGGCTTTTGTAATGTTGGGGAATAGTTACAGGAGGTCACTCGCCCGGTCATCTGCTCGCCGTCCAGAATCAGATGGCTCTCTTTGGGAATAGGGGCATTTAAGTCATTGACCACAAAACCCACCAGACTGCGAAGCTGAGGTTTGTTCTCAAGTTCGGTAAGCGTTCTGCCGCCGACAAAAAATGGCTTCTTGCGACTGACGGCCCAACCCATCTGGACTTCCATGGGATTAGACATGGCGTCGGTATCCTGACCAATAATAATATGGCCTTTTTCCAAGCGCAGTATGCGCTGAGCTTCGATACCAAAGGGCTTGATGCCTTGTTCCTGTCCGGCGTCCATCAAGGCGTCCCAGAGGGCTTCACCACAGTGTTGAGGCACATGTATTTCGTAACCCAGTTCGCCGACAAAGCCAACACGAATTAGTCGCGCCGGAATACCGGCGACAGTGCCTTCGCGGACGCCCATATAGGGAAATGCACTAGGACTGAGGTCCACATCTGTGCATAGCTTGGCCAGCACTTCTCGCGCCTTGGGGCCGGCAATATTAACGCCGCAATAGGCAGAGGTGACATTGGCTATATCGATATCCAGACGCCACTGAGCATTCCACTTGAGCATATTTTGGTAAACGCGATCCACGCCACCCGTGGTAGCCGTCACATAATAATGTTCATCGCTAAAACGACAGGCAACACCGTCATCAATCACCACGCCAGCTTCATTGGTAAGCAGGGCATAGCGCGCTTTGCCCACTGGTTGTTTCACAAAGCCAAAGGTATAAAAGCGGTTAAGGAATTCACCGGCGTCTGGGCCGCGTACTTCAATGCCACCGAGAGTGGATACATCCACTAGGCCAACATTGTTGCGCACGTTGTTAACTTCATTATTAATGCAGGTTTCGCTGTTATCGACAGTGCCATCTGCAGCGCCATAAAAAGCCGGTCTGTACCAGGCACCTGCCTGTAGCATCTGAGCACCAGCTTCCAGATGACGATAATGCATATTGCTGCGACGTGCAGGATAAAAACTGCGTCCGGCACTGTGACCGAGATGCTCTGGAGCAAACGGGGGTCGCGCGGTAGTGACGCCGGTCTGGGCAACCGTGCGATTAGTTGCCGCTGCTACTAAACGGGCCGCAGCTAATGCCGAGTGACGGCCCTGAGAGGGGCCCATGCCGCAGGTGGAGTAGCGTTTAACCAGCTGAATATGTTCGTAGCCGTCGCGGGTGGCATTAATAATATCGGCGATGGTCAGGTCTTCGTCATAGTCGACAAATTCTTTGCCACTGGGATGGGCAAAAATAGGCCATGGATGATTGGGGCTAACAGGTTCTTTGGCAATCTCTTCGGGAATAGCGGTGCTGGTTAGCCCCAGTGCATTGGTGGCAATAATGGCTGCGCGACTGGCTTCGGCCAAGCAGGCATCCAGATTCCAATGACTATTCACCGAGCCTGCTACTTGCATAGCATCTGGGCAATTGATCAGAGTAAACATGGCGCTGTTATCGTCATAGCTCAGCTGACCACCGGCCTGACAGACTAGCTGATAGGTGGGGGTGTAGCCTACAGCCATACAGAGTAGATCGCAGGGAATCACTTCGCCGCGATCGGCACAGATGCCCTGACTGACAACCTTACGAATCTCAACGGCGGATAAATGATTGCGGGACTTCTGGGCCTCATAGACTGCGTAGCCAGTCTTTACGGGAATACCGCGAGCGGCTGCTGCAAAGACAATCGCGTCGGGCTTTGGCTGCTCACGCAGGTCAACAATCGCCTTCACATCAACCCCTGCATCTAGTAAATCTAGCGCATTGGCATAGCCATCATTATTGCCAGTGACAATCACCGCAGCGTTGCCAGGTCGAATGCCATAGAGATGAATCAGACGCTGAGCGGCGCTACTCATCATGACACCGGGCAGATCGTTATTGCGGAAAACTGCCTGCTGCTCCAGCGCACCGGTGCACAGAATTGTCTGTTTGGCACGCACCTTATAAAGGCGCTTGCCCCTAATAATGGGCAGCCAGTTATCGGCAAACCAAGCATTGCAGACCGCATCGGTCATGGAGGTGATATTGCTGTTGGCTTCAATTTTTTGTATCAGCTTTTCGCGTAACTGTTGCCCACGAATACCTTCAGCATCAAAGCGGGCATAGTTTAATGAGCCACCCAGTATGGGGTTTTCATCGACCAGCAAAACTTCACAGCCCTCTACCGCAGCACTTAGCGCAGCCTGCATGCCGGCAGGGCCAGCACCTACAACCACCACATCAAAAAAGCGGTATTGCTTGTCGTAGTACTGGGGCTCTAGCTGCTGATTAATAACACCCAGACCCGCTTTTTTACGAATGATAGGCGCCCACTTTTCCCACATGCCGCGTGGCTTAAAGAAAGCTTTGTAATAGAAACCCACGGGTAAAAACCGTGAAAATAATCCCATTACCGCACCGCGATCATTGTTCAGGCTGCCACTGTAGTTCTGCGCCATAATCGCTAGGTTATCGCTGATTAGTTCGCGATCGGCTAGAGCATTGGGGTTAGAAGGTAGCTGCACCATGGTATTGGCGTCTTGTCCGGCCATTGTCAATGCGCCGCGAGGGCGGTGATATTTAAATGATCGACTCAGAAGCCATTGCTGATTGGCGGCCAGTGCGCTGGCAATGCTGTCACCAGCAAAGCCCTGATAAGATTTACGCTCAAAGCTAAAGCTGACTTCGGTATTGCGATCGATCAGGCTGCCATAGGGGAGGGGAAGGCGCTTTTGTATCTGCTGCCCTTTCATGAGGAGCCCTCCGGAGTGCTGGCGGCGATAAAATCGATGCGCTGATTAAAAATTTCACTGGCCTCAAAGGTGCGAATTACTTCATCACTAATGGTATTACGCTCAGCTAAAAACCAAAATGAACTGGCATTGTGGCACCACCATTCGGTGACTACACCGGCGGCGTTGTCATGAAAAAACACATGTTCGGCCCATTGGCGGGAATCTGTGTGGACCGGGTCTGGCATCGGGTGATATTCACCACCGTAAGTAAATTCAGAGATATTGCGCGGGCCATTTAAAGGGCAGGTTAATAGTTTCATTGCTTTACCCTTGTCGTTAGTGACTAGCGGCGGTGGCGCCGGCTTCGTTAATTTGTTCAAAGCGATAGAAGCGCTCTAGCTCAAATGGCTTGATCAAATCCGGCACCTTTTTGGTGGCGACTAATTCGGCCATGGTAACGCCGCAGATTGGCGTGGCTTTAAAGCCCCAGGTACCCCAGCCAGCATCGAGATAATAATTTTCTACCGGACTAAGGCCCATAATCGGACTGTAGTCGGGCGTCATATCCGTGGTGCCCGCCCATTGGCGCAGCAGTCTAGCCTGAGCCAAAAATGGAAATAGCTCCAATGCAGCTGCGCTGAGAGTTTCGCGTTGGTCCAGTGTCGCTCTGGTGTTATAGAGGGGGTAGGGGTCGGAACCGCCACCAATGACAAATTCTCCGCGAGAGGTCTGGTGCACATACACATGCACCTGAGGTGAGCTGACATGGGGCGTCAAAATTGGCTTGTAGGGCTGAGTCACCATGGCTTGCAGGGGATAGCAGTGAATGGGCAGTGGAATACCCGCCTTCTTGGCGACGACAGAGCTGGCACCGGCCACAGCCTGCACCACGGCACCACATTCAACACGACCGCGATTTGTTTTAACCGCAGTAACGCGGCCCTGAGTAATTTCGATATCTTCAACTTCGGTGAGCTGATGTAATTCTACGCCACGATCACAGGCACCTTTGGCATAGCCCCAGGCCACGGCATCGTGGCGAGCGGTGGCACCGTCGGCATGCCAGAGTCCACCCATAATGGGGAAACGGCTGTCTTCAGACATATTAAGGTTGGGTACGAGTTCGGCAATGGTCTGGCGGTCCATTAATTCTGAACGCACACCCAGATGTTGATTGACCTCGGCGCGCCAGCGGAAGCTGCGAATGGCGGCATCGCTGTGGGCCAAGGTTAGCTGACCGCGATTTTCCATCATCACGTTGTAGTTAAATTCATTGCTCAGGTTGTTAAATAATTTAACCGACTCGCTGTAGAACTTAACCCCGGCTTCGGTGAGATAGTTGGAGCGAATGACCGCGGTGTTACGGGCGGTATTGCCGCCACCCAGGTAGGCTTTCTCGAGAATGGCAACATTGGTAATGCCATGGTATTTGGCCAGGTTGTAGGCAATGGCAGTGCCATGGCCGCCGCCACCGATAATCACTACGTCGTAGTGCTTTTTAAGCTCTGTGGCAGGGGTGAAATGATGTTTTGCCGGGTAATCATTACTGAGCCCGTACTTTAATAATCCAAACGGCATGGTGCTTTTCTTCCCCTGAACTTATTACATTGTTAATGGCTAGCCTGCGAGAAACACCACGGTCTTATTGCCAGAGAGAAACACTCGACGCTCTATGTGATATTTTACGGCCTTGGCTAGGGCCATGCATTCGTTATCGCGGCCTACTCGCACCAGGTGCTCAGGACCGTGGCCATGATCAACGCGGGTAAGTATCTGTTCAATAATTGGGCCTTCATCAAGATCAGAGGTGACGTAATGGGCCGTAGCACCAATCACTTTCACCCCGCGGTTATAGGCCTGGTGATAGGGCTTGGCACCTTTAAATCCGGGTAAAAATGAGTGGTGAATATTAATGCATCGACCGGACAGCTTCTCGGTCAGGTTATTAGATAGAATCTGCATATAGCGGGCCAGTACGACCAGCTCGGATTCTGTTTCTTCAATAATCTCCAGCAGACGATTCTCCTGCTGGGCTTTGGTGTCTTTGGTGACGGGTAGATGGATAAAGCGTATGCCCTCACGCTCAACCATCGGACGTAAATCCTGATGATTGGATACCACTGCAGTGACCTCCATATTGAATTCGCCTTTGCGACGGCGATACAGCAAATCGTCTAGGCAATGATCATATTTAGACACTAATAGTAGCGTTTTTACCGATTTCGCCGGATTGTGAAAATTCCAAATCATCTCAAATTTAGCTGATACTTCGGCAAAGGCGGCCGCCATTTCGTCAATTGAAGGAGACGCGCCTTGACGGCGAAATACCGCACGCATAAAAAATTTGTCAGTAGATTCATCATCAAACTGTTCAAGGGCACATATATAGCAGTCTCGATCTGCCAAAAAGCTCGTGACTGCCGCAACAACACCGCTGCCAGCGCGGCAGGTTCCGGTAAAAATAAAATTGTCAGTGCTGTCGGTCATATCAATCGTGGGGTTCATTATCTGTTCTCTGGGGCGATGTTTGAAAGGGACTGTATTCTAAGCCCCTTACAACAAAAACGTTAGGGAATTTGTAGTCTATCCCTTGGGTGGAAATGATGGCGGCGTTTGGCTTGACGGTCAATATAAAGCGGCCTCAATAAGTAACACTAATAGACAACTTGCTATCTGCTAATGCGCGGAAAGGGCCACTCCCTAGGGGATTCGGCTTAGTAACTTTTGGCTCTATTATTGTAAAACAACCTTGATTACAGACGCTAAACCTTGCACTCTTTGCGCCATGACTATAAATCGAACTTCTGTACTATTTACGCTGCTATTGGGCCTTGGCTTATCTGGCTGTTCCACCTACGAGCCCAAACAAACCAATGATGTCTGCCGAATTTTTTGGGGCGAGACAGACTGGTATGAAGATGCGCGCAAATCCAGCAAGCGCTGGGGTACGCCGATTGGGGTGATGATGGCAATTATCAATCAGGAGTCTACCTTTCGCGCAAAGGTGAGACCCGATCGTCCAACCTTCCTATTTATACCCTTGCCCCGCAGATCCTCTGCCTATGGCTACGCGCAGGCACAGGATCCAGCTTGGAATGACTACCGCAAAGATACGGGTCACTGGAGCCATGATCGTGACAAGTTTAGTGATGCGATTAATTTTGTCGGCTGGTATACCAATGTCACCCATCGTCGTCTTGGGGTTTCTAAATGGGATGCCTATAAACAGTATTTAGCCTATCACGAAGGCTGGGGCGGTTATTCCCGTGGGTCTTTTAATAAAAAACCGAATTTAATTAAGGTTGCGGCAAAGGTTAAGCGCAAGGCGGCCACCTATGGTGCTCAGCTTAAAAAGTGCAGTGGTGCCCTAGACAAGTCGGTAAAAGGTTGGTTCTAAGGGTCGTAAGAATTCTGCTATCTCCTAGCATGGATCGGAGAAACCCTTAGCCACGTAACATAACAATAATAAAAAATTGTGGGTCTGTAATGTCTAAAAATCATGTTGATGTGGTTATCGTTGGTGCTGGTCTTTCAGGAATAGGGGCGGCCTGTCATCTGGAACAGCACTGCCCCAATAAAACCTACAGCATTCTCGAAAGCCGAGAGGCAATGGGTGGCACCTGGGATCTATTCCGTTATCCGGGGGTGCGCTCAGATTCGGACATGCATACATTAGGTTATAGTTTTAAGCCCTGGAAACATGAGAAGGCCATTGCCGATGGCCCTGCGATTCTTGACTATATTCATGAGACCGCCAAAGAACATGATATTGAGCAACATATACGCTACAACCAGCGTGTGACTAAAATAGAATGGGATACTGCTTCTTCACGCTGGACATTAACCATTGATGAGGGCAGTAAGCGGGGCAAGAAAATAACCTGCAGCTTTATTTATAGCTGCACCGGTTACTATCGTTACGACAAAGGCTATACCCCAGATTTTCCTGGGAGCGACCAATTTAAAGGGCAGATTATTCACCCCCAGCAATGGCCTGAAGATCTGGATTATGCTGGCAAGAAAGTGGTGGTGATTGGCAGTGGAGCAACGGCCATTACATTGGTGCCCTCCATGGCCAAAACTGCAGCCCATGTGACCATGCTGCAACGTTCCCCGACCTATGTAGTGTCTCGCCCTGCAGAGGATGCCTTTGCCCAGCGGTTGGCCAAGTACCTTCCCGCCAAAATGGCCTACCTAATAACAAGATGGAAAAACGTTTCTCAGCAGGCCCTGCTGTATCAGCTGAGCCGACGTCGCCCGGAAAAAGTAAAGGCTATGTTGCGCAAGTTGACCCGTTTATCCCTAGGTGACAATTACGATATCGATACTCACTTCACCCCTAAATATAACCCCTGGGATCAGCGCCTCTGTCTGGTGCCCGATGGCGATCTATTCCGTTCACTGCGCAAAGGGACGTCAACGGTTGTTACGGACCATATTAAAACCTTCACTAAAACCGGCATTAAGTTGGAATCCGGAACCCTGCTCAAAGCAGACATTGTGGTTACCGCCACAGGTCTTGAATTGTTGGCGATGGGTGGTATGAAAATTGTGGTGGACGGTAAAACGATTAAGTTGCCGGATACATTGGGATACAAGGGCATGATGCTCAGCGATGTGCCTAACTTTGTTTTAGCCTCTGGTTACACCAACGCGTCTTGGACATTAAAATGTGATCTCACCAGTGAATATGTCTGCCGTCTGTTGAAGCATATGGAACGCAATAATCTGGATTATGCGGTGGCAAGAAACCATAACCCTGACCTAGAGCGGGTTGCGTTTTTGGATCTGGCCTCTGGTTATGTTGATCGCTCAATTGATCAGTTCCCGAAGCAGGGTACTGTCGCTCCCTGGCGTTTGCAGCAAAATTACTTGCTGGATATTTTGAATCTACGCTTTGCTTCTATGAAAGGTGGGGTAATGGAATATGGTCGTGCGGAGGCAGGTAAAGAAGCGTCTTCAAAGGCAGCGTAGAGAACGCCCTAGGCTGCTTTCAAATTTCAAAACAATGCTGTCAACAAAGACCACTGTCAAAAGAGCACTGCCAAAAGAATACTGTCAAAAGGCCTGCCTCAAACAGGCCCTTTGTAGTAACGGAGCAGACTAGGGGGTGAGCTGATAAACCCGCTTACCTGCCATCCAAGTTTCTAATACCTGAGTCTGCCACAAGGCCTCTTGTTCAACGTCAAATATATCCTGATCTAGCAGAATGAAATCTGCCCACTTACCTGGCGTTAAGCCGCCCAGAATATCTTCCTGGTGGGCAGCCCATGCAGCATCAATAGTGAAGCTGCGCATCACTTCTTCCAAGGTCATGGCCTCTTCAGAAATCCAGCCGCCATCGGGCATATTGTCGTGATTCTGTCTGGTTACGCCAGCGTGAATACCATGGAAGGGGTTCGCCAGTTCAATAGGGTAATCTGAACCAGACACCACGCGACTGCCCTGATCGAGGAATGTACGCCAGGCATAGGCGCCTTTCAAACGCTCATCGCCAATTCTATCCGCGGCCATGTTCATATCGCTGGTGGCATGGGTAGGCTGCATTGACGGAATAACATCGAGAGCTTTAAAGCGTGGAATATCACTTAGGGTGACAATCTGAGAATGTTCAATGCGATGGCGCAGATGACGGCCACCAACAGTGGCGTAGGCATGCTCGACTTCATCTAAACCAATGCGGTTGCCTTTGTCGCCAATTGCATGAATGGCCACCTGGAAATCCGCGGTAATAGCTTTGTTAAACAGATGACGCAGTTGCTCGCGGCTGGTGAGCAAAAGGCCAGTGTGACCGGCCCGGTCAGAGTAGGGTTCTATCATGGCTGCGCCGCGGCTGCCGAGCGCACCGTCGGTATAAACCTTAATACTTCGTACAGAGTAATAGTCGTCTCCGTCAACAGTCTTACCGGCGGCCAAGGACTGCTCTATGTCGGCATTGGTGGACGACAGCATGCCGTAGATACGCACTTTCATATCGCCCTTGTCGGCTATCTGGCGGTAGAGTTTGTGTTCAGTGGAACTCACACCAGCATCATGGGTAGAGGTGATGCCGAGACTTAATAGATGTTGGCCAACCGTATCCAGAGCCAGGGTAATCTCTTCATCATTGGGTGTAGGAATAATGCTCATGACGAGATTCATGGCATTGTCGACCAGTATTCCAGTTGGCTGGCCAGCTTCGTCGCGGATGATTTCGCCGCCTGGGGGGGAGACTGTGTCTTTAGTAATACCAGCTAGGGCTAGGGTTTGGCTATTTGCCCAGCCAGCATGCCCATCAATGCGCTCTAGCCACACAGGACGATCACTTATCTCCGCATCCAGAATGGCAGCAGTGGGATACTGTTTGTCTGACCATAAGACCTGATTCCAGCCACGACCCTGAATCCAGGTTAGGGAGGGTTTTTGTGCGGCATAGTCAGCAACTATCTGGGCCGATTTTTGTGCAGATTCAATGCCGCGAATATCCACACTGAGTAGGGTATAACCCAGTGTCGATACATGACCATGGGCATCGGTAATGCCAGGAATTAATGTTTTGCCCTGACCATCTACGGTCTCTGCATTCGGGTAACTAAGGCTGAGTTGGTCATCACCTGTGGCCAATACTCTGCCATCTTCTATTACCAGTGTTTCGAACTGCTGCAGTTGGCGATCATTATCAAAGGTATAGCCATTAATATTTTTGATGACTAGCGTGGTGCTGTCCGACTGTTTGGAACAACCGGTTAAAGCGGTAATTAGTAAGATGCAGGCGACTAACCCGTTGAATTTCCCCATGACAGTTCTCTCTCTTTATGTATGTCGACTGACTTTTATTATTGTTTTACAGAAAATGTGTGTCCATCAGTTTGTCCCATTTACTGACGTTGCGCGAGACTTTCTTTATGAGGCCCACCGGAAGGGAGTGGATTTTCCCGTTGACTAATCAGTAAAAACTGTTAAATTACCCAGCTTCTGTACCTATCCGTACAGTTTTTTGGACAAAGTACCAGGTCGGCGTTATCCATGCTGCTGGTCATCACGAGAGAAGGCGCTAGTATCCACAGTGCCAGCTACAGTCAACAAAGCACTTATCGGTGTGACTGGAACTAGCCGCAATCGCGGCGTCGCTTCTGATGTAACAGCAAATTGCCACTGCGAAAAGTCCTGAATGTTATTCAATGAGGACAGATTGTGGAACTATTATCCGGCGGTGACATTGTTATCCGCGCTTTAAAAGATGCAGGCGTTAAGAACGTTTGGGGCTACCCCGGCGGTGCTGCGCTGCATATCTATGACGCCCTGTATCGACAGGACGACGTCTATCACCTATTAGTTCGCCATGAGCAAGCTGCGGTTCACGCCGCTGATGGATTTTCCCGCGCCACTGGCGAAGTGGGCACTGCGCTAGTGACCTCGGGTCCCGGCGCCACCAATGCGATTACAGGTATTGCGACTGCCTATATGGATTCTATTCCTCTGGTGGTTATCTCTGGACAGGTTCCATTGACCAAAATTGGTCAGGATGCCTTTCAGGAAACAGACATGGTCGGCGTGTCTCGCCCCATCGTTAAGCACAGTTTTTTGGTCACTCGCGCTGAAGATATCGCCGAGACCATTGCCAAGGCCTATTACATTGCGTCGACAGGTCGTCCCGGCCCGGTTGTGGTTGATATCCCCAAAGACGTCACTGACCCGAGCCATAAGGTGCCTTACATCTATCCCAGAGAAGTTAAGATGCGCTCTTATCAGCCTACTGACAAGGGCCATCGGGGGCAGATTAAACGTGCGGTTAAAATACTGATTGGCGCCAAGCGTCCAATTATTTATGCCGGTGGTGGTGTGGTTATCGACAATGCCTCAGAGCAGTTGATTGCCCTGGCTAAGGCGTTGAATTATCCGGTGACTAATACGTTGATGGGTCTGGGTTGTTACCCAGGTACTGATCCGCAGTATCTCGGTATGCTGGGTATGCACGGTACGTTCGAGGCCAACTCGGCGATGCACCATGCGGATGTTATTTTTGCCATTGGCGCGCGCTTCGATGATCGGGTAACCAACGATCTGGATAAGTTCTGTCCCCATGCCACCATTATTCATGTGGATGTGGACCCAACGTCCGTATCGAAAAATATCGAAGCACATATTCCTATTGTGGGCACCTGTACGTCGGTACTCGAGGAAATGCTCGCGATCAATAAAGACTTGGATATCAAGCCAGATACAGATGCGATTGCCGAATGGTGGACGCAGCTTGATCAATGGCGTGCGGACAAAGGTATTTACACCGCCTCTCGCTATGAAGAGAGCTCTGGTAGCTGCATTAAGCCGCAAGATGTTATCAAAATGCTCTACAAGGTGACTAACGGCGAGGCCATTGTGACCTCAGACGTGGGCCAGCATCAGATGTTTGCTGCCCAGTATTATTTATTCGATAAGCCACGCACCTGGATCAACTCTGGCGGCCTAGGCACCATGGGTTTTGGTCTGCCTGCAGCCATGGGTTGCCAGTTGGCATTTCCCGATAAAGACGTTGCCTGTGTGACCGGCGAAGGCAGTATCCAGATGAATATTCAGGAACTGTCCACCTGTAGCCAGCACAAATTGCCGGTAAAAATTATCAATCTTAATAATGCGGCACTGGGCATGGTTCGTCAGTGGCAGGATATGAATTACAGCAGCCGCTACTCCGAGAGCGTTTATGAAGACTCATTGCCAGATTTTGTAAAGCTGGCGGAGGCCTACGGCCATGTGGGAATGAAAATTACCCATATAGATGAGCTGGAAACCAAGATGCGCGAATGCTTTGCCATGAAAGATCGTGTGGTATTTATGGATATTGACATTGATCGCTCTGA
This sequence comes from Porticoccaceae bacterium UBA1989, assembly GCA_002335945.1. GTDB lineage: Bacteria > Pseudomonadota > Gammaproteobacteria > Pseudomonadales > Porticoccaceae > HTCC2207. The sequence continues at coordinate 24,489 of DDDD01000088.1, forward strand.
GCATGTTTACCCTATGCAGCGACCTGGCGGTTCCATGAATGATCTGTGGCTGAACAAGACGGAGAGCACCTAATGAAACGGATAATCTCTATTCTTTTAGAAAATGAATCTGGTGCTCTTTCAAGAGTGGTCGGCCTATTTGCCCAACGCGGGTATAATATCGACACCTTGACGGTTGCCCCTACTGATGATGACACCCTGTCGCGTTTAACGCTGACTACTCAGGGTGATGATCATATGGCTGAGCAGATCGTCAAACAGCTGCACAAGCTGATTGATACGATTAAGGTAGTTGATTTAACCGTAGGCCCGCACATTGAGCGCGAGCTGATGCTGGTTAAAATCAAAGCAACAGATAACGGTGTTCGCACAGAATTAAAAAGCTGTGTGGAGATCTTTCGGGGTCACATTATTGACGTGACGCCAGCGACCTATACCGTGCAGCTTGCTGGTGACAGCGATAAGCTAGATGCCTTTATCGAGGCAGTTCGGGAAATGGGTATTATGGAAGTGGTGAGAAGCGGTGTATCTGGTATCTCCCGCGGCGATAAATTTTTACGTGTATAAAGGGCTTTAAGTTCCGGGCTATACATACTGACTTAACAATACTGACTTTTAATATTAGGTGAAATCAATGCAAGTTTATTACGACAAAGACTGTGACCTCTCCATCATCAAGGGCATGAAAGTTGCCATCATTGGTTATGGATCTCAGGGCCACGCCCACGCCAACAATCTTAAAGATTCTGGTGTTGATGTAACTGTTGGTCTGCGCGCTGGATCTAGTTCAGTAGCTAAAGCCGAAGCCTCTGGCCTTAAGGTAGATAACGTACCTGCTGCTGTTGCCTCTGCTGACCTGGTTATGATTCTGACCCCTGACGAGTTTCAGTCGCAGCTTTATCGCGATGAGATCGAGCCAAACATCAAGCAGGGCGCCACTCTGGCCTTTGCCCACGGTTTTGCTATTCATTACAACCAGGTAGTGCCTCGCGCTGACCTCGACGTCATTATGATCGCGCCAAAAGCGCCGGGTCACACAGTGCGTAACGAATTTGTAAATGGCGGCGGTATTCCTGATTTGGTGGCTATCCACCAAGACGCGACTGGCAAGGCCAAGCAAGTGGCTTTCTCTTACGCCTCAGGTGTGGGTGGTGGTCGTACAGGCATCATCGAAACTACCTTTAAAGACGAAACTGAAACCGATCTGTTCGGCGAACAGGCCGTACTTTGCGGTGGTGCAGTTGAGCTAGTTAAGGCTGGTTTTGAGACGTTGACCGAAGCGGGTTACGCCCCGGAAATGGCTTACTTTGAATGCTTGCACGAGCTCAAGCTAATTGTTGACCTGATGTATCAGGGCGGCATTGCCAACATGAACTACTCCATCTCAAACAATGCTGAGTACGGTGAGTATGTAACTGGCCCAGAAATCATCAATGCTGAATCACGTCTGGCCATGAAGAATGCGCTTAAGCGTATTCAAAACGGCGAGTATGCGAAGATGTTTATCACTGAAGGTGCTATGAACTATCCTTCTATGACAGCTTATCGTCGTAACAACGCAGCACACCCCATCGAAAAAGTGGGCGCAGAATTGCGTGGTATGATGCCGTGGATTACTAAGAATGCATTGGTTGATAAAGATAAGAACTAGGTACTACTGCTAGTGACAATGTCTAAAACGGCTCGCTCTTTAGTGGGCCGTTTTACTGTCTGTCACGTAGAAAAATGCAACTATAAACATAATAAAATGAGTAGCCGATGAGCACAGAAAATAGCATGACCAGAGTAGTTGCCCTAGATGGCGGCATCAACTTTCGCGATATTGGCGGCTACATCAATAATCAGGGCCGCACCGTTAAGTGGCGCAAGATTATGCGCTGCGGACATCTGGCCAACCTGAGTGAGACTGATCTCGACAGTTTGGAACAGATTGGCGTTAGCAAAATTCATGATTTTCGTCGCAAAGAAGAGCAGGAGCAGTCACCGAGCTGTGCCATTCGGGCTGAATTTATCGATGACTATCAAATCTCGATTGGCGATATCTCGCGGTTTTGGGAGTTTCTATTTGGCGGCGAACTGACCGCTGACTCATCACATACCCTAGTGGTTAATTCCTACCGCTCGTGCATCGAAGTGGTGATTCCAGCGTTCAGTCGTTTTATGCGCCATATTGTCGATAACGCAGACAATGCATCGGTATTTCATTGTTCCGCGGGTAAAGACCGCACCGGTATGGCGGCGGCATTGATTCTGTCTGCGCTGGATGTGCCCCGTGAGACTATCATCGAAGACTATATGCTGACCCTCGAGCATTATGATTCAGACCGCCTGATCGCAATTGTTGAAGGACATCTGCGTGATGCCAAGGTTGAGAGCTGGGATCGAGAATGGCTCGTTCCCTATTGCTCAGTGCATGCCGATAATATTGTCGCCTTTCTTGAAGCGATTGATGAAAACTACGGTGATGTTAAAAATTACCTGATAACAGCCCTAGGATTATCCCAAGCGGATCTGGATAAAATGCAGAGCTGCTATTTAGAAGGTTAAAAGCCTATAATACTCGGAGATTTTACGCCTATGGACAGAAGAGTAATCCCATGACTAAAAAAGTAGAGAAAGAAGATAAAGTGGTCAATCTCAAACCGACAGCAGGGGACATGTCTGCCCGCCGCAAAGGTATCTACTTATTGCCTAACTTGCTCACTACTGGCGCATTGTTTTGTGGCTTTTATGCGGTGCTCTCTGGCTTTAGTGGCGAGTACGAATGGGCCGCCATGGCTATTTTTGCCGCCATGATCTTTGATGGCCTGGATGGTCGCGTCGCGCGCATGACCAATACTCAAAGTGACTTTGGCGTTCAGTACGACAGCCTGTCCGACATGGTGTCTTTCGGTGTGGCCCCTGCGGTGGTTGCCTACGGCTGGGGACTGACCAGTCTGGGTAAGTTGGGTTTAGCCGCAGCCTTTGTCTATGCGTCCTGCGCGGCACTGCGTCTGGCTCGATTTAATGTTCAGGCCGAACTTTCCGATAATAAGAACTTTACCGGGTTACCCAGTCCAGCCGCTGCAGCCATTGTTGCCGGCCTGGTATGGTCCACCTATCAAATGGAAGCCTCAGCAGCCACCGCTATTATTGGCGCTGTCATTACCGCGGTTGCTGGTTTACTGATGGTTTCAAACTTTAAGTACCCCAGCTTTAAAGAAGTGGACTTGCGGGGCAAGGTACCGTTTATGGTAATCCTGTCTGTGGTGATGGGCTTTGTGGTTATCACCATTGATCCGCCACGTATTCTGTTTACTCTGGCGATAGTATTTGGTTTTTCTGCCCCCCTGATCTGGGCATGGAAAAAGATGACCTCGTTGGTAGCCAATAAAGCGAAGTAAGTTAGCCTTGGCATCAGTGCCAAAAACTGGTTGAATAGACCCATGAGTAATCCAATAGAAAAATTTGTAGCGGCCATCAGTCTTGCGACTGTTGTTTCTGCACGTGGATTACTTCTTCTCCTGCCCTGAGGGGCATCTATCGTTATACCTCATCCAAAATTTCGTTTATTGCATCATTTGCAATAAAATTCTAGCCCCACAGGGGGTGAATCCGTTTTACAATGGAGCCATTAAAGTAAGCGCTTAAAAAGCCATGGCTCCCATCAGGAAGAGAAAACAACATGAAGAGCACAGAGCAGTCTAAAGAGAAATTAGTCATTTTTGATACCACCTTGCGCGATGGCGAACAGAGCCCCGGCGCATCCATGACCAAAGATGAAAAAGTACGTATTGCCAAAGCCCTAGAAAAAATGGGTGTCGATGTTATTGAAGCGGGCTTCGCTATCTCCAGTCAGGGAGACTTTGAAGCCGTTCAGGCTATTGCCAATACAGTCACTGAAAGCCGTATTTGCAGCCTGTCGAGAGCGATTAGCGGTGATATTGAGCGCGCCGCAGAGGCCCTTAAAGGCGCCAATGCTGGCCGCATACATACTTTTATAGCCACATCGCCCATTCATATGAAACACAAGCTTCAGATGGAACCCGACCAGGTTCTTGAACAGGCAGTGGGCGCGGTAAAGATCGCCCGCGGTCTGATTGATGATGTTGAGTTTTCATTGGAAGATGCCAGCCGCACCGAATTTGAGTTTATGTGCCGCATCACCGAAGCGGTAATTAATGCCGGTGCTCGTACCATTAACCTGCCTGATACCGTGGGCTATTCCGATCCCGGTGAATATGGCCATATGATTAGCCGCCTGTTAAACACCGTGCCCAACGCCGACAAGGCGATTTTTTCCGTCCACTGCCACAATGACTTGGGCTTGGCCGTGGCCAATAGTTTGAGTGCGGTGCAGGCCGGCGCGCGGCAGGTTGAATGCACCATCAATGGTTTGGGTGAGCGGGCCGGTAACGCCTCTCTGGAAGAAATCGTAATGGCCATTCGCACCCGCAGAGACCTATTCCCCGTTGAGACTGGCATAGATACCGTGCATATAGTGCCAACTTCTCGTCTGGTTTCCAGTATTACTGGCTTCCCTGTGCAACCCAACAAAGCCATTGTGGGCGCTAATGCCTTTGCCCATGAATCCGGTATTCACCAGGATGGCATTTTAAAATTTCGTGAAACCTACGAAATTATGAGAGCCGAGGATGTGGGCTGGAGCACTAATAAGTTGACCCTGGGTAAGCTGTCAGGCCGCGCCGCATTTGCCGCGCGCCTTGAAGAACTGGGTATTAGCTTTGATGGCAAAGAAGAGTTCAACAAAGCCTTTGTGGGCTTTAAAGAGTTGGCCGATAAGAAGCGCGAAATCTTTGATGAAGATTTGCAGGCGCTGGTGTCCGACGTGCAGATGGGCACCGAAGATGACCCCTTAACGGTTATTGATCTTGAGGTACTCTCTAAATCGGGTCAGTTACCTCAGGCCAAAATTGGCGTGCGCTACCAAGACAAAGAGCATCGCTCTGAAGCCACTGGCGACGGTGCCGTTGATGCCATTTTCAATGCTATCGAAAAGCTGGTTAATAGTGAGACCAATCTACAGCTGTACTCCGTTAATGCCGTCACTCAGGGCACCGATTCTCAGGGTGAGGTCACTGTGCGTTTGGAGAAAGATGGCCGTATTATCAATGGTTTGGGAGCAGACACGGATATATTGCTGGCCAGTGCCAAGGCTTATTTGAATGCCCTGACATTGATGCGTAATCCCGGTCGCCTGCATCCACAACTTGGCGGTGTCTAGTGGCCAATGCGCTTCATAATCAATACTTGCAGACTCTGGGTGTCGTTCAATACGTGCCCAGAGACCTGCCACTGGTATCGATAGTTGCGCAGCCAGTTGTATCGACTGAAGTTGCTAGCTCGTCTGACAGCCTGATTGATTTTGATGCAGCGCCAGAGACAATAAGCACCTCAGTAAGCACCCCAACAAACACCTCAGTAAATAGTCAGGTTAGTAGCACGCCAGAAAGTCTCGAAGCCATGACCAAAAGTATGGCAGAGCTCAGCAACCTTAATCTCGACAATAAGGTTAAGCCTGGAATCAAGGTTGCAGAACCAAAGCAAGAGCAAGAAGCCCCGAGCAGCATTGCGGTTAAGTTTGCACTGTGGCAGCCCACGGATGACTTGCTGATCTGTAGCTCAGTAGAGGGCTCTTTGCCGGATCCAGAGCAGATTTTACTGCTGGGCAATATTCTACTGGCGATGGGGCAGGGCGCAGGCCAATTACCGCAAATGGACATTGTTGAATGGCCTCCCTATCCCAATGCCCGTGGTGATAGCGGTGAAGTACGTGAATTTTTAGCCACCTTAATCAAGGCGCGCATCGACAGTAAATCTGCCAAGACATTGTTACTCATGGGTGATGCAGCTGCAGAATGGCTTCTGACCAGCGATGAAAAAGCCGCCACCGCCAATGGTCAGGTGAGTATCTTTGGGCAGATTACGGCCCTGCTAGTGCCCTCTCTCAGAGAGATGATCAAACAGCCTTCGAGTAAGCGCAAAACCTGGCAGACTATTCGCTTCCTGTCGCCTCAGCGGCATGTGCATAAAGCGCAGCCTTGAGGCTTCAGCGTTGAGCACTTCAGTCTTGAACCCTTCAAATAAAAAGCAAGATTCTATTCGCGATATGCAGATCGCTGATCTGGGACAGGTGGTTGCCATAGAGCAGCTTATTTCCCAATCTCCCTGGAGTCTCAAACAGTTTGAACAGAGCCTAGACGATGCAACGGTATTGGCCAGGGCGGATAAAATCATTGGTTTTGTGGTGATCGCCTCAGTCCTCGGTGAGGCAGAAATACATAATTTGGCCGTTCACCCAGATTATCAGGGCCTAGGATTCGGATCCCTGCTATTAGACGATGCATTGGCTCAGTTGCCTGAAAGCATCAGGCTATTGCACCTTGAGGTTAGGGCGTCCAATTTCCCAGCGATTCGCTTATATCTGCAGAGAGATTTTGTGCAGATGGGGGAGCGTAGAGACTATTATAAAACTGAGTATGGCCGTGAGGATGCGCTTCTAATGTCCAAGCGAGTTGGTACTGATAAAGATTAAAATTTGTTACCCTGAGGTAACTACAATTAAAGAGAGGCGGTTAATGGATATTCAAATGCTGTATTGGCACTGGTTAGTCCTGGGGATTTTACTGATTATCGGTGAAATTTTTATTCCCAGTTTCACCATTCTTTGGTTTGGGCTAGGTGCCCTGGTAGTGGCCGTTGCTCTGCTGCTGGTCGATATGCCCTTTAGCATACAGGTACTGCTGTGGACCCTTTCATCCGTTGCGTTTACGGTACTCTGGTTCAAGGCTGTAAAACCCAGAATGACTAGCAGTAATATCAGCGCTGAAGCCCATGATTCTGCCATCGGAGAGTCGGGGCAGGTGATTAAAGAGCCCACAGACACCACTCATGGCAGGCTGCGTTTTAGCACGCCAGTATTGGATCGCGACGAGTGGGAATTTACCTGCGACACCGAAGTTGCCCTTGGCGATCGTCTATATATTAAGGAAATTTCTGGTGACCTCCTTCTGGTCCAAAAGTAGTGGTCTAAAAGTAGCGGTCTAAAAGTAATGGCCCAAAAGATTAATTAATGTTTTTTAAGGAGCAAGTTGATGGAAGGTATCATCGTTACATCGTTAGTGTTTTTATTAGTCATCGTTACCCTATTAAAAGGTATTCGACTGGTACCTCAGGGATCCAAGTGGGTTGTTCAACGTCTGGGTAAGTATCACAAATCACTGCACCCAGGACTGAATTTGATTATTCCCTATATTGATGACGTGGCGTTTAAAGCAACGACCAAAGATATAGTGCTGGATATTCCCTCCCAGGAAGTAATTACTCTGGATAACGTGGTCATTATCGCCAACGCGGTTGCCTACATTAATATTATTTCTCCAGAGAAAGCGGTCTATGGTGTTGAAGACTATGAACTGGCCATTCGTACCCTTGTGCAGACCTCATTGCGTTCGATCGTTGGTGAGATGACTCTGGATGACGCGTTGTGTTCACGTGACCAGATAAAAGCGAAGCTTAAAGCCTCTATCTCAGATGATATTGCCGACTGGGGTATCACTCTGAAGACCGTCGAAATCCAAGATATTAATCCATCCGGCACCATGCAGCAGGCGATGGAAGAGCAGGCCGCGGCAGAGCGTCAGCGTCGCGCTACAGTCACTCGCGCCGACGGTGAAAAGACCGCCGCTATCCTTGAGGCGGATGGCAGATTGGAAGCCTCACGTCGCGATGCCGAGGCCCAGGTGGTATTGGCCGAAGCAACCAAGACAGCCCTGACCAAAGTGAACGAGGCTATTCAAGACAAAGAGTTGCCGGCTATGTATCTGCTGGGTGAGAAATATATTGATGCGATGAAGAGCATGTCCAGGTCTTCTAACGCTAAGTTGATTGTTCTGCCTGCAGATATCCCCGCGGCAGTGCGCGGCATAATGAATAATACTAAGTAGTAATCCTAGAAATTCTAGTAAGACGTGGCGGAGTGCGGGTAATAGATCGAGCGTCAACCGAACCTGAGGGTTGGCGTTTTGTTTAAAGGACTGTTTCTTAAGAGAGTCTTTTTAAGAGACTCTTTGTTTAGGAGGCTAAATAATGTACAAGGAAAATACCATGCTTAAATTATGGCTGTCAGCGACGGTTGTCGTTCTTCTTACTGGCTGTTCCAATGGCTACCGCTACGGTGCGCCGGAGCAGGTGGTTATCGATACCCTCGGTGTCGATCCCTATGAATATCAGGTCGATCTGGCCGACTGTGAAGAATATGCCCATCAAATTAGTGTTGGCGAACGCACTGCTGAAGGTGCGGTAGAAGGCGCCGTGGTCGGAGGCGTGCTGGGTGCCGTGCTAGGTGACAGCGATACTGCAAAGCGCAGCGCAGGCGCGGGTGCTGTTTTAGGTGGCGTCAAAGGTAACAAGCGTGCTCGCCATGAGCAGGACCGTATTGTTAAGCGCTGCCTGATCGGGCGGGGCTATAAGGTTTTAAACTAGCTCGAAAAGAATTCTACCCCCCAGACCCTGTTCAACGGTTGCGGATTGACAATGCTGCCACTTTCGTTATATGGTGCGATATCGCACTAAATAACGGGAATGACCAGCATGCAAATACAACGTCGAAAAATGATTGCCCTAATGGGTGGTGGAGTGATTCTGGCTGCTGGCGCAGGAGCCTTCGTAACCACCCGCACGCCTAATATCGCTTTGGCCCCCTGGGATCTGGCTGGTGGTTACTCTGAGCCGAGAAAGCGTGCTCTGTCCTATGCCATTCTTGCCCCCAATCCGCATAATCGTCAGCCCTGGTTAGTCGACCTTTCTCAGCAGAATCGGATTATCCTGCATGTGGATACGGACAAAATGCTTCCCCATACGGACCCCTACAATCGCCAAATTACGGTGGGTTTGGGTGGGTTTTTAGAGCTGTTACGAATGGCGGCGGCAGAAGATGCCTATGAAACCAGTGTTGAGAGTTTCCCCCAGGGTGTTAACCCAGAGAAACTGGACGCGCGGCCTATCGCTATTATTTCTTTTAAGAAAAATTCCCAGATTGAAAAAGACCCGCTGTTTGCACAGGTATTAGAGCGCCGCTCATTAAAAGAACCCTATGATATGAGCAGGCTGGTGCCACAGAGTGCTATGGCGCGACTAGGTGAGTTGGAGCAGGCGGGTGTTGCTATGGCTTCAACCAATGAGCCCCAGCTGGTCGATAAGATACGCACATTGACTCACACCGGGCTGGCGGTAGAAATTGAAACCCCCAGAACCTATAAAGAGAGCGTTGACCTCTTTCGTATCGGTAAGGCCGAGATCAATGCCAACCCAGATGGGATTGATTTTAGTGGCGCGTTCTATGAAAGCTTAGCCTTTGCGGGATTATTTAATCGCGAAGTGGCGATGGATACCAATTCAAGCTCCTACCTAGAGGGTATCAATTCACTGATGGCAAGCGCAGATACCGCCGTGGCCTATATCTGGCTAACCACTGATACCAACAGCAGGGTGGATCAGCTCAATGCGGGTCGTGACTGGTTGCGGATTAATCTGGCCACTACTGAGCTGGGTATTGCCGTCCACCCTATGAGTCAATGTTTGCAGGAATATTCAGAAATGGACGCGCATTTTCTCGCCATGCAGCAGCTGTTGCAGGTCGAGGGTAAAACTATTCAAATGCTGGGTAGAATGGGCTACGCTGCACCAGTTCCCAGAAGCCCTAGATGGTCAATTGACGCAAAAATTATAAAGGCATAAACGATTGCATAACCCGAGTAAAAAATCGTCAGAGCCACACAGTCTGTCATTATCGTTTGAGTTGTTTAATGAAATTGGCATTGTGGCGCAGCTGGCTCGCTCGAAGCTGACAGACCAGTTACCTGAAGGCTTAATGAGCAGCCATTTCGGTGTTTTAAACCACCTTATACGCATTGGTGATGGGCCCACGCCGATGAAATTGGCCAGCGCTTTTCAGGTGCCAAAAACCACAATGACCCATACGCTAAAGGGATTGGTAGCCAACCAACTTGTTGACATAAAGCCATGTTCTGAAGATGGACGAAGCAAGCGCGTGTGGATAACCGACGCGGGTCATCAGTTACGTCAACAGACCATTGCCAATATGGGGCCGGAGCTGGCAGGTCTTCTAAATAATATTCCCGATCAGCAGTTACAGACTATGATTAAGAACCTGACCACTATTCGTCAGCAGCTGGATGCCAACCGCGGTAGCTAGATCGCTACTGCCTTATCTCTAAGCAGTATAGAACAGGGAATGTACATATTATGTCTCAACTAAAACTCAGTTATTTTGACTTTTCAGGCGGTCGCGGCGAGCCTGCGCGCATCGCATTGCGGTTGGCCGGAATCAAATTTGAGGATCATCGTATTCCCCTACTAGATTGGCCTCGGGTTAAAGTGGATTACCCTTACCAGCAAGTGCCAGTGATGGAAGTCGATGGTCAGCTTTTAACGCAGTCTGACGCCATTAATCGTCTAGTTGGCAAGATGGCCAATCTCTATCCCGAGGACAATTGGCAAGCCGCGCTCTGTGATGAGACGATGGATACTGTCGATGATGCCATTACGTTAGTGGTCAATACCTTTTTTATGGAGGAGGATGACAAGAAGCGCAATCGCGCAGAGCTGGTGGCAGGGCCATTACCAATGTTTTTATCCGGGCTGAATAAAGCGCTAGAGGCAAGCGGCGGAGACTATTTTGCCGACGGTCGACTGACCATGGCTGACTTAAAAGTGTTGATCTGGGTGAATGGTTTAATCAGTGGTAATTTGGATTATATCCCTACATCCATTGTTGCAGACCATGGCCCGCAGCTATTGCGGCATAAGGCATTAATCGAGAGTCAGTTAACCTAGGGATTAGAATCTAACCTCAGTTTTTAACTGGCCGTTTTTGAAGTTTTCGCTGTAAGGTTCTGCGGTGCATTCCCAGGCTTCGTGCGGTGGCTGAAATATTGCCATCGTTTTCATTGAGCACCCGTTGAATATGTTCCCATTCCAATCGGTTCACGGAGGGGGGCGACTGCTCAAGCGCAACCTCGCCGTCGGTATTTTCAAAGGCAGCAATAATCTCATCCACGCTGGCTGGCTTGCACAGATAATTAATCGCGCCGAGCTTTATCGCTTCCACAGCGGTGGAAATGCTCGAGTAGCCGGTGAGTATTACCACGTCAATATTGGGTTGAATATCGCGCAGTTGCTGCAGTATTGAGAGGCCAGATTCTTGCTCGAGTTTTAAATCCAAAACCACTCTATCAATCGTTTGATCACAGAGCTCAGAGGCTTGGGTTCCGTTGCTGGCCGTTACCGCCTGGTCACCACGACGCACAAGCATGCGCGCCAGTACCGCGCTAAATACAGCATCATCATCCACCAGTAAGTAATTCATTCCGAACGACTTCCCAGAGGTAAAAGGATATGGGTCAAAGTACCGCGGCCTGAGTTGGCCGCATTTTGTAGGCTCACTGAACCGCCAAATCGGGTTAATGTGGCCTGAGATAGAAACAGACCCAGACCGAGACCATCGGCTTTGTCGGTGACAAAGGCCTGCCCCAGCTGATCTGCCTGGTCCAGATTCAGGCCGCTACCATAGTCGCGGATTTCAATGCTGGCTCTGTCGGCATTCCAACTCAAGGTCACATCAACCACTTCGCTGGCATCCGCCGCATTGTTGAGTAAGTTAAGAATAGACTGGGCAATCGTCGGTTCAAATATCGCTGTCTTATTCATCTGGCTTTCAGGGCAGTCGACAATATTGATATTGGCTTTTAGCCGCGGACGCATCAGCTGCCAGCGCTCGAACACCGCAGTAAAGTATGAATGCATCGATTGCGGTTCAAGCTGGTTTGACTGAGATTGCTCCGCGGTAGTTAGCAACTGTTTTAACGTCGTTTTACATTGCTCTATCTGCTGATTGAGCAGAATGAAATCCTGGTTATCCGGTGCATCAGAGACCATGTCATCAACCAGTAACTTCATGGTGTTGAGCGGTGTGCCCAGCTCATGGGCTGTACCTGCGGCCAATGTGCCGACAGCCAGCAATTGCTCATCCCGCAGTTGGGTCTCACGTTGCAGGGCGAGCGCCTCCTGCTGGGTTTTTAAGGCACTGGCCATACGGCTGATAAAGTAAATAATAATGCCGGTACTAATCGCGAAGTTAGCCCACATGCCTAAAATATGCAGGCTACTGCTGCTAGTAGTAGACGCGCCATGGTGTTGGCTGGGAGCGATCGCATCAATGGGTACATAGTATTTCAGTAACAGGCTATAAGCGGCTAGGGCAGCCACAGCCACTAAAATACTGTAATGCCTAGAGAGGGTAATGGCGGCCACACTGATGGGGATCAAATAGTAGGAAATAAACGGATTGGAGGCGCCGCCACTAAAGTACAGCAGCACCGAAAAAAACAGGATATCGGCGAGCAGATGAATAAAGAATTCATTGTCAGTAATGGGTACCGGCATGCGGCTACGCTGCCAGGTTGCTGCGGTGACCGATGCGTAGATAGCCAGCACTATCGCAATTGCATTAGCAGGGAGGCCGATGGGATTGAGCGCCGTAAAGTAGACTAATGCGAGAATCTGTCCCAACAGTGCGACACCGCGAATTAAACTGAGGCGGTTGAGGTTTTGTCGGGCGGCGGAATAGGTCTGCGGAGGTCGGCTCTGTATCATCCGCGAATGGTATCAGAAATGCCCGACAGGCTGTGCGTCAAATTGTCGCAATCGACGGCGTCTTGACAGTGGTGGTAGGGCGGCAAAGGGGTTACCATGGCGCCAAATTGGCTTACAGAGCACTACAGCATGCATCCACTATCTGATGACCTACAAGAAAACCTCGATCGACTCGTTGTTGAGAGCCTTGAAAATGGCTGTATCTGGGGTTTGAAAGATAACGATGATAACTGGGCGCTGGTTGGTTCGACGGACAATGACACCATTGATGTTATCCCCTTTTGGTCCGCCCTAGAATTGGCTCAGGCACTGTGCACCGGCGACTGGGATGTGTACAAACCCGTGGCAATTGAGATGGAAGAGTTTCTGGATGACTGGCTGCCAGGTATGCATGCGGATGTGTTGATGGTTGGTATCAACTGGAATCAAGAGCTTGAAGGCCAAGAAATGGAACCCTTAGATGTACTGGAAGAATTTGAAGCCGAGCTGGATTAAATTCTTACTGCAAAAATAGTATAGAAAACCGTCATCTTTAAAAAGACCAAAGAATTAGAGTGAATAATGTTTTTAAAACCCTTCCATAGCAGTCACCGAAACACAGTCATTATTAGCGCAGAGCAGGGCAGTAGTTTTGCTAAATCCGTCAGTAATGATTTCAATCCCATTCACGATGTCGACAGTAAGCGCTTTTGCGTTCCCGGAGACTTGCTGTTTGCATTGGTGTTGCAGCGTTATGGGCTCAGTCATGAAATGTCGTTTAATTTTTCTGGCATGGTGTCGGCAGACACGGAATTGCTGTTTCCTGAGGCTCCAGGTGAGAGTTTTGAAATTCTTGATAGTCGTGGCAAATGTTATTTGCAGGTCAATCGCAGCGGCGAGTCGACCCATGATTTGGCAGTGATCGAACAGCTAGTGCGCAACTATGTATTTTTCTCTGGCCAGAACTTCCCCTACATATTGCAGCCACTGATGGCCGAGCATAATGTCATGATCAACCCCCAGCGTCCTCTGGCTATCTACCATGCTATGACATTGCACTTTGATACTTTGGCATTGACGCAGCCCGGTGTTGAACTTGCCGAGACCAGTCTCGATGTCAATGGTAAGCGCGGCGATGGCGAGTTTAAGTTTCGCCTGATGAATGGCGAGGATGTGGTTGGCTCTGGTGCTAAAAAAGTTATCCTCAGCGGCCTGCGAGAATACGAGCAGGACGCTATGGATAAAATGGTGGCCGATTATTTACTTTGGGCTTCTCAAGCCTAAAGGCGCCTTCATTAGCGATCCAAACGTTAGCGAGCCAAAATATCTTTTAGGAAAAATCCGGTGTGCGAGCCCTTAACCTTGGCCACATCTTCCGGGGTACCTACAGCAACAATCTGCCCGCCGCCAGAACCGCCTTCAGGCCCAAGATCCACAACCCAGTCTGCCGTCTTAATGACATCCAGATTATGCTCAATCACCACGACTGTGTTGCCATGGTCGCGCAGGCGATGGAGTACGGCTAGCAGCTGCTCAATATCATGAAAGTGCAAGCCAGTGGTCGGCTCATCGAGAATATATAGCGTCTTGCCAGTGTCACGTTTGGATAGCTCTTTGGAAAGCTTAACGCGCTGGGCTTCACCACCCGATAATGTGGTTGCTGACTGACCGAGGCTGATATAAGACAGCCCCACATCAATCAATGTTTGTAGTTTGCGTGCAATGGCCGGAATCGCATCGAAGAACTCGCGAGCATCCTCAATGGTCATTGCCAGTACCTGGTGAATATTCTTACCTTTAAAATGAATATCTAAGGTTTCGCGGTTATAGCGCTTACCGCGGCAGACGTCGCAGGGTACATAAACGTCGGGTAAAAAGTGCATCTCAACTTTGGTAACGCCGTCGCCCTGACAGGCCTCGCAGCGACCGCCCTTAACATTAAAGCTGAAGCGGCCGGGATTGTAGCCTCGCGAGCGAGCTTCCTGAGTGGCGGCAAATATCTCTCTAACCGGCGTAAAAATACCGGTGTAGGTAGCTGGGTTAGAGCGTGGCGTGCGGCCAATAGGGCTCTGGTTGATATCGATGCATTTATCCAGCAACTCCAAGCCGGTGATTTCACTGTGTGCCGCTGGCTTTAATGTTGTGGCTTTATTGAGCGTCACCGCCGCGGCTGGATAGAGTGTTTCATTAATTAATGTCGATTTTCCGGAACCAGAAACGCCGGTGATACAGGTAAAGACACCAATCGGAATCTCTAAGTTAACCTTCTGCAGATTGTTGCCCTCGGCACCGGTTACCTTGAGCATCTTGCCACTACCCCTGTTGCGCTTTTCGGGAATTTTGATACCACGGACGCCTGATAAGAACTGACCGGTAATCGAATTTTTGTTGGCCTTGATCTGCTTAACATTGCCCTCGGCAATTACTTCGCCGCCATGGATTCCAGCGCCAGGGCCGATATCAATCACATGGTCAGCGGCGCTAATGGCATCTTCATCATGCTCCACCACGATAACGGTGTTACCCAGATCGCGCAGGCGTATCAATGTTTTTAGCAGACGTTCGTTATCCCGTTGATGAAGTCCGATAGAGGGCTCATCGAGAATATACATAACGCCAACAAGGCCAGCACCAATTTGACTAGCTAATCGTATGCGCTGGGCTTCACCACCAGATAGGGTATCGGCACTGCGATTTAATGATAGGTAGTTAAGGCCCACATCCACCAAGAAGTTGAAGCGCTGGCGAATTTCTTTAATAATTTTGTCGGCGATTTCTCCCTGACGACCGGGCAGATCCAGTGCTTCAAAATAGGCGTAGCACTCTCCCACGGGCATGCTGACGATATCTTCCAAACGGCGATTGTCGATAAATACATTGCGTGCAGATTTGCGCAGACGGGTGCCAGAGCACTCGGGGCAGTTGGAGGTGGTCATGTATTTGTTAAGTTCTTCGCGCACAGAATTGGATTCTGTCTCACGATAGCGGCGTTCCATATTGTGGATAACGCCCTCAAATTTATGCTGGCGGCGGAAGACGGATCCGCGATCATTGACATAGTTAAAGGTGATCTCTTCGTCGTCGCTGCCAAACAGTATTTTCTGCTGGTGAATCGCCGAGAGTTTTTCCCATGGCTGATCAATATTGAAATCATAATGCTCAGCGAGACTGGTGAGCATGTTGTAGTAGAACAGGGTGCGTCGATCCCAGCCACGAATAGCGCCTTCGGAGATGGAGACTTCGGGATGCTGGATAACGCGGTCAATATCAAAAAACTGATGCACACCCAGGCCATCACAGGTGGGGCAGGCGCCAGCCGGATTATTAAACGAGAACAGTCGTGGCTCTAATTCGTTGAGGCTGTAGTTACAGACTGGACAGGCAAATTTGGCCGAGAAAATTTGGTCGGGCTTTTTCTCTTCCATATAGCTAATGGCCACCAAGCCTTCGGCCAATGTCAGTGCCGTCTCAAAAGACTCGGCAAGGCGCTGGGCTATATCCTCTTTGACCTTAAAGCGGTCGACGACAATATCGATACTGTGCTTTTTCTTTTTATCTAGCGCGGGCGCTTCTTCGAGGTCACAGACGAGGCCATCGATTCTGGCGCGAATAAACCCCTGGCGGCGCATGCTTTCGAACAGATGCAGATGCTCGCCTTTGCGATCTTTGACCACAGGAGCCAGCAGCATCAGCTTGGTGCCTTCCGGCAGGGCCATTACCTGATCAACCATCTGACTGACCGTCTGGGCATTCAGAGCCTGGCCATGTTCTGGACAGCGCGGCTCACCGGCGCGAGCAAACAGCAGGCGCAGATAATCATAAATTTCGGTAATGGTGCCAACTGTAGAGCGCGGATTGTGGGACGTAGACTTCTGCTCAATGGAGATGGCGGGGGAGAGGCCTTCAACATGATCCACGTCAGGCTTTTCCATCATCGATAGAAACTGGCGGGCATAGGTCGACAGCGACTCTACATAGCGCCTTTGACCCTCGGCATACAATGTGTCAAATGCCAGAGATGATTTACCCGAGCCAGACAGGCCGGTAATAACAATCAACTTGTCGCGAGGAATGTCGAGATCAATATTCTTGAGATTGTGGGTTCGTGCGCCGCGTACCTGAATGGTATCCATTGATGATTCTATCTACTTTGGTTAAACGACCGATTATAGGGCGCGGGTTACCCAATGGGCAAAGTGAATTTAATATTAATACGTTGGCCGCCCTAGGTCAGACTGCAATACAGAGTTAAAACAGCTCAAAAAATACAATGGCTGCGCTAGTCGGCAATCTGCTGCGCTGTTACTATACGGCACCTGTTATTAACTCGAATTTGAAGCTATCTTGACTAACCCCTCTGAACCCTCTGGTTTTTCTTCCATTGAGAAACGCGCGACCTTTTCTCTTGCTAGCCTCTATGGCTTCAGGATGCTCGGGCTCTTTATGGTGCTGCCAGTATTGGTGCTCTATCAGGGCGACTACGCCGACGCGACACCGTTTTTGCTGGGGTTAACCCTGGGTATCTACGGCCTCACTCAGGCCATATTACAGATTCCTCTGGGTCTACTCTCAGACAGAATTGGCCGGGCACCGGTGATTATTGGCGGCCTAATAATGTTTGTTCTGGGCAGTGTGGTGGCAGCAATGGCGGACAGCATGCAGGGACTTATTTTCGGTCGCGCGCTACAGGGCATGGGTGCCATTGCGAGTACATTAATGGCCATGGTGACGGACCTCACCTCTGAAGAAAACCGCACCAAAGCCATGGCTTCTATCGGCGCCAGTATTGGATTGTCGTTTATGTTGGCCATGATTGCTGGGCCTTTAATTGCCTCGGCCATGGGCCTGTCAGGAGTGTTTTGGGTGACTGCACTGCTAGGCTGTATTGGGATTCTGGTGTTTATAGTGCTGGTGCCTCGGGTTGTTCAGGTGCAGAGAAACCGCGAAACCTTAGCCGACCTCAACCAAATTGGGTTGATGCTAAAGCAGCCGACACTGCTGCGTTTGAATCTGGGTATTTTTGCCTTGCACCTGGCTCTAATGGCCGCCTTTGTGGTGATTCCTACCTTACTTTCCGACCAGCTGGGTATTAGTGGCGACAATCTGTGGTGGGTCTATCTGGCGCTGCTGGGCGGCGGTTTTGTCGCCATGTTGCCGGTCATGATTTTAGGTGAAAAGTATCAGAAGCAAAAGCTGGCGTTTGTCGCAGCCATTGGCTGCATGACTGTGGCCATGTTTGTACTTTCTAGCCAGCAGGGTGCACCCCTAACCCTGGCGATGCTGCTGCTGTTCTTTGCGGCCTTTAATTTGCTCGAGGCAACCTTGCCGTCCTGGCTGAGCAAAGCTTGTCCGGCGGGTAGTCGTGGTACGGCTATGGGTATTTATTCCACCAGTCAGTTTTTGGGAGCCTTTGTCGGTGGCACCCTGGGTGGCTGGAGCCTGCAGAATTATGGCGGTGAAGGTGTATTTTTATTGGTGGCGGTGGTCTTGGGCGTCTGGTGGCTTATGTCCCTCAGTTTAAAGTCGCCACGGCCATTACAAACACTGGTACTCCAAGTAGGTGAGATGGAGCACAGGGATTTTGTAAAAATAATTTCAAATATTACGGGTGTAGAAGATATACTCGTCGTCAAAGGAGAGGCGCTTGCCTATGCCAAGGTCGATAAAAAGACTGTGGACATGTCGAGCATTAAACCGTACTTAAATCGCAATTAAATCAGCAGAGAACAGGGGAACAAAATGGCACGCGGAGTCAATAAAGTTATTATCGTGGGTAACTGTGGTCAGGATCCAGAAACTCGCTTTATGCCTTCAGGCGGCGCTGTGACAAATCTCAGTATCGCCACATCTGAATCATGGAAAGATAAAAATACCGGTGACCAGCAAGAGCGCACCGAATGGCACAAGGTAGTCTTTTTTAATCGTCTGGCTGAGATTGCTGGCGAATATGTTAAAAAGGGCTCGAAGCTTTATGTGGAAGGTTCATTGCGCACGCGCAAGTGGCAGGGTCAGGACGGTCAAGACCGTTTCACCACAGAGATCGTTGCCAGCGAAATGCAGATGCTCGATAGCCGTGGCGGCGCGCAGGGCGGTGGTGATTATCAGCAATCATCAAACCAGCAGCCCTCTAATCAGCAGTACAGCCAGCAGAGTGCTCCTCAGCAGCAGAGCTCAGCACAGCAGAATGCTCCTCAGCAACAGAATGCGCCACAGCAAGGCCAGAACGCCCCGCAGCAAGCACCCCAGGGTATGGATAGCTTTGATGACGATATCCCATTTTAAATCAGCGGGTTTCGAACACTAAAACAATAATCAAATAATGAGGTTGTTATGACAATTCAAGTTGGCGATAAGATTCCTGAGGGAATGTTGACCGTTATGGGTGCAGAGGGTCCTGCGGGCATCAGCACTGCAGATATTTTTACGGGCAAAAAAGTGGTTCTGTTTGCTGTTCCTGGTGCCTTCACACCGACCTGCTCTATGGCGCATCTGCCAGGCTTTGTTGTCCATGTTGACGATATTAAAGCCAAGGGCGTGGATACGGTTGCCTGTATGTCAGTGAATGACGTGTTTGTAATGGATGCCTGGGGCAAATCTGCCAATGCTGAACATCTAATGATGTTGGCTGATGGCAATGGGACCTTTACTGAGGCGCTGGGGCTGGTGCTTGATGGCACAGGTTTTGGTATGGGAACGCGTAGCAAACGCTTTGCCATGATCGTTGATGATGGTGTAGTGAGCCTGCTCAATGTTGATGCAGCTGCGTTGGAAGGCTCTAGTGCAGAAGCTATTTTAGCTGCGCTTTAAGAGAAGAAATGTTGCAGCAATAAAAAAGGTGGCCATTGGCCACCTTTTTTATTGCCTGACAATTTTCAGCCAGTGTAACGTTCCATCACCAATGTGGCGTTAGTACCGCCAAAGCCAAAGCTGTTAGACATAATACGATTTAACTGCTTCTCTTTAGTCTCCAACAGAATCGGTAGACCCAGAGCATGTTCGTCCAGATTGTCGATATTAGCCGATGCCGCAACGAAGTTATTCTCCATCATCAGCATGCAGTAAATCGCTTCATGAACGCCTGCAGCACCTAGGCTGTGGCCCGATAGAGATTTGGTCGAGCTAATGTCTGGGCAGTTATCGGCAAAGGTATTGCGAATAGCGCCAAGTTCAGCAATATCACCCACCGGCGTGCTGGTGCCGTGAGTGTTGATGTAGTCGATAGGACCTGAGGCAGTTGCCATGGCCATCTTCATACAGCGCTCAGCGCCTTCACCTGAGGGAGAAACCATGTCGGCACCATCAGATGTCGCACCATAGCCAGTCACTTCACAGATAATGTTGGCACCGCGAGCAAGGGCATGTTCGAGTTCTTCAACGACCACTGTTCCGGCACCTAGGCCTGGGGCAAAACCATCGCGGTCCGCGTCATAGGCTCTGGAGGCAATTTCTGGCGTATCGTTATATTTGCTGGTCAGGGCGCCCATAGCGTCAAACATACCGGCCATAGACCAGTGCATATCTTCAGAACCACCGGCCAGCAAAACATCCTGCTTGCCCAGTTGGATCAGCTCAACCGCATGGCCAATGCAATGAGCACTGGTGGCGCAGGCCGAGGCGATAGAATAGTTCACGCCCTTAATTTTAAACGGGGTGGCAACACAGGCAGAGACGGTGCTGGCCATAATTTGAGTGACCCGATAGGGGCCTGCACGCTTGATGCCGCGCTCGCGCATAACATCGATAGATTCAGTAAACATCTCACCAGACACGCCACCAGAGCCCATAACTAGGCCTGTGCGTGGGTTAGAGACCATTTCTGGTGTCAGACCTGCATCGGCAATCGCACGATCGGTAGCTATATAGGCGTAAGAGGCTGAAGGGCCCATGAAACGGAGAACTTTACGATCGATATGATCTTTGGGGTCTATGTCGAGAACAGCGCCAACATTACAGCGCAGACCCATTTCGGCAAAGTCTTCACGGTGGCGAATACCTGAGATGCCATGTCTCAGTGAATGAGCAACAGACTGTTTGTCATTGCCAAGGCAGGATACAACACCAAGACCGGTAATTACTGCACGTTTCATCGGTAATCCTTTTCAAATAGAGGGGACACTAAATGCTGCGAGATTCTTTCAATTTCTGAACTTGCAGAGCCTAAACTTAAAAGTTGTCTGTACTTTCAAATAGACCGACTTTTAAATCCTTTGCGGAATAGATCTCACGACCATCCACTTCAACCGTACCATCGGCAATGCCCATAATCAGTTTGCGTTGAATCAGGCGGGTAAAGTCAATTTTGTAGGTAACGGTTTTGGCGGTGGGTAGAATCTGGCCAAAGAATTTCACGTTGCCAGCCCCTAGGGCGCGGCCGCGGCCTTTATTACCGTTCCATACCAGGAAGAAGCCAACCAACTGCCATAAAGCATCAAGACCAAGGCAACCGGGCATCACAGGATCGCCTTCAAAGTGGCAATCAAAGAACCATAGGTCCGGCGTGATATCGATTTCAGCAATAATTTGGCCTAGGCCATGTTTGCCGCCGTCGTTGTTGATCTCAACAATACGATCAATCATCAACATGTTTGGGGCTGGGAGTTTGGCATTGCCTTCGCCAAATAATTCGCCGCGACTGCAGCCTAAAATTTCTTCTCGGTTGTATGAGGATTTGGGCTTAAAAGTCATAGGTTCCTTTGAGGTTAAGTCTAAGGCTCGCATCGTACCCAGTAATGGGACTGCCATCAACTATTTAACCTAGGTCGAATAGCCCTACAATTTACGAGAACCTGAGTAATTGTTGACGACACGGGACATTTGGGTTGACAGTTCGCCCCTCTCTCCCTAGCATTCGGGCCTACTTATAATTGAGCTAGCCCGGAATAAATGCTGCCTTTTCACCGTGCCGTTGAAGAAGAATTTTCTGCAGTCAATAAAATGATTGTAAACCAGCTCCAGTCCGATGTCGGACTTGTGGAGAATATCGGCCATTATATAGTGGATTCTGGTGGTAAACGGCTGCGTCCTGTTGTGGTCCTACTCAGCGCGCTGGCCAATGGCTATAAGGGCTCTCAGCATATTCAGATGGCTGCGGTTATAGAATTTATTCACACGGCAACGCTGCTGCACGACGATGTTGTTGATGTTTCGGCCCTGCGTCGCGGTCGTGAGACAGCCAATGCACAGTGGGGCAACGCGCCCAGTGTGTTAGTAGGCGACTTCCTTTATTCACGGGCATTCCAGATGCTAGTGGCTATTGCAGATATGCCAATCATGGGCGTTATTGCAGATGCCACCAATGTGATTTCAGAGGGTGAAGTTCAGCAGATGGCTAATGCTGGCAATGCGAACATCAGTGAAGATACCTACTTTGAGGTTATTTACCGCAAAACAGCGAAATTATTCGAGGCGTCCGCTCAGACGGGCGCGCACCTAGCCGGTGTAGATCAGAGTGCGATGGCCGATTATGGCAAGCATCTGGGGATGGCGTTTCAAATTGTTGACGACGTGCTGGACTACCAGGGTGATGCGCAGAGCATAGGTAAAAATGTTGGCGCTGACCTAGCAGAGGGCAAAATGACCTTGCCGCTAATTTTTGCCCGAGACAAGGTTGATGCTCACCAGCGAGCACTGATTTGTAGTGCGATAGAAAACAAGAGTACGGAAAATTTCTCGGTTGTCCTCGAAGCAGTGAACACTTCTGGTGGTATTGCCTACAGCCTAGAGCGTGCACAGATGGAAGCGGATCTCGCCAAACAGGCGCTGGAGGGACTGCCCAACAGTCAGTTTAAAACAGTGATGAGCGAGCTGGCTGATTTCTCGGTTACCCGCCCAAGCTAGTAGCGCTGGAGTTATACCTCGGCATTCGGCATTCGGCATTCCAATTCCCAATGGCGTTTCCCGAATGGCCTGTGCTCTGATGTAGATGTAGATGTTGTTGTTTTTGAGAGCTTGGCGAAGCACTAACTAACGGATGTAATCGTTGAACCCCCTATAAAACAATCTCGACTGTTTGTTAATTTAATGTATAGTGTTTTTGATGAAAGGATCTAGAATGTTTTGAGATGCAGTTGCTGGAGATCACAACCGAAATACTGATCTTTAAATAGTCGTTATTCGGTAACGGCGTCTGGTAACGGGGATAGATTTTGTTAGTATCTTGCCCTTACTTTAATAGTTTATTTTTATATCTAAAAATTAGGAGAATTGAGTGATAATCGGGATTCCTTCGGAAATCAAAACCGGTGAGAAACGTGTCGCCATGTCCCCTGCTAATGTCCAGTCTCTGACTGACAAAAGCGTAAAGGTACTTATTCAAGCAAATGCCGGTAGTGCAGCAGGCTACCCAGATGCAGAATACACGGCTGCGGGCGCAACCATCACCGCAGATCGCGCAGAGATATTTGCCAGTGCAGATATTATTTTGC
Source organism: Porticoccaceae bacterium UBA1989 (assembly GCA_002335945.1). Classification (GTDB taxonomy): domain Bacteria; phylum Pseudomonadota; class Gammaproteobacteria; order Pseudomonadales; family Porticoccaceae; genus HTCC2207. The sequence goes on from DDDD01000088.1 coordinate 47,567, forward strand.
AAGTTCAGAGCTTCGGCTCAAATAATGAAAACAGTGACGATGATCTGGCGCTTATCCGCAAGGGCCAGCTGATTATCGGCATGATGGATCCATTGGCATCGCCCCAGGCAGCGCAAGCAGTTGCGGCCAAGGGTGCCACTGCCATTGCTCTGGAGCTGGTGCCTCGTATCAGCCGTGCCCAGAGTATGGATGTACTCTCTTCCATGGCTACCTTGGCGGGCTATAAAGCCGTGCTAATGGGTGCCTCTGCAGCGCCACGAATTTTCCCCATGCTGATGACCGCCGCCGGTACCTTAAAACCAGCGCGCGTACTTATTATGGGTGTTGGTGTGGCGGGCTTGCAGGCCTGTGCAACGGCCAAGCGTCTCGGTGCTGTGGTTGAAGCCTATGATGTGCGTCCCGCGGCTCGCGAGCAAATCCTGTCAGTCGGTGCCAAGCCTGTCGAGCTGGACCTAGATACTGGCGAGTCTGAAGGTGCTGGTGGCTATGCGAAGGAGCAGGGCGAAGATTTCCTGCGTCGTCAGCGTGAGTTGATGACCGAAGTAGTGGCTCAGCAAGATATTATTATTACCACAGCGGCAATCCCCGGCGCCAAGTCACCGATTCTGGTGACCGAAGATATGGTTAAAGCCATGAAGCCTGGATCTGTGATTGTCGATCTGGCCGCCGAGCGCGGTGGTAACTGTGACCTTACCGAACAGGGTAAAACAGTGGTTGCTCATCATGTGACTATTTTGGGGCCAGAAAATGTGCCCTCAGAATTGGCTTATCACGCCAGCCAGATGCTGGGTAAAAACATGCAGACATTACTTGAGTTGATTCTCGACGATGAGGGTAACCTCAGTCTTGATTTTAACGATGAGATTGTTGCCGGTACCGTTGTTGCCCATGAGGGCGAGGTTCCACATCCGCATATGCGCAAGTTACTCAACCTGCCAGAGCTGCAGCCACAATTACAGAAAGAAGGGGCATAAATCATGGAAATCCTGATTCTATTACTGGCGCTATTTGTGCTGTCGTTATTTCTCGGTGTTGAACTGATCACCAAGGTCCCACCCACGTTGCACACGCCGTTGATGTCGGGCACCAATGCGGTATCTGGCATTACACTGGTTGGCGCACTGTTAGCTGCAGGCAGCAATGGCTCGCCCATGCTCGTCAATGTGCTGGGTTTTATCGCGGTGACACTGGCCACTATTAACGTAGTGGGTGGCTATCTTGTAACCAATCGCATGCTTGCCATGTTTAAGAGGAAGTAAGCGATGAACCCTAATCTAATTAATTTTATCTACCTGATTGCCGGCGTACTGTTTATTCTCGGCATTAAAGGCCTGACTAAACCAAAGACGGCAGTGCGCGGCAATATGCTGTCAGCACTGGGCATGTTATTGGCCGTAGCAGTTACCCTCCTGACCATAAACGATGTCGACTATCGCTTCATTGTGGCGGGCGTGGCGGTTGGTTCAATCGTTGGCGCCGTAATGGCCCTGCGTATTCAAATGACCTCTATGCCGCAGATGGTTGCCCTGCTTAATGGTTTTGGTGGTGGTGCTTCACTGACCATCGCGCTGGCCGAGTACTTCAGCACTATTGGCGCGGCTCCCACCTCCATGGCAGATATGCTAGTTCCAGTGATTGCTGACAGTAGTGCGTTTGGGGTTGGCCCAGAGGGCACGATCGCACTGATTGCTATTGGCCTCACCGTCATGATTGGCGCGGTTACTCTGAGTGGTAGCTTTGTTGCCTTTGCCAAGCTTCAAGAATTGATGAAAAACAGCTATGGCTTACCTGGTGGTCCCATCGGTAATGCGCTGTTGTTCCTAGCAGCACTGGCTTCAGTGGCCGCGGTGGTGATGAACCCAGGCAATATGGCAGCTATGTTGGCTTTGGTTGGAATCGCCTTATTACTCGGCCTGTTCCTAGTGATGCCTATTGGCGGCGCAGATATGCCGGTGGTTATTGCACTGTTAAATTCTTATTCAGGTATAGCCGCTGCCCTGGCCGGATTTATTCTGGGCAACACGGTACTTATTATTGCCGGTTCCCTAGTGGGTACCTCGGGTTTAATTCTCACCCAGATTATGTGTGTGGCGATGAACCGTTCACTGGCCAATGTGCTGTTTGGTAAAATGGCTGCTGGTGGTGAAACTATTGATGCAGACGAAGTCTATGCGGGTAAGGTAAAGAGCGCCCAGCCAGATGAAGTCGCGCTAATGCTAGAAATCGCCCAACGCGTTGTTATTGTGCCCGGTTATGGTATGGCCATGGCCCAAGCTCAGCACGCAGTCCGCGAACTAGCCGATGCATTGGAAGCCAAGGGTGTTGAAGTTGAATATGGTATTCACCCGGTTGCAGGTCGTATGCCAGGGCATATGAATGTACTGCTTGCCGAAGCCGAGGTTCCTTACGACAAGCTGGTTGAGATGGATAGAATTAACCCGACATTTGAAGATACCGATGTGGTGATTGTTATTGGTGCCAACGATGTGACTAATCCAATGGCCCGTGATGCAGAGGGTAGCCCAATCTACGGTATGCCAATTCTGAATGTCGACAAAGCCAGAAATGTGGTGGTGATCAAGCGTTCACTAAGCCCAGGTTTTGCTGGATTACCCAACCCGTTGTTCGCAATGGACCACACCTTGATGGTGTATGGCGATGGTAAGAAAGCAGTTATTGAAATGACCACGGCACTTAATCAAGCCTAGGTAAACGTAATTATCTAAGCGCATGATTTACAAAAAGCCCTGCCATCTGGCGGGGCTTTTTTGTGGGTTAAAAATACTTATTTGATCTCGCCTATAAGCTTGATATACATCAACCGATGGGCATCAGCCATTGAAAACCGGTCAGTAGTCCCCAAATAATGTAACAGGCAAGAATAAAACACATAAAGGACTAACCATGCGTATAGATAAATTGACCAATCAGCTGCAAACCGCACTGGCAGATGCCCAGTCCATTGCTGTGGGTAATGATCATTCGGCGATCGAGCCTGTGCACCTATTATTAGCCCTGCTAAACCAGCAGGCTGGCAGTATTAGACCCATTCTCAATCGTGCAGGTTTTGATGTTGTAGGACTGCAAGAGGCCCTTAATAGTCAGCTAGATCAGGTGGCCAAGGTTAGCTCACCCACAGGTGAAGCAAACCTTTCTCAGGACCTAGGTCGTTTAATGAATATGGCGGATCGCGCCGCACAGCAAAAAGGCGATCAGTATATTTCCAGCGAAATTCTATTGATGGCTGCCCTCGAAGATAAGGGGCTGCTGGGTAAAACCCTGGCTAAATTCGGTGATGTGCGCAAGGCAAAAGCCGCCATCGAATCTGTTCGTGGTGGTGATAATGTCAACGATCCAGATGCAGAGACCCAGCGGGAAGCATTGGACAAATACACCATTGACCTCACTGAGCGAGCCGAGGCCGGAAAGCTTGACCCAGTGATTGGTCGGGATGACGAAATTCGTCGCACTATTCAGGTATTGCAGCGCCGTACCAAAAATAACCCCGTACTTATTGGCGAACCCGGCGTGGGAAAAACTGCCATTGTTGAGGGATTGGCCCAGCGGATTATTAATGGCGAGGTGCCTGAAGGATTGAAGGGCAAACGTGTATTGACCCTAGACTTGGGTGCATTACTCGCCGGCGCAAAATTCCGTGGCGACTTTGAAGAGCGCTTAAAAGCCGTACTTAAAGATCTGTCCAAGCAGGAAGGGCAGATCATTTTATTTATAGATGAAATTCACACCATGGTGGGCGCGGGTAAAGCCGAGGGCGCCATGGATGCGGGCAATATGTTAAAGCCAGCATTGGCCCGTGGTGAATTGCACTGCGTGGGTGCCACTACCTTGGATGAGTATCGAAAGTATATTGAAAAAGATGCGGCGCTGGAGCGACGCTTCCAAAAAATACTGGTCGAAGAGCCCAGCGAAGAAGATACAGTAGCTATATTGCGTGGCCTCAAAGAGCGCTACGAAGTTCACCATGGTGTTGAGATTACCGACAGTGCCATTGTTGCCGCGGCCAAACTCTCCCAGCGTTATATCACCGACCGACAGTTACCGGATAAAGCCATCGATCTTATTGACGAGGCCGGCAGTCGTATTCGTATGGAGATTGATTCTAAGCCGGAAGAGATGGATCGCTTAGAGAGACGTCTTATTCAGCTCAAGATCGAACGCGAAGCGGTTAAGAAAGATAAAGATGAGGCCTCGCGGAAACGACAGCAGAAACTCGAGGATGATATTGCTGAACTGAGTAGAGAATACGCCGATCTCGAAGAGATATGGAAAGCCGAAAAAGCCTCTATGCAAGGTGCTACCCATATTAAAGCCGAGCTTGAGCAGGCCAAGGTAAACCTCGAAGCCGCCCACCGTTCGGGTGATCTTGAAAAAATGGCGCAGATTCAATACAGCATTATTCCTGAATTGGAAAAGCAGCTCCTCAGTGCCAGCAGCGAAGCCCAGACTGAAAAGCGCCTGCTAAGAAATAAAGTCACCGAGGAAGAGATTGCCGAGGTGGTCGCCAAGTGGACGGGCATTCCTGTGAGTAAAATGCTCGAAGGTGAGCGAGATAAATTACTGCGAATGGAAGACTCATTGCACAAACGTGTAATGGGCCAGAGCGAGGCAGTGGTTGCGGTCTCCAATGCGGTGCGCCGTTCGCGTGCCGGTTTGGCGGACCCCAACCGACCCAATGGATCCTTTTTGTTTTTAGGGCCAACGGGTGTCGGTAAGACCGAGCTATGTAAATCTCTCGCTGAATTTTTATTTGATAGCGAAGACGCCATGGTACGCATTGATATGTCAGAGTTTATGGAAAAACACTCTGTAGCAAGGCTAATTGGTGCACCTCCCGGTTATGTGGGTTATGAAGAGGGCGGGTATCTCACTGAAGCGGTACGTCGTCGACCCTATTCTGTACTGCTATTAGATGAAGTCGAAAAAGCGCACCCAGATGTGTTTAATATTTTGTTGCAGGTGCTTGATGACGGTCGATTAACCGATGGTCAGGGGCGCACCGTAGACTTTAAAAATACCGTTATCGTCATGACCTCTAACCTTGGCTCCGACGTGATTCAAATGCTGGCCGGTGAAGAGAACTATGAGGTGATGAAGTCAGCGGTGATGGATGTGGTCAGTGGCCATTTCCGCCCCGAGTTTATTAACCGTGTGGATGAAGTGGTGGTGTTCCATCCACTGGCCAAAGATCAGTTGCGCGGTATTGCCAGTATTCAAATAGAACTGCTCAGTAAGCGCCTGGCCGAACATGAGCTGAGGTTAAAGCTTAGTGACACCGTATTAGATAAGCTTCTTGAGGCGGGTTTTGATCCGGTGTACGGCGCTCGACCTCTAAAACGTGTGATTCAGCGGTTGATTGAAAACCCTCTGGCCGAGAGTATTTTGTCGGGGCAGTTTGCGCCCGGGGCGGAGATAGTTGGGAATGTTGAGGATGATAGGGTGGTGTTTGGGTAGAGATCCCAGCCCCAGCCCCAGCCTTCG
>DDDD01000088.1:53162-60039 GCA_002335945.1 Porticoccaceae bacterium UBA1989
CTGGGGTGACGTTCCTTCGCTGGGCTTACAAATACCCAACCAGCGGGTCACCGCCGGAGTAGCTTGTCAGGCTCGCCAATGAATCAATAAACAGATAAAACAGCTCGGCCTGCGAAGAAACATCCAGCTTGGCATAGCTGTTTTTACGGTGCAGTTTCACTGTCTCGGGTGAAATGCCTAGGCGCTCGGCAATGGATTTGGTCGAGTGGCCATGCAAGAACAGCTGCACCACCTGAGATTCTCGATCGGTTAAGTAGGCAGTGCCAAAATATTTTAGGGCGCTATCCAGTTGCCCCGGAAGCTGATTCTCCTGACTGGCATTGCTCTGCACCTCGGCATTCCAATGCTGCTTGCAGATGGCTTCAATAACATCATTAATATCGTTTAGGATACTGATCTGGGTGCGATTAAAGCGCTGAGTCAACGTCATGCGGCTCAGGGATATATTCATAAACTGAGACGGGGACAGATGAATGATGTAGCCGACTTCATCGTTTATGTCGGTGTGCTTAAAATAGCTGCGATAGTATTCGGTTTTCTCGAAGCCCTCAGGCGCCAAATCGCTGAGCCGATGAAAGCCAGATATACGCTGATCAACTGCGGCGCGATAGAAGGGGTCAAGAATAAAGGCACTGTTCACAAATCCATCGATCTGGGTTTCGCGCTCTTGGGTGGGAATATCGTTGTAGTGAACCACTGGGGTCACATCACGGCGATAATGTAGGATCACCGCATTGTCGAAAGGCACCAACGTTTTAAGCATGCTGATGAGCAGACGCGGCAAACGATCGCTGCCGATTTCCGGCATGATCGCTGCAAGTTTCTGACTAAAATCTAAAAGATGACTATTCATCTAAGAAGTCCTATCGACTTTTTGGGTTGGCTGCGCTTGAACTATGACTGGAACTGATCGGGATTCATAAACATCAGTCGCACTACGAGGCAATCATCAAAGGGCTCAACAGACATCATTAGCACATTAATATGTTCGCCAGTCTGAACACCGCTGGGCAAGTTAAACAAAATACCGCCGTTGGCTTCGTTGGTCATTGTATGCAGATCTTTGAGCTCTTTGTCTTTACGCACCTCGGTATCAAATTTCTGCAGTAGAGACTTGAGAGACATTTCAAAGTTTGGGTAGTTAAACTGACCGCGATATTCACTGCGCTCTAACTCCAACTTAATAGGGATAGTGGCACCTGACTGTTCTGCCTTCAGCTCTCCGGCTTGCACTCTTGTACCCTGTTTGAGTTCCTTAAACAGCTTTTTGGCATCTTCTGGTTTCTGACGGATAAATCCGGCTACCAGTAAGTTTGAGCCTAGGTTGAATAATTTGCGTGCGTCGATATTGATACTCTGTTGTTCAGTCATTGTGGTTCACATCAATTTTGATAAAAAACTGACTCTACCGGAAACCTCTAGTAAATGTAATAGCTGCAAGCCCTTTTGTTGGCTAGCTTGGTCGGTTATGGCTATGCTGGGGTCGTTTTTACTCAGGGTGCTAACTGGGCGAGTTAATTACCATGCTCCGCTGAACCTAGGGTTTGATGTGAGCCTTATTATAAGTGCTTAAGACAGGCTTTAATTGCCCGCAGCAAGGCTAATTTAGGTCTATAGTTTTCGTTTAGGATCTGTGTTTCACCACTAGAGATTTGAGGTATTAAAAAGTAGCTATGGCCATTAGTGCATTTGATTTATTTAAGATTGGTATCGGCCCTTCTAGTTCACATACCGTGGGCCCAATGCTGGCCGCCAATCAATTTGCCCAGGGGTTAGAATCCTCGGGTCTATTGCCTCAGGTCGGTCGCATTATGGCCGAGATGTTTGGCTCTTTGGGGGCAACGGGCAAAGGCCACGGCACACCCAAAGCGGTGCTCTTAGGTCTGGAAGGGGAGATGCCCGATTCGGTTGATGTACCCTCAATAGCCAAGCGAGTGGCAGCTATTCGTGAGAATCATCGCCTGGCTCTCTGCGGTAGCCACAGTATTGATTACAATCATGACCGCGATTTTTTCTTACACCGTCGCAAAGTATTGCCGTTTCATTCCAATGGCATGATATTTACCGCCTTTGATCACCAGGGTAATGAGCTTACCAAGCGCACCTTTTATTCCGTGGGTGGCGGTTTTGTTGTGGATGATTCGGCCTCAGAAGCCGACTGTATTATTGAAGATAGTCGAGTGACGGCCTATCCCTTTGATTCAGCCTTCGAATTACTGGCGCTTTGCAAAGAGCACAGCCTGAGCATTTCCGACCTGATGTTGGAAAATGAAAAGGCCTGGCGCCCAGAGCAAGAAACACGAGATGGTTTAATGAACCTTTGGTCCGTGATGCAAAGCTGCGTGACCAACGGCATCACTAATGGCGGCATCTTACCTGGCGGGCTCAATGTGCCGCGCCGTGCTCGAGAACTACATCAGCAACTGTTAAGCCAGCCAGAAGCTGCCCTGTCAGATCCATTGAGTGTATTGGATTGGGTGACGCTCTATGCCTTGGCCGTGAACGAAGAAAACGCAGCAGGTGGCCGAGTGGTGACAGCACCGACTAACGGTGCAGCGGGCATTATTCCGGCGGTGCTACATTACTTTATGCGATTTGTACCCAATGCCACAGATGAGGCGGTAGTGAGATTTCTGCTTACAGCATCGGCGATTGGAATTCTGTATAAAAAGAACGCCAGTATTAGTGGTGCCGAGGTTGGCTGTCAGGGAGAGGTGGGTTCTGCCTGCTCTATGGCAGCTGGCGCTCTTGCTGAAGCACTGGGCGGGACACCGGCTCAGGTAGAGAATGCTGCAGAGATTGGTATGGAGCACAATCTGGGTCTAACCTGCGATCCTGTGGGTGGTCTGGTGCAGGTACCCTGTATTGAACGCAATGCGATGGGTGCCGTAAAAGCCATTCATGCCGCGCGCATGGCGATGCGCGGTGATGGCTCGCACTTTGTTTCCTTAGATAAGGTGATTCAAACCATGCGCAAGACCGGTGAAGATATGCACAAGAAGTATAAAGAAACCTCTCGTGGTGGTCTGGCAATGCATGTATTAGAAGTGCCGGTCAATATTATTGAATGTTAGATTTTAGAGAAGGCTGGAGTTCATAGATGCCAGCCTTCGCTGGCAAGACGGTAAGACGGTAAGACGGTAAGACGGTAAACGGTAAGACGGTAAGACGGTAAGGCTACAGGGGGCTAAGGCTACAGCGCGCTGCCTTAGATAGAGAGGCAGGCGCTGCGAGAGAGAAAGCGTTGGCCTTAATCAATCAGTCCGTACTTTTCGCCCAGTATCTGAATAATCTCAGCCTTGGGATTATCGGATATTACCAAAGGCTCGCCGGTAATCTTTTCAGCCAGACTGACATAGGTATTGGATACTTCCATAATCACAGACTCTGGCAGCGCGTTATCGGCGGCCAGGGCCAGACGTTCTTCCATTCGATTTTTATCCAGCAGAATATCCGGATCGGGAAAGTGATTAAGTAACAGCTGACGAAAACCCTCTTTAGAGTTCTCTACAATCTTACCCTCTCTGTAGGAAGGACCATCCCAAATGCGTGATGAATCTGGTGTGCCAACTTCATCCATATAGATAAGCTTTTCGTTGCCAGCTTTGTCGGTGACATAGCCAAACTCAAACTTGGTATCAATAAATATCTGGTCGAGTTTTGCCAGCTCTTGGCTAATCACATCAAAGCCTTCGCTGAGTAGCTTTTCGTAGACATCAATATCAGCGGTAGATTTAAACTGAAAGCGCTCATAGTTATTGAGGATATCGGCCCGTGACACATTCACATCATCAACCTCGGGCACACCGGGAATATCCTTGAGAATACCTTTGGTGGACGGCGTGATAAGTAGCTCGGGCAGTGCCTGATCTTTTTCCAAACCATCGGGAAGGCTAATGCCGCAGAAATCCCGCTCGCCTTTGGCATAGGAGCGCCACATAGAGCCCGTAATATATTGGCGGCAAATGGCTTCGATCATTACGGGTTTGGCTTTTTGAACAATCCACACCAAAGGATGGGGCACATCTAAAATATGGCTATCTGCCAGACCCTGTTCACGAAACATCTTGAACCACTGATTAGAAATGGCATTGAGCGCGGCGCCTTTGCCGGGTACACCCTGAATTCCGCCTTCACCATGCCAGATGCATTCAAAGGCGGAGATACGGTCACTGATAACCATAATTGCCAGTGGTGAATCAGGGGCGACATCGTAGTTATGCTCTGCAATCAGGCGGCGGCTGTCGGCCTCTGTCAGCCAGTACACGGAGCGGACTTTACCGCTGTGCACAGGCTCATCGCTGCGAATGGGAAGATCGTTGTTTGCGGCCAATACTTTATCAGCAAGACTCATAGGAGGGTGCCTTGGTTTGTTGAATTAAAAGGGGTTAAACTTGAAGACATAATGTTACCAACTCGAGTTCCATGGAGCAAAGAAAAGATTGTGGGCTTATCGGGTTTATTTTACGTAATCACCGGTGTCTAATATTGAAATACCGCTAATTGGGGATGAGCATGGCAACTATTTTAGTCACTGGAGGCACCGGCTTTATTGGTCGAAACCTCTGTCAGCGAGCCTTGGATACGGGCTGGCAGGTAATTGTGTTGACACGCAATTCAAAAGCTGCCGCCAAAAAACTGCCCCCAGCAGTCCAGCTTATCGAAAGACTGTCTGACCTGAACCCTGATCTAGCCATTGAGGCTGTGGTTAATTTGGCAGGTCAGCCCTTGGCAGAAGGTCGTTGGACCGAAGCTCGTAAACAGAATTTTATCGACAGCCGAGTTGGCACCACCACCGATCTCTATACGTTTTTTAGTGCCCGTGATCTGAAACCCAGCGTACTTATTAGTGGTTCGGCCATTGGTTACTATGGGCCGGGCGAGCATTCTGTGGATGAGAGTGCAACAGGCACAGACTGTTTTTCTCATCGCCTGTGCAGCGACTGGGAGGCCAGCGCCGCTAAGTTTGAAAAGCTGGGTTGCAGGGTTTGTTATTTACGCACCGGCATAGTGTTAGGTGATGAGGGCGCTCTGGCGAAAATGTTGCCGGCCTTCAAACTGGCCTTAGGCGGGCCAATGGGCACCGGTGAGCAGTGGATGTCCTGGGTGCATATTGAAGATATGCTCAGCTTAATAATGCACTGCGTCGACAATAAAAATTTGAGCGGGCCGGTGAATGCCACCGCACCTAATCCGGCGACCAACCGACAGTTTAGTAAGGCCCTGGGTGCAGCACTCAAGCGCCCAGCTATTTTCACCATGCCTGCACCTGTGGTTAAACTGTTGTTTGGAGAAATGGGGGAGGAACTACTATTACAGGGCCAATCTGTCGTGCCTAAAAAACTTAAAGACAGCGGCTTTGAGTTTCAGTATCCTAATCTGGATTTAGCGCTTACTGATTTGTTGGGTTAATACAGCGTAAAATAGTTGGACGATCTATAGAATCACGTATAGTTAATAACTTAAAATCACTTTTATAAAAAATAACAGGAATTTTCCCATGAGCAGTATTTTTTCCGGTAAGACCGTAATTATTACAGGCGCTTCAGCCGGAGTTGGTGCTGCCTGTGCAAGGGCATTTGCCGCGCAAAATGCCAAATTGGTACTTATTGCTCGTGGCCGTGCAGGACTCAATGCTATTGCTAAAGAGTTGCGTCCAATCTGTGAAGTAATGACCAGCGTGATGGATGTTGCCGATACTGCTCAGTGCATAAAACTACTCAAGAAAGCCGAAACCAAGTTTGGTGCTGTGCATGTGGTGGTGAACAATGCTGGCATGCACACTAGGGGTGATCTTGAAACCATCGACCCGAATGATGTGGCGTCCATGGTAGATATTAATCTGCGCGCGCCGATGGTGTTGTCCTGTGCGGCTATTCCCTATCTCCAACGCGCCGGATCTGGCGCCATTGTAAATATTGGTTCACTTGCAGGCCGTGCGCCACTTCAGGGTGCTGCAACTTATTCTGGTACCAAAGCGGGTCTGCGCGCCTTTAGCTATGCGTTAGCTGACGAGTTAAAGGAGTCTGGCATCAATGTGGGTGTGGTTTCCCCAGGCCCGATCGACACCGGCTTTATTATGGATGAGATCGATAAGGTTGAAGATATTGTTTTCTCCCAGCCAATGAGCACAGCAGAGCAGGTTGCAGAAGCTGTGATCAGTATTGCCTCTGGAGAAGAAATTGAGATTTCACTGCCCGCTAAGAGCGGTAAGCTAACGACATTGAGCTATCTTTTTCCTACGCTGCGTCGCCGTTTGCGTCCCAAACTCTATGAGCAGGGTCGTAAAAACAAAGACAGGTACCGCAATCGTCAATCATTGGGTGAGGCATCCTAATTAACCAATGAAATTAAACTATACCGACCAGGGAAGTGGCTCAGCAGTTATTCTGATGCATGGTATGTTTGGCTCTCTCAGTAATCTTGGCAATCTGGCCAAGGTACTGGCGCAGAGTCATCGTGTTCTTAGTGTGGATCTGCGCAACCATGGAGATTCACCTCATGAAGCTGAGATGGATCTCAACCTGATGGCCGCCGATATTGTTGAATTGATGCATGACCTCAACCTGCCCAGCGCCATTCTTATTGGCCATTCTCTGGGTGGCAAAATAGCGATGCAGGTTGCCTTAAACAGCCCACAGTTGGTAAGCCAGCTGGTCGTTGCTGATATATCCCCGGTAAATTATCCCCAGACCAATAATGCCCCTGTGCTTGATGCCCTGTCTGCACTGGCTGGATTGCAGGTTACCAGTCGCAGAGAGGCTGATGAGTTACTGGCAGAATATGTCGCTGACCCCATGACCCGAGCCTTCCTACTTAAAAACCTTGCCCGCAAGGCAGATGGAGAATTCGGTCTAAAGCTCAATATGGATTCAAT
>DDDD01000088.1:60049-71041 GCA_002335945.1 Porticoccaceae bacterium UBA1989
AAAGGGGAGGCCTCGGCCTATATTCAGGAGAAGCATCAGCCGGTTATCAAGGCATTGTTTCCCAACTTTCAGTTAGAGATGATTTCCGGCGTAGGGCATTGGCTTCATGCGGAAAAGCCCGATGTCTTTAATAACTTGGTAACGGGTTTTCTTGACGCAAACTCCTGAACAAATCCCTCAAATCATAGTAGAATCCCCCCCGTTAAAAATTCATTCTTAGGAAAAAATAATGTTTGAAACGTTAAAGCCAATTGGCATGGACCCAATTTTAGGATTAATGGCCGCATTTCGTGCCGATACCCGCGAGACAAAAATTGATCTGGGTGTGGGTGTTTATCAGGATGATCGCGGACGTACACCAGTAATGGCCTCGGTAAAAGAAGCAGAAGCTAAGCTGATGGAGCTTGAACTTACCAAGTCTTATCAGGGTATAGCCGGTGATCCAGATTATAATCAACGCATGTTGAGCCTTATATTTGGTGCTGATCACAGCATTCTTAGTTCAGGCCGCGTCAAAAGTATTCAGGCCCCAGGTGGTTCTGGTGCATTGCGCGTTGGGGCGGAAGTTATTCAGCGCGCGACTCCCTCAGCCAAACTTTGGGTCGGCGTACCCACCTGGCCAAACCATATTCCACTGCTTGGCAGTGCCGGTTTTGAGATCAAAGAATATCCCTATTACGATATGGCGACTCATCAGATCAATAGTGACGCCATGATGGAAACCTTACGCCAGGTACCTGCCGGCGATATGGTGCTACTGCATGGCTGCTGCCATAACCCAACTGGTGCCGACCTTACCCATGAGCAGTGGGATCAGATTGCAGACCTCGCCTTAGAGCGCGGTTTTATTCCGTTTATTGACACGGCCTACCAGGGGCTGGGTGATGGGCTTGATGAAGATGCCTATGGTATGCGAATGATGGCCGATAGATTACCAGAGCTGGTTATTGCCTCATCCTGTTCAAAGAACTTTGGCCTCTATCGTGAGCGCACAGGGTCGATTACGTTTATTGCCGAGAATTCACAGCAAGCAGAGATTGTTGCTAGTCAGGCTATGTCTATCGCCCGACAAATCTACTCCATGCCACCGGCTCACGGTGCGCTTTTGGTCTCGCTAATACTGGGTGACCAGCAGTTGCGCGCTAACTGGCAGGCTGAGTTGGAAGAGGTGCGGTTGCGTATTAAGTCTATGCGTACCTTGCTAACTAATGGTATTCAGGGCAATTCAGCTGGTGTGGACTTTAGCCATATCGAGCAGCAGAAAGGAATGTTCTCATTTTTGGGTATAACCACCCCGCAGCTAGATCGACTGCGTGAGGAGTTTGGTATCTATATTGTTTCGTCTACTCGCGTGAACTTGGCAGGTATTAACTCGAGTAATATCGATTACATCAGCGAGTCGATGAATACTGTTTTAAGATAAGAACTGTTGAAGTAAAAGGCTCTTAAGCTAGCGCAGCCAGTGTTTTTTGCAGCACCTCGTCGACACTGAGGCTGCTGCAATCAAGGCGAATATCTGCATAGCGTTGATACAGGGTAGAGCGCTCGTCAAATAGATCATCAAAGCTTTGATCTGGACGGCGGGCAATACCTCTAGTACTAAAGTTAGAAATTCTCTGCTCCAACTCAGCGAGGGGCACATCAAGAAAAACCACCACAGAATCCTGCTTTAAATGGGCCATGCCCGCGTCGGAGTAGACCGCGCTGCCACCCGTAGAAACCACCTTGCCAGTAATATTCTCAGTCAGTAGCACCTGCTCTTCGATATCCCGAAGGGCCAGATAACCCTTTTCGTCACTGATATGTTGCAGGGTTTTACCCTCGCGCACCTGAATGCTGACATCCGTATCAATGAAGTCGAGCCCCAGCTCTTTGGCCAGCAGGATACCCAGAGTACTTTTTCCTGCCCCCGGCATACCGATTAAAACAACAGTATTTGTCTGCATATCTCTATTCTCCAAAATTTTTCATGCCAGCAAGGCAACATAATCCCAGCGAGGCAACGCCACCCCAACAAAGCACGGTCATCCCAGCGAACTAACGTCATCCCAGCGAAGGCTGGGACCTCTAGCAGATTCTCGCCTACGCAAGAATAACCACCCCAACATAACCAAAACACTATTATGCCTCAAAGTGAGTGAATTCATCTCACAGCAGGTATAATTATCGCAACAGTTTTGGAAGCCACTATATGTCACATTTTAAGCGCATAGGATTACTCGGTAGCCTTGATGTTGCCGAGGTCAAAGAGTCTCTGCACAAGCTAGAGTCTTTCCTGGTCTCACAGGGCCGCGAAGTTGTCTACGAAGAACAGGCTGCCAAGTTAGTTGATTGGCCTGTGGACAAAACATTGCCCATTGAAGAATTTGCCGGTGCCATTGATTTGGGCATCGTCGTAGGCGGTGATGGAAGCATGCTGAGTGCCTGCCGCAAGATGGCGGCTAGCGGTATTCCCCTTCTGGGCATTAACCGCGGACGGCTCGGCTTTCTCACAGATATATCCCCAGACGAAATAGAAGCCCGTGTTATGCCGGTACTCAACGGCGAATATAAGCAGACTCGGCGCTTTATGCTGGAGACCACCGTCACCCGTAATGGCCAAGAAATTGGCACAGGCACGGCACTCAATGACATCGTGCTGCATCCCGGTATGTCTGTGCGTATGATGACCTTCGAACTCTATGTCGATGGCGAATTCGTCTACAGCCAGCGCTCCGATGGACTTATTGTGGCCACGCCGACCGGCTCTACAGCCTATGCATTATCTGCAGGTGGCCCCTTATTATTCCCTGAGCTGGACGCCATTGTGGTGGTGCCATTAAACCCCCACACATTGAGTAGTCGGCCCATTGCCCTGCATGGCAATGCACAGATTGAACTGCGGGTTAGCTCGCGAAATGAACTGCATCCATTGGTTACCTGTGATGGTCATAATGACTTTACGACTGAACCTGGTGATGTTATTACCATTCGCAAGCACGCCAACGATATTCAGTTAATTCATCCCAAAGATAATAATTTTTACGGTGTTTGTCGGTCAAAGTTGGGCTGGGGAAGTCGGCTCGGCGTAAAAAGATAAACCACTGATCAAACGGACTCTTTAACAGCATGTCGCAACAGCTCAATTGGCTACTGGCCGCCAGACAGCATCCCGCGGTGACGATACTGATTATCGCCAGCCTGCTCGGTGGTCTGATCAGCTCCTTTTTCCCACAGCTACAGCCTGTTCTATTTTTCGGCAACCTAGCCTCAGGGGAATACTGGCGTCTGATCACACCTATATTCCTGCATTTTGGCTTGGTTCATCTGGTCTTTAATAGCCTCTGGCTGAGCATGCTCGGCGGCCGAATTGAGGAGCTGGCTGGCTCATTACATCTAATATTACTAGTGCTGTTGAGCGGCATTTTTTCGAATATGGCGCAGTTTATCTGGTCTGGCACGGTGTATTTTGGCGGTATGTCAGGAGTGGTCTATGCACTGCTGGGCTATATCTGGATTAAAAATAAGATGTGGCCCCATCCACTGCTACACCTGCCCCCGGGCATTGTTGGCTTTATGTTGGGTTGGCTATTGGTGTGCATGACCGGCATTCTCGACTTGCTGTTAGGGGTAGGGGTGGCGAACGCTGCCCATTTGGGCGGACTGGTAATTGGTATGTTATTGGGCGCTATCTTTGGTCTTATCAATAGATTTAAAAAAGGGTAGTCAGTATGGATTTAAAGCAGCTTCTCGACAGCATTACCCCGGAGGTTTACGAAAGCCTTAAGCGCGCCATCGAAGTGGGTAAATGGCCAGATGGTCGGGTGCTGATAGGCGGTCAAAAAGAGCTCTGTATTCAGGCCGTGATTGCCTATGACGAGCGCAAGCCCGCAGATCAACGTACCGGTTACGTGCCACCAAAAACGACCGCCTGCGCACCTGAGGTGCCAGAAGAAACCCCTATAAAGTGGAAAATTTAATGTCAGTTGAAGCCTCAGGCCATCTCGCAAAAATGGAAGCAACCCTTGATGCCGAGGGCAGAGTTGATTACCAGCTTCCCTTAGATGACCAGCGTATTCCCATGAATACATTGATTGGCAAGCCTATTTCCATAGAGCATCTGGGTGATATTCATTGCATCCACTGTGGTCGCCGTTCAAAGAAAAGTTTTAGTCAGGGTTACTGCTATCCCTGCTTTACTAAATTGCCTCAGTGCGACACCTGCATTATGAGCCCAGAAAAATGTCATTTTCATCATGGCACCTGTCGCGATCCAGAATGGGGCGAGAAGTTTTGTTTCACCGACCACTTCGTGTATCTGTCTAATACCTCTGGCGTTAAAGTGGGTATTACCCGAGGCACACAGCTGCCGACGCGCTGGATAGATCAGGGCGCCACTCAGGGGTTACCTATCTTTAGAGTGCAGACTCGCTATCAGGCGGGTCTGGTTGAAGACTGTCTCCGTGAGCATATTGCCGACAAGACCCATTGGCAGAAAATGTTAAAAGGCGACTCAGAGTTTGTGGATTTGCACCTGTTGCGCGATGAATTAATGGCCAAGTCAGAAGAGGGCTTAGAGTTTCTCGAACAGGAACATGGCCTGCAAGCATTGCAGCGTTTATATAATGAAACCATCACCGACATTAAATTTCCGGTCGAGCAGTTTCCCGAGAAAGTAAAAAGTTTGAATCTCGACAAACAGCCATTGGTAGAAGGCATTCTCCAGGGCATAAAAGGTCAGTACCTAATTATGGATACTGGTGTTATCAATATGCGCAAGTTCACTGCTTACAATGTTAAGTTCACCGCCTAAAGTAAAAAGGATTTTCTACATGAGAGACCCAGCACCGCAAACCATTTATCTGAACGACTATAAAGTCAGCCCATTCCTAATTAACAAAACGGATTTAGTGTTTGACTTAGGTGAACATAGCACCAGAGTAACAACGACTTTGAGGGTTGAGCGCAATCCTCAGAGTACTGAGCAAGATTCGGTAATTGTATTTCATGGCAGTGCAGATTTAGATCTTCAGTCAGTACAGATTAATGGCCAGCTATTGGGCGAGGGAGACTATGTTCAAGACAGTGATTCTCTGACCCTAAACAACATGCCAGATAGCGGCGTTATTACCACTGAGGTACTTATAAAGCCCCAGTTAAACACCACCATGATGGGTCTTTACCGCTCCCGCACTATGTATTGCACCCAGTGTGAAGCAGAGGGCTTTCGTGATATTACCTATTATCTGGATCGCCCGGATGTGATGTCTGAATTCACCACCAGAGTCATCGCCGATAAGGCCACCTATCCTGTGCTGCTCTCAAATGGTAACCCCACTGAACAGGGTGATCTTGAGGGTGGCAAGCATTTTGTTACCTGGCACGATCCCTTTAAAAAGCCGGCCTATTTATTTGCCTTAGTGGCTGGAACTTTGGCCTGTGTGGAAGATAGCTTTACCACAATGTCTGGCCGCGACATCAAACTGCAAATATTTGTCGAAGAAAAAGATTTAGATAAATGTGCCCATGCCATGTTGTCGTTGAAAAATTCTATGGCATGGGACGAACAAACCTATGGCCGAGAATACGACCTCGATATCTTTATGATTGTGGCCGTTGATGATTTCAATATGGGGGCCATGGAAAACAAAGGGCTGAATATTTTTAATACCTCAGCGGTTCTGGCCAATCCAAGAACCACTACTGATGCTTCTTTTCAGCGGGTAGAAGCCATTGTTGCTCATGAGTATTTTCATAATTGGTCGGGCAATCGCATCACCTGTCGTGACTGGTTTCAATTAAGTTTAAAAGAAGGCTTTACTGTTTATCGGGATTCGCAATTTTCTGCGGATATGAACTCTGCCACAGTAAAGCGTATCGAGGATGCATCCTATCTTCGCACCCACCAGTTTGCTGAAGATGGTGGCCCCATGTCCCATCCGGTGCAGCCAGACTCCTATATGGAGATCAATAATTTTTATACCCTAACGGTATACGAAAAAGGCTCAGAAGTTGTGGGTATGATCCGTACCCTGCTGGGACCTGATACCTTTAGAGAAGGCAGCGACCTGTACTTTGATCGTCACGACGGTCAGGCAGTCACCATCGAAGAATTTGTGCGGGCCATGGAAGATGCCAGTGGCCGCGATCTCACTCAGTTCCGCCGCTGGTATAAGCAGTCGGGTACCCCTGTATTAAAAGTGCGATCTCAGCATGATGCAGAAACGCAAACCTTAGCCCTAGACTTTGGACAGAGCTGTCCAGCGACACCAGGTCAGAGCGAAAAACTGCCCTTTGTTATTCCCGTTAAACTGGGCCTAGTTGGCGAGAAAGGTAACGACCTTGTACTCAATGCCAATGGCGATACCGAGATTATTTATGAGCTTACCGAGGCCAAACAAACACTGCTAATCGAGGGAGTAGGGGAGTCAGCAGTACCCTCGTTGCTGCGAGGTTTGTCCGCACCGGTAAAGCTCGACTACGGCTATAGCGCAGAGCAGCTAGCCCATCTGATGGCTAATGATAGTGATGGTTTTAATCGCTGGGATGCCAGCCAGACATTATGTCTTGGTGTATTGAAGCAGCTGACCCAAGATAGCCTGCGCGATCGTCCGATGGCCCTCAATAGCCAGGTAATAGACGCCTACAGTGCACTGTTAACCGATGAATCCCTTGACCCGGCAATGGTCGCCCTGATGTTGCAGTTGCCCAGTGAAGCATTGCTCCACGAAGAGGCAGAGATTATTCATGCAGCGGCCATTCATGACGCTCGGAGTTTTGTACGCACGGCGTTGGCGGGCTCATTAGTAGACCAATTTATGGCTCTCTACCAGTGCCATAATACCCAGCCAATCTATGCCCCCGATGCACAACAAATCGGTAGTCGTAGCCTTAAAAACGCTGCCCTCAACTATCTGATGTTGGTCGGTGACACAGGCATTGAATTAGCCTGGCAGCAGTTTAAATTGGCCGACAACATGACCGATAAGGCCGCGGCACTTAGCGCCCTAGTTAATTGCCCAGCAGCCTCTAAGTATGCAGAGCAGGCATTGGCTGAGTTTGAGGCAGAGTATCGCGACGAAGCACTGGTGATGAACCTGTGGCTACAGATTCAGGCGATTAATAGTCAGGCCGGTGGTTTAGCTCGGGTGCGTGACCTGATGAATCATTCAGCCTTCACCATGAGCAACCCCAACAAACTGAGAAGTTTAATTGGCGCATTTTGTAATGCCAATCTGGTTAATTTCCATAACCCAGATGGTTCTGGCTATGAGTTTTTACAGCAGCAGGTGATTGCTCTGAATAATCAAAACCCTCAGGTAGCGGCTAGACTGGTGACACCTTTAACGCGCTGGAAACAGTTTCCCGAACCTAATAGCGGATTGATGCGCGAGGCGCTGCAGGCCATTGCTGATGAGCCCGGATTGGTCAAAGATGTGCTGGAAATTGCGACTAAGTCACTTTAGGTGAAATCTATTTAATACTGGATATTCCAGTAAATTAGAGGGCTGCAGGCGTATTTTAGGATTTTATAGAGGGTTTTTGGTGCTGCGTGTCAGCGGTCCGGTGAATCTATGGACTAACCTTTAGGTATCAGTTCGATGATCTTGCACGATCTTAATCGAGCTGATGCTCGGGTGGGCTGGTTGCTAAGACCTTGAGTATTGATTCCCGTTAATACGCCCCACCTGAGCGGTACTAACCCTAAATTTTAGGAGGCTTTTTTAAGCCTCCTTTTTTTATGCGGGGAGTTTATTTGGGGGGGCTATTTGGCATTCTGGCTTACATTACGCCGTTCTGGGTTAAAGTTCGTCATTCTCGCTTACATTACGTCATTCTCGCGTAGGCGGGAATNNGGGAATCTACTAGAGGTACCAGCCCCAGCCTTCGCTGGGGTGACGTTCCTTCGCTGGCACGACGTTCTGCCGCTGGAGTGATGGTGCTACGTTAGCCAAACAATGACTTCAGTGCAGCGAGTGACTCCTCGCCCTTTGCCTGATTTTCTTCGGCGCTTATCGCAGGGCTATTGCCGCCAATCTTAATCAAATCATCTTCCGGCAACTCATCCACAAACCGACTCGGCGTTGTTGCCGATGTCTCACCAAACTGCGTTCGCTGTCGGGCGCTTGTCATGGTCAAGGTGCGCTGGGCGCGGGTAATACCTACGTAGGCTAGGCGTCGTTCTTCTTCTATAGCACCACCTTCCACACTATTTTTGTGGGGCAGAATATCTTCTTCCATGCCGATCATAAATACATGTAAAAACTCCAACCCTTTGGCGGCATGCAAGGTCATTAGCTGGACTTTATCGTCGGCGGACTCTTCTTGTTCGCGATCGAGAAGGTCTCGGAGTATGAGTTTGGCGATGGCGTTTTCTATGCGGCTATCGCCATTTTCGGTTTCATTTTCTTCTTCGTCGCGCTTCAGTACTTGGGAGAGTTGCGAAAGTAAAAACTGCACATTTTCCCAGCGCTTTTGAGCCACATGATCGTTACTGGCATTGAGTTGCAGCCAGCCTAAATAGTCGGCGTCGTCGAGCATCTCATTGATGGCGGCCATGGGGGCGTTGTCGTAGATGTTTCGATTTACGTTTTGTATCCAGTGTTTGAAGCGTTTTAGGCGCTCCAAATTATTGGCGGGCATGGTGGCGGTAAGGCCGACTTCGTCGATGGCATCGTACAGGGACAGATTGCGCTGGTTGGCGTATTCACCGAGCTTTTCTAACGTAGTGGGCCCGATCTGGCGTCTTGGGGTGTTGATAATCCTGAGTAGTGCGTTGTCGTCGCTGGGGTTAATAATTAACCGCAGGTAGGCCATGACGTCTTTGATTTCAGTTTTGGCGTAGAAGGATTGGCCGCCGGTTATTTCGTAGGGAATGTTTTGGGTTTGCAGTTTTATCTCGACGAGTTTGGCTTGGTAATTACCTCGATACAGGACGGCAAAGTCACTGTATTTGCAGCGGCGCTTGAGGCGCATATCGATTATTTCGTTAACTACCCGCTCGCATTCGGATTCTTCATTTTCGCTGCTGATAAAGCGCAGTGGGTCGCCGGGGCCCAGTTCACTCCACAGGACTTTGCTGATTAGGTGGGGGTTGTTGTCAATCAAGGTGTTGGCAGCTTTTAGGATGCGGCCGGTCGAGCGATAGTTTTGCTCGAGTTTAATAATATTTAGGGCGGGGAAATCTTCTTGCAGCTGCATGAGGTTTTCTGGGCGGGCGCCGCGCCAGGCATAAATCGACTGATCGTCGTCGCCTACTACGGTGAGGGCCTGCTTTTCATTAACCAGGGTTTTCACCAGCTCGTACTGGGCCAGATTGGTATCTTGGTATTCGTCTACTAGCAAGTAGCGGATGCGCTTTTTCCACTTTTCTAGAATCTCTGGATTCTGCCTGAACAGCATCACTGGAGTCATGATGAGGTCGTCGAAGTCTACGGCGTTGTAGGCTTTGAGGGCGCGCTGGTAGCGTTCATAGAGCATGGCGATGGCCTGTTCGCCGGTGCTGTTTGAAGCGCCTACTGCTTGGCCGGGTTCGAGCAATGAGTTCTTCCAGTTAGAGATGGTGCTCTGTGCGCTGTCTATTAACTTTTCGTCGAGTTCGGTGTGGCGCACGAGTAATTCTTTGAGCAGCTTGCGGCAGTCTTCTTGGTCGAGAATGGAAAAGCCGGGGCGAAAACCTAGGGCTTTGATCTCAGTGCGAATGATGGTCAGACCGAGGTTGTGAAAGGTGGAGACGGTAAGACCTTTGCCTTCGCTCTTGCCCAGTAGGCTGGAGACGCGGGCTTTCATTTCTCGGGCGGCTTTATTGGTAAAGGTCACCGCGGCGATATTGCGCGCGGGGATGCCGCACTCTTCTACTAGGTAGGCAATTTTGCGGGTGATTACGCTGGTTTTACCACTGCCCGCGCCAGCAAGTACTAGCAAGGGGCCATCGATATATTTCAGCGCAGCCTGCTGTTGGGGGTTTAGATTTTGAGCCATTTAGTGGTTACTAACCCTTTGCCCCTGAAGGCATTTAAATATTTACGCCAACTCGGCGATGGTGCTACGTTTTTCTTGCAGCTGGGTTAATGAGCCTTCATATTCTTCAAGCTTTTGACGCTCTTTGGCCACCACTTCTGCGGGGGCGTTGTCGGCAAATTTGGGATTGCTGAGTTTGCCGCTGAGCTTTTTGGCTTCGATGCCTAGTTTGTCTATTTCGCGATCGAGACGAGCCAGTTCTGCATCTACATCAATAATGCCGGCCATGGGCACCAGTATTTCTAGGTCGCCAGCGAGGGCGGTGGCGCTCAGTGGTGCTTCGGCAGGATCGTCTAACCAGGTGATGGATTCTAGATTGGCGAGCTTGCTGAGGAACTGGCGGTTCTCTTCCATGCGGCGCTGATCGTTGACGTCGCCTTTAGTCATGAATATGGGCAGTGCCTTGGCGGGGGAGATGTTCATCTCGCCGCGAATATTACGCACCCCTACAATCACAACTTTTAGCCATTCGATGTCGGCCAGTGCCGCTTCGTCTACTTGGCTTTGGTCAGCAACGGGGAAGGGCTGTAACATTATGGTGTCGCCCGCTGGATTGAGTTTTATACCGGCGAGTGGGGCGATGTTTTGCCAGATTTCTTCGGTGATAAAGGGCAGCATGGGGTGGGCCAGACGCAGTATGGCTTCGAGTACGCGTACTAATGTGCGGCGGGTGCCTTTCTGAACAGCAGAGTCACCGTTCTCGTCCCAGAGGACGGGCTTAGAAAGCTCTAGGTACCAGTCGCAGTATTCGTTCCACACGAAGTCGTAGAGGGCTTGGGCGGCGAGATCAAATCGGTAGCTATCTATGGCGGCGGTCACGTCTATTTCGGCTTGCTGCAGGCGCGAGATTATCCAGCGGTCGGCGAGGGTTAGGCTGTAATCTGCGCTGTTGTCTTGACCACAGTCTTTGTCACCCTCGTCTGTACCTTCCTCACCCGAAGCATTCATCAATACGTAACGTGAAGCATTCCAAATTTTATTACAGAAGTTGCG
>DDDD01000090.1 GCA_002335945.1 Porticoccaceae bacterium UBA1989
CGATCTCATTTCATCATGTTCATGTGTTTAGTTTGACGGCTGCTGATTGAAAAAAATATATAAATTTGATGTTGGATTATTTTTACACTGATGATTTATAAGGTTAATAAATGGATATTTTTACCAAATATAATCGCAAAGGTATTCAGGACAGACAAATCGATACGCTTATTGGCATTAGCAAGGGCATTCAAGCTGATGGTCACGTCAATCAGGCCGAGGCCGAGTTTTTACTCACTTGGCTGCAACAGAGCCGTCAGGCAAGCGACAATCCTGTGGTTGTTAATTTGCTAGGCAAGGTAAGCCGAATGCTTGAGGATGGTGTTTTAGATAATGAAGAGTCTAAAGAGCTATTAAGTATCTTATGCAAGATATCAGGTGAGCCTACAGCTGTTGGTGAGGTTGCCAAAACCAGCATATAGATCTCATCTGACATCGAATCAATCTTGCTTGCATATTCCATATATTCAGCTGGTGTTGGCAGTCGGCCTAGGATACCGCCTGCAAATGCAAGCTCGGCACTGGTGAGGTAAACATTGGCGCCATCGTCCAGGAGATTGGGAAAGTTGTATGTTGAGTTTCCATAACCTCAGATCACACAAATATTGAATGCCATATTGCACGGCCTTTAATTCCATATTACACAGTTGTTATTTTCCATATTGCACGCTACCATGAGGCTGTTGAAAAACAGGGTCAAATACGATGAAATATCCACGGTATATGAAGGCGCCGCTTGAGGCCGCGCTTGCCGATACACCTGTTGTGCTTATCCATGGGCCTAGGCAGTCAGGTAAATCTACGCTAGCCATTGCCGTTGGTGGAGAAAAATATAGCTATATCACTTTCGATGAAGACGCTATTTTGGCTGCTGCTCGCAACGACCCAAAAGGCTTTATTGAAGACCTTCCTCCCTATTGTATTCTTGATGAAATTCAGCGAATTCCAGAGCTGTTTACCAGCATTAAACTAAGCGTTGATAAAGACAGGCGCCCTGGCCGCTTTCTTCTTACGGGGTCAGCAAATATTCTGCTACTCCCTCAATTAGGGGACAGCCTGGCGGGGAGAATGGAAGTGATTAGGCTTCAACCGCTTTCTCAGATCGAAATTCATGGAAGCGAAACCAATTACTTATCACTAGCGTTTGATAAACAGCCGAAAGGGAGTTTTGATCACCGTTTACGTGATGATTTAGTTGATCGTATAACTCAAGGGGGGTTTCCCGAACCACTTCAGAGAAGTACACAAAAAAGGCAGCGAGCTTGGTATAGAAACTACATAGCGACCACAGTCGAAAGAGAAATTTCTGAAATATCGAATATTCGTTATGGGGCCGATATCCCTATTTTATTAGAGAAAATCGCCAACAATACTGCGTGTTTAGTGAATTTTTCCAAGTTAAGCCAGGGTTTGTTGATCGATCAGAAAACTACTAAACATTATGTAGACCTTATGTCGCAAGTATTTTTAATCAACACTTTGCGGCCCTGGCACAGTAACCGGAACAGTCGCTTGGTCAAAACACCAAAATTGCATGTCACAGATACGGGGCTGTTAAGTAATATACTTAGAATGAATAAACAACAGCTTGCTAATGAAAGGGAGATTCTGGGGCAGTTTCTTGAGACATTTATTTACAACGAATTATTAAGGCTTTCGGGTTGGTACGAGCAGGAGTTACAGTTTTTCCATTACCGCGACAACGATCAGTTCGAGGTTGATATTATTATCTTGAACGAAGAAGGGCAGATATTAGGTGTCGAAGTAAAGTTGGCGGCATCAGTGAGTGAAAAAGACTTTAAAGGCCTCAAGCACTTCAAAAAGCAGTATCCTGAAAGGTTTGTGGGTGGCCATATTTTTTATGATGGTGAGAGAGTACTGTCATTTGGTGAGGGTATGTATGCTGTGCCAATACAGTGTTTGTGGGCAAGCACAAACTAAGTACTCTTGATTAATCTCTAGCAACAAAAAATCCCGCTCAATGAATTGAGCGGGATTTTTTATTGTCTTGTGGTTTCGACCAGGTGGAGCCTTCAGGATGACCGCGTTGGGTGTCGCGGGATGAGATTCTTTGCCACTGCGTGGCTCAGAATAACAGCTCTACTGAGCTGTCACCTCCACAATATACTACAAGAGTCATATAAGAACGTTAACTGCGACCCGCAAGGAACTGATTCATGGTCTAGAATCAGGTCAAATGAAACATCTCACTATGGAAACTACGAGTGGGATTGATCCTCTGGAGATAGGCGATGACTGTTGAACCCATTATTGTCTTTAATATTTTGATTACCCTTATAGCTCTGTGGGTTGCTATGGCAGTTAATGCAAAGTTCCTTCAGCCAGCACTTTTGAATAAAAAACGCTTTGCTATTTATGAATTAAGAGATCGTCTTGCACTGCTGGCCATGAGAGGCGTTGTTGATGAAATGTCGGAGGAATACAAAACGCTAATTACTCTGATAAATGGAACGCTCTGCTCCACCAAAGGTTTTCGAATTACCGAATTTCTCAATATGCATGCGGTCATCTATAGAGATAAAGCTATGATGAAACATATTGATAGCATTCTGGAGAGGATACACAACGAAGATATGCCGCTGGAATACAAGGATTTAGTCGCTCAATTTTTCCGCCATGCCAGAGATATTTATAAGCATAAGATATGGGGGCTAAAAGTTACTTTGTGGCCCATTTTAGTGTTCTTCTCTGGCCTAGCGAAAATAATCAGCAGTGCACTTATCATAAAGAAAGGGCTGGCGAATCAATTGGATAAGATGAAGAACACCGAGCATAAGATGGAGGAGAATATTGCACGGCTGGTCATCTAGGGATATTTTTGAAAAGCCCTGTATTTTTACGACTGCTAATTACTCACCGAAAACCGTATCCAATTCATATTCCAAGAGGGCCCCACCGCATTAATGCGCAATGTCTGCTCACCCGCCTGTAAATCAACGGTGGCACTGAGGGTTACCCAGTTTTGCCAGCCGCCGGTGTTGGGTATGGCTTGGCGATCTACTTCGGTGCCATTTATCAGAGCGGCGAAGCCGTCGCTGCCTACGTCGCTGGCGACGCGGTATTCGATCAGGTAGCTGCCGGGGGTCTGCACATCTATGTTGTACTGTAGCCAGTCGCCGGCGTCTACGTAGCCAATATTTCTGCCGCCGCCGGTGCCGCCGCCGCTGTCGGTGGAGGCTTCGGTTTGGATGCCGCTCATGGCGGCGTAGAGCTCGGCTTCTAAGGTGCCTGGTACTGAGAATATGGTTTCAGACTGGCCGCCACCACTGCTGGAGGTGTCGAGGTTGTCGCCCAATGTGTCTGTGTCTTGGTAGCTTAGGCCAAAGCCGTAGGCAAATAGGGGGTCGTAGCTGCTGTCGTTGCGGTTGACGGCGAGCTGGCTGGCGCTGTTGGGCCAGGAGAAAGACAGCTTGCCGCTAAACTCATGGTTGGTGGCGCCGGCGGGGGTTTTAAATATTACGTCGGCCACGCCTGCGCCCTCGGTGCCGGGCAGCCAGGCGGCTACAAAGGCGTTGGAGGCGTTAAGCTCGGCGTTGACCCACAGCGGGCGACCGGTCAGGAAGATTGATACCACTGGTATATCCTGGTCGCGCAGTGACTGCAGCAGGGCCAGGTCTGATTTGTTGCCGGGCTGGTACTCGAGGCTGGTTAAGTCGCCTACGCCTTCGGCATAGGGTGATTCGCCAAATACCACTATGGCCACATCTGGGGCTGTGCCGCTAAAGCTGCCATTGGCACTGAGGCGGGCGGTGCCGCCTGCGGCGGTTACGGCGGACTCTATGCCGGCATAGATGGAGGTGGCGCCTGGGAAGTTGCTGTTGCTATTGCCGGTACCCTGCCAGGTAATGGTCCAGCCACCGCTCTGCTGGCCTATATCATTGGCGCCGCTGCCGGCTACTAGTACGTTGGTGTTGGGTGCCAGGGGCAGTAGGTTGTCGCTGTTTTTTAGCAGTACCAGCGATTCGCGCACGGCCTGGCGGGCAATCCCACGGTGGGCCGCTGCGCCTATGAGTGCGCTGTTGTTGGCATGGGTGCGTGCCGAGGGTTTTACTTTGTCGGCGAAACCAGCGCGCAGTTTGACCCGCAGAATGCGGGTTACCGCATCGTCAATGCGCGACAGGGGCAGGGTGCCGCTCTCTACCTGGGCTATGGTGTTGGCTATAAACTCTTGCCAGGCATAGGGCACCATTATCATATCTACACCGGCCATAATCGCCTGGGCGCACTGGGTGTCGCCGCAGCCGGGCACCTGGCCATGGCCGTTCCAGTCGCCTATTACAAAGCCGTCAAAGCCCATCTGTTGTTTTAGCACGTCGGTTAGCAGGTAGTCATTGCCATGGAGCTTGGAGCCGTTCCAGCTGTTGTAGGAGGCCATTACGGTCTGGGCGCCGGCGGCGAGGGCGGTGAAGTAGCCCTGGCCATGGATATCGCGCAGCTCGGCTTCGGTGACCACGGTGTTGCCCTGGTCGACGCCGTTTTGGGTGCCGCCATCGCCAATAAAGTGTTTGGCGGTGGCTATCACATGGGCTGGGCCAAAGCG
>DDDD01000005.1:0-257 GCA_002335945.1 Porticoccaceae bacterium UBA1989
AGCAAAACGCACCAATTCAACTAGCGAAGACGATGCTTATTTGATTACATTTATTCAAGATATTAATGATGACACTTCAGAGTGCGCGATTTTTGATGCGAAAAATATACTCCAAGGCCCCATTGCACGAGTTGTGCTACCGGAGCGTATTAGCAGCGGAACCCATGCTTGTTGGGTAGATGAATACCGTTTGCATGGTGAGAAACAGGCTCTAGATGTCAATCAAGGTGAGCCTAAAAATGACTGATCCTAAAGTC
>DDDD01000005.1:320-2968 GCA_002335945.1 Porticoccaceae bacterium UBA1989
TTTATGCGGTTTTTCTTTTGGTGGATACGTTTCCTTGGCAATCTTAGCCGCGGCCAAGCACCGGATAAAAGGGCTGATTTTAGCCAACACTCAGGACCGCGCCGATAGCCCAGGTCAGACTAGATTTCGTCAAAAATACCTTCAAATCGCTGCTGAAGGAGGATATGAAGAACTGGTGGCTGGGCAGGCAGATATAGTTTTTCATCCCGATAGCGCTAGGCTTGAGCATTTAAAAGTCGTTCGCGAGAGAATGGTCATCGGCTATGGAGTAGAGCGCTTTATGGCTCATCTTAAAGCCTGTATCACTCGAGCTGATAGCAGAGAATTGCTGCGGACAAGTTCGATGCCGGTGTTAGTTGTTGCGGGTGAGGATGACATAGTCATACCAGCAAAACTGCAGCAAGCTATGGCCGAGAACATTCCGGGCTGCACTTATAGGACCATTGCAGCTACAGGTCATATGATGCCTTTAGAAAAAGCAGATAAGTTTGCTCAGTTGGTCGTAGACTGGATCGATGTACAGGTGAGTCACTAATTACTATTTTTTTGATGGTTGCGCCTCAATCTCCGAGTAAGACCTGGGATTGTTAGATGTTGGCTTAGGTTGCGGGGCTGTACACTGATTGCGTTAGATATTTGAATATTGTCGCCTGATCAGAACGGACTAAGCATTTAGCCTAAATGTTGAACGTCAGGTATTACGGAATGACTGAAGCTACTCCTAATTAAAGACTATATTTCGGATGTAACAAAAGCGAGTTTTTAAATTGATTAACCCTCGGTTAATCAATAGCTTACTGCCTAAGTGCAATTTCCTTCGCCATTTTGTAACAGGTACGAGGGTGTCTGTAACAGATTTTGTATCAGGTAGAAAGGGGCAATATGCTAGCAATGGCATGGCTTGGAAGCGTTGCAAGATAACCTAAGTGATCGATTTATAAGGCTATTATATGTCACAGTCACGCGATTCCTGCTTGTTACACACTGTTATGCGGCCGCGCGAGGGATGCGCTATGGGCCGCGGAGCATGGACCACGTATAACGTTTGAAGCTTTTTCGTGGGTTTTCTTCCTTATTGAATGGCACCCACTCCACTAGACACTTCTAATGGTTACAATACCAACGCACAGGATGTCATTATGGCCGGCGAAAGATATAACGATGAATACAAGACTGCCGCAGTTAGGCAGTGCACTCCGGAAGGACATTCGGTCAGCGGCGTTGCTGATCGCTTAGGGGTAACTACCAAAAGCCTCTACAACTGGAAGGCTAGGTTCGGCGATGACTTGGCCGCTTACCAATCTAAGAAGTCGTCTGATGACGAGCTGCGGCGCTTAAAGGCAGAGCTAAAGCGGGTAGCCCGGGGGGGGCGGATATTACATCATTTTCAACATAGATGGATATATCAATAATTTCTCTTTTTATAATAGGCGCCTCTATGCCGGCGAATAAAATTCGAGCTACTTTGAAAACCGTCTTAGATCAACATTACCGTTGATAAGCGGTCTTACTTAGGGTTCCGTGCGAGCTTTTTTTCTCAACTATTTAGGTGCTGGTCCATGTCTTATATAAATAATCTTTTTTCCTTGAAAAACCGTGTTGCTATAGTGACTGGCGGCACCAGTGGTATTGGTTTTATGATTGCCGAGGCCTTTGTAAAGGCCGGTGCTATCACCTATGTTACCTCGCGGAAAGCTGACGAATGTCAGCGTGTTACCGCTGAGCTATCTGAGCATGGCGTCTGCCATCCACTGCCAGGCGATATTATGAGTCAGCAGGGCTGCGAGGCTATTGCCACAGCTTTCCGCGAGTCTGAGTCGCAACTGCATGTCTTAGTTAATGGCGCTGGCTGTACCTGGGGCGCGCCGATTCGCGAGTATCCGGACAAGGCCTGGGACAAGGTAATGGGTGTCAATGTTAAAGGGGCTTTTCAGCTTACTGTCGCATTGCTCAGTGAGCTTGAGGCAGGTGCCTCGGCAGACTATCCGTCTCGAGTGATCAATATCGGCTCGGTGCATGGTATTGCCGCACCAGAGTGGGAATCCTATGCCTATTCGGCCAGTAAAGCAGCGATTCACCAGCTCACAGTGCATATGGCCAAACGTCTGGGTAAGGAGCATATTTTGGTCAATGCTATTGCCCCTGGCCCTTTTCCTAGTCGCATGATGGACAAGCTTATTGAAGCCGAAGGTGAAGGTCTGGTGGCTGAAACAGCTACAGGCCGTCTGGGTATAGCTGAAGACATGGCCGGCGTGTCGATCTATCTGGCATCACGGGCATCGAGTAATATTACTGGTGCAATTATTCCTGTTGATGGTGGTTACGTTACTACTCGGTAGTATTAGGGGGCAGCCTCCATTTTGGGTTTTTGCCGTAGACTTATTCGTTCACTTATTTACTTGCATGCAGCAAGTAAAATATTTTAGCTCTCGTTATTAATAATCTAAATGGAAGATAAAGTGATCTGGTCAACCGTTTCCGCGAACGTCTCGGCCAAATGGTTGCGGTAGGTATTCAGTCGGCTACTCCCAATTAAAGACTCTATTTCTGATGTAACAAAGGATGTAACAAAAGTCTATTTTTTAACTTATTAATAACATATTAATCAAATGCTTACAGTCTATGTACAGTTCCCGCCGCCTCCACCA
>DDDD01000134.1:0-2472 GCA_002335945.1 Porticoccaceae bacterium UBA1989
AATAATTGCCCGGTTCTAATGGTGCGAATCGCCTCCATCTGCTTAATATCGGCCATCGATTGCAAGACGTCTCTGGGGAGTTTGCCGTAATAGTCCCGTATCTCTGTATTCTCTGGGCTTAGCTTTTGCCCATGGGTCAATGTCGCCGTACTGGTAACCACGCGATGCTTTATGCGCAGATCCGAGCGCGAAAGCAGTTGCCCAGCCCGTAAGTCTCTCGCTGCAATGGCCTCATCTAAGAGTCTTGCGGGAAAACGCTGACTACTTGATGTCATGGGTAGGCCTCGAGTCACACGCCTAATATCGGTGGGCCCAATAATCTCTTCTGCCAGTATGTCTCGGCGCAGCTCAAATACAGTGGCGGTCTCCACTAGGTGGCGGCTGTTAAGTACCTCACCTGCGGTAACCGCTGTACGCAGGCTGTGTTTTTCCAGTGCCTGTAAATTATCGACAAGGCCTTTGACTGGGCGCCCCACAACGGTAGGTCGCAGGTCATTTGCATTGGGGCTGTCTCCCGCATCCATATCTCGCACAAAGGCAAAGCCTTTTACCTCCCGAAAAATGCTTACGCCAACAAATGCTTGCCAGCCGCTGGCCAAACATTGAGCGCGCAATGTCTGGGTGCTCGATGGATAGGGAAAGCTAAAGCTAAAAGACTCGACACAGCTAGGTACCTTTAAGCGACGATCCATGGCGGCGATCGATACCTGGCTTGGGCTTACCTGTTCCTGCCCAGACACCCATGCCTGAGCTTGCTGAATAAACAGCTGTTTATTGGCGGGTACCATCGATTCTTGGGCGGCGATAAAGGGGCTTAAGGCCTCCGTAAGCAGTAGCGTGATAAGTAACAATATTGGTTTGAGCATAGGCCGAGTATGGCGCACAGGTCGTGGTGACGCAATACCGACAGAGCGGCAAGAAACAGCGGCAAGACCCTGCCACAAAAGTGGCAATTGATTAAGTTCTGAATCTTTTTTGATACTGTAACCCATTGATTTACAAGTCGTTAATTGTGGGAATGCGGCATTGCCAGCTAAGTTGGCATCTGTTTTGCATTACTTGAGTTAGTCAGTATTTTTTTCCGACACATCAGAAAAGTGTCAGGTAATCAATCGACACAACATTTAAATACTTTACGAGGTTGATATGAAATTGTTTGATTCGGCTTTTGGCATCCACGAACGCGCACTTGATATGCGTAGTCAGCGCATGGAAGTTATTTCCCGCAATATCGCCAATGTCGACACACCTCATTATAAAGCCCAAGACATCGACTTTAAGAAGGTGCTTGACGACACGCAGTCAGACCGCCGGTTAGCCGCCACTCATTCTGGACATATTGAATCTTCAGAGCCACTGAGTCAGGCAGAGCGAGTTTTCACCATACCGTTTAACACTGCGCTGGATGGCAATACGGTAGAGATGAGTGTTGAGCAGGCCAAGTACGGTAAAGCAGCAGCACAGTATCAGGCGACATTGCGCTTTTTAGAATCTGACATCAGCGGAATTCGCAAAGCCTTGCGAGGAGATTAATAAACATGTCATTAAATAATATATTTGGAATCGCCGGAACGGCACTTAACGCTCAGATGGTACGCATGAATGCCACAGCGTCGAACATGGCCAATTCGGGAACCATCGCGTCTAGTGAGGCTGATGCCTTTAAAGCTAAACGCCCGGTTTTTGAAACATTGCTCAACCAGCAAATGACCACCCAGGGTGCTCAGTTTGTGGGTGGTGTGCGTGTTAGCGGCATGGTTGATGACAACACCCCGAATCAAAAACTCCATGATCCAGGCAATCCCAAAGCGGATAAAGACGGCTTTGTGTACGTTTCCAATGTTAATGAAGTCACCGAGATGGTTGACATGATGGGCGCTGCTCGCAGCTACCAAAACAACGTTGAAGTTGTTAATACGGCGCGCGAGCTAATGATGCGCACCCTCGACATCACGAAAGCTTAAGGAGTTTTAAAATGGTAGCCAGTGTTACAGACACCTCATTTTTAACCACTGATCAATATGCAGATCAGCAACTTGCCGCTCTTTCGGGAGAGGACGAGCTGGGTCGCGATGCGTTTTTAACATTGCTCACGACACAGCTTACTAACCAGAACCCCCTCGACCCCATGGATAACGAAGCCTTTGTTGCACAGCTGGCGCAGTTCTCGTCTGTTGAAGGTATTAAAGGTATGCAGGGATCTCTTGAAAGCATGGTGACTGGTATGCGCCAGGATCAAATGCTCACCGGTGCTAATTTGGTCGGCAAGAAAGTGGCGGTTGAAGGTGGTTTCTTCGAAGGTGGCAACGGTGCCCAATCCCAGGGATCTATCGACCTGCCCAATGGTGCTGAGTCAGTGATTCTAAGTGTCTACGACCCATCTTCTGGTGAGTTAGTGTTCCGTGAAACCCAGGGTGCACAGTTACCTGGACGTTTGAATTTGAACTGGAATGGTTATAACCGCGAAGGCGA
>DDDD01000134.1:2558-2768 GCA_002335945.1 Porticoccaceae bacterium UBA1989
GGTTGGCGATGGCGATTTTGTCACTCTGGCTCAAGTCGAAAGAATTGGAATTTAAAAAATAGAATTTAGCGCCGTCACCGACGGGCAAAAGGAGAAGAACGAATGTCATTTTATACGTCACTTACAGGTCTTAACGCAGCGACTACAGAATTGTCTGTAACCTCGAACAACATTGCTAACTCCGGTACCTCGGGCTTTAAACGCTCAGAT
>DDDD01000058.1:0-1346 GCA_002335945.1 Porticoccaceae bacterium UBA1989
TACCAACCGGTAATTTCTTTCAGGCCAGCACCGATATCAGCCAGGCTGCGAACGGTCTTAACACCAGCGTCTTCAAGCGCGGCAAACTTCTCGTCTGCAGTACCCTTACCACCGGAAACAATCGCACCAGCATGACCCATACGCTTGCCTTCAGGTGCAGTAACACCGGCAATGTAAGAGACAACGGGCTTGGTTACATTGGCTTTGATATACGCCGCTGCTTCTTCTTCTGCTGTTCCGCCGATTTCACCGATCATTACGATGGCTTCGGTAGCGGGATCTTTCTCAAATAACTCAAGAATATCAATGAAGCTTGATCCAGGAATCGGATCGCCACCAATACCAACACAGGTAGACTGACCAAAACCATAATCAGTGGTCTGCTTAACGGCTTCGTATGTCAGGGTACCTGAACGTGAAACGATGCCGACCTTGCCTGGCAAGTGAATGTGGCCGGGCATGATGCCGATTTTACATTCGCCTGGGGTGATTACACCCGGGCAGTTAGGACCGATCAGGCGCACGCCCAAGCTGTCGCAAACCACTTTACAGTCGAGCATGTCCTGAGTCGGAACGCCTTCAGTGATGCAGACAACCAGCTTGAGGCCTGAGTAAGCGGCTTCAAGAATAGAGTCTTTACAAAATGGAGCCGGTACATAGATAACTGAGGCTTCTGCGCCAGTTACTTCAACCGCTTCAGCAACAGTATTAAATACTGGCAGTCCAAGGTGAGTCGTTCCACCTTTGCCCGGGGTTACACCACCGACCATTTTTGTGCCGTATTCAATCGCTTGCTCTGAGTGAAAGGTGCCCTGCCCGCCGGTAAAACCCTGGCAGATAACTTTAGTGTCACGGTTAATTAAGATAGACATTTAGTTAGCCTCCGCAGCTTTAACAACTTGCTGTGCCGCATCAGTCAGACTGGTTGCTGCAATAATTGCCAGACCGGATTCGGCCAGCTTCTTAGTTCCCAATTCGGCATTGTTACCTTCCAAGCGAACAACCACTGGAATCTTAACGCCAACTTCTTCAACCGCGCCAATCACGCCGTCAGCAATCAAATCACAACGAACAATGCCGCCGAAGATATTGATCAGTACTGCTTTAACATTGGTATCAGAAAGAATAATTTTAAACGCTTCTACTACGCGCTCTTTGGTTGCTCCGCCGCCTACGTCTAGGAAGTTGGCCGGTGAACCACCGTGTAGGTGAACGATATCCATGGTACCCATGGCCAGTCCAGCGCCATTTACCATGCAACCAATATTGCCGTCTAGGGCAACGTAGTTGAGTTCAAACGAAGCAGCATGGGCTTCGCGAGCATCTTCCTGTGAGGGATCATGCAT
>DDDD01000058.1:1362-6884 GCA_002335945.1 Porticoccaceae bacterium UBA1989
AGCTCTAAATCTTTCTCTTTAAACAGCTTGGCCAGACCTAAGAAGATCTTTACAAATTGCTTAATCTGGACGCCTTTCAGGCCCAATTTGAAAGCTAGATCACGACCCTGATATGGCTGTGCGCCAGTGACCGGATCAATAATCGCTTTAAGAATTTTCTCGGGAGTCTCTTCTGCTACTTTCTCGATCTCAACACCACCTTCGGTTGAGGCCATGAAGATAATGCGACGGCTTGCACGGTCGACAACGGCACCAAGATATAGCTCTTGATCAATTTCAGTGCAGGTCTCTACCAGAATACGGCTGACCGGCTGGCCATTGGCGTCTGTCTGGTAAGTGACTAGGTTATTACCCAACCACTTTTTGGAGAACTCTTCGATTTCGGCTTTGGTACTGACCAGCTTTACGCCGCCCGCTTTACCGCGACCACCAGCGTGGACCTGGGCTTTAACTACCCACTTCTCTCCGCCAATTACATCGGCAGCAGCAACTGCTTCCTCTGGAGTCTGTGCAGCAATGCCCTTAGACACTGGCAGTCCGTACTCAGCAAATAGCTGCTTACCCTGATATTCGTGCAGGTTCATACTTCTCTTCCCGTTAAATCTTTCGGATGGATAAATGCCCAGAACATTTTATGAATGCTCTGGGCTGTTAAAAGGTATGTTTAATTTTGTTATTTGCGACGCTTGCGATTGGGCATATGAATGGCAGCACCATTCACAGCCAAGGCTGCCTCATGAACGGTTTCCGACAATGTCGGGTGTGCAAATACGGTCATACCTAAATCTTCTGCGCTTGAGCCAAACTCCATGGCAATAGCCACCTGCTGTACTAGGTCGGCGGCACTTGGGCCTACAATGTGACATCCCAAAATTCGGTCTGTGTCTGCATGGGCAATAATTTTTACCATGCCTTCTGTATCGTTAGCGGCCATGGCACGGCCACTGGCTGCGAATGGGAAGGTGCCTACGTTGAAAGGCTCCCCTGCCGCTTTAAGCTGTTCTTCGGTGCGACCCACAGAGGCAACCTCTGGATGGGTATAAATAACATTAGGCACGATGTCGTAGTTCATCTGGGCTTTGTGGCCGGCGATAATCTCGGCAACCATTACGCCCTCTTCTGAACCTTTGTGGGCCAACATTGGGCCACGAACCAAATCGCCAATGGCATAAACGCCGGTCATATTGGTGGCACATTGGTCGTTAACAAACACGGTACCGCGTTCATCTAACTGCACACCACTGTCGTCGGCTAACAAGCCATCGGTGAAGGCGCGACGGCCGACACAGACAATTAGCTTATCGAAGGTTTCTTTGTGCTCGGAGCCATCGGTGGTCATAAAGGTGACTTCGACAGTCTTGCCTTTAATCTCGGTACCGGTAACACGGGCACCCAAGCGGATATCGAGACCCTGCTTGGTGAAGATTTTTTTAGACTCTTTGGCAATGCCCTTGTCCATGATGGCCAAAAAGTCTTCCATTGCTTCGAGCAGAACCACGTCGGAACCCAAACGGTTCCAAACAGAACCCAACTCCAAACCAATAACGCCGGCGCCAATAACACCTAAACGCTTGGGCACTTCGCCAATTTCTAGGGCGCCAGTGGAATCTAGAATCAAATCGCCATCAACTTTGGCAACGGGGATGGCAATAGGCAGTGAGCCTGACGCCAAGATAACATTGTCGGCGTCGATAACAGACACAACACCGTCGTTGTCGGTGAGCTCTACTTTCTTGCCTGCCAGCAACTTGCCTGTGCCATATAAGGCAGTAACGCCATTGGCTTTAAACAACCCAGCGATGCCGCTAGTGAGCTGGTCAATGATGCTGTTCTTGCGCTTGAGCATGGCAGGAATATCCATGGCCACGCCTTTGGTGGTAATACCGTGAATGCCGAGCTCTTCTTTGGCTTCATAATATTTAAACGAGCTGTCTAACAATGTTTTAGACGGGATGCAGCCAACGTTTAGGCAGGTTCCGCCGTTAACGCCCTGGCCTTCGTTGTTTTTCCACTTCTCAATACAGGCTGTTTTGAGCCCTAACTGAGCAGCACGAATAGCAGCGACATAACCAGCAGGACCGCTGCCGATGATTACAACATCATATTTATCAGACATTTAATATACCTATTTATCAGTAACTTACGTGTTATATTTCAAGTAAAATCTTAGCTGGATCTTCAATTAACTGCTTGATCGTAACCAAAAATTGTACCGCTTCCTTGCCGTCGATCAGACGGTGATCATAAGACAGTGCCAGATACATCATAGGACGAATCTCCACCTGACCGTTTACCGCTACCGGACGCTTCTGGATGGTGTGCATGCCCAGAATTGCAGACTGTGGCGGGTTGATAATTGGGGTTGAAAGCAATGATCCGTAGACGCCACCATTGGTAATTGTGAAGGTACCGCCGGTCATTTCTTCAATGCTTAATTTCCCATCGCGTGCTTTACCAGCGTACTCGCCAATAGAGCTCTCAACAGTCGCGATGCTCATGTTCTCGGCATTGCGCAGAACAGGTACCACTAGGCCACGGTCGGTTGAAACGGCAACGCCGATATCCTGGAAGCCATGGTACACAATGTCTGTGCCATCTATAGAGGCATTCACCAGCGGGAAACGCTTTAACGATTCAACGGCTGCCTTAACAAAGAAACCCATAAAGCCTAAACGCTGGCCATTGTGAGTTTTGGTAAATTCGTCTTGGTACTGTTTGCGCAGTCCCATAAGAGCCGACATATCCACTTCGTTAAAGGTGGTTAATGAGGCTGTATTTTGCGTCACATCAAGAAGACGCTCGGCAATGCGCGAGCGCATTCTGCTCATGGCAACACGGCGCTCAACACGCTCTCCGCCTTCCATCAACTCTGCAGGTACTGCTGTGGCTGTAGGTGCTGAAGCAGCAGGCGCCGCTGGCGCTGGTGTAAAGTTAACCACGTCTTCTTTAGTGATTCTGCCACCTTTGCCGGTACCCGTAATCTGAGCCAGATCAATGTTACGTTCATCAGCTAGCTTTTTAGCCGCTGGGTTTACCAGAGACTCTGCTACCTGAATGTCGGCTTCTTCTTGCTTTGCCGCTGGTGTAGCAGTTCCGGCCGCAGCTGCTGCGCCCTCTTCGATGCGGGCAATAATTTCATTGCTCTCGATTAGGTCGCCTTCGGCTTTAAGTACTTCGGTCAAAATGCCGTTTGCTGGGGCTACAACTTCAAGCACAACTTTGTCTGTTTCAATATCAACAAGTAGCTCGTCACGCGTAACGCTGTCACCAACGTTTTTGTGCCAAGTGGCTAATGTGCCTTCTTGTACAGATTCTGGGAAGGTGGGTGCCTTGATTTCAATGGCCATTAATCTATTCCTAGTCTTGTTATAAGAGTGTTGTTATGAGGTGAAGCTTAGTGCTTCATCAATAAATTTCTTCTGCTCTTCTAAATGAACAGACATATAACCCGCTGCCGGTGCCGCTGAACTCTCGCGGCCAACATAGCTAAGGTGTAGCTGCGGGTGTGTGCGCTGTATTACATGGCGCATATGGTGCTGACTGCTGTACCAGGCGCCCTGGTTCATTGGCTCTTCCTGACACCAGACGATATCTTTAATATTGCTGTAGGCTTTGAGTATCTCTTCCAATTCATCATCGGGGAATGGATACAGTTGCTCTAAACGCACCAGCGCAACATCGGTGATGCCGCGGGCTTCACGCTCTTCTAGCAGATGGTAATAAACCTTACCAGAGCAGAGTACAACGCGTTTTGCCCCTGCCATATCTATGCTGCTATCGCCGATAACATTGAGGAACTCTTCGTTAGCCAGCTCTTCCAATGAAGAGGTTGCCAGCTTGTGACGCAAAATCCACTTGGGACTCATAATCACTAGCGGACGACGCATAGGGCGAATCGCCTGACGACGTAGCAGGTGGAAAATCTGTGCCGGGGTGGTTGGGTTACAGATCTGCATGTTGTGCTCTGCACAAAGCTGCAAGAAGCGCTCTAGACGTGCCGAGCTATGCTCTGGCCCCTGCCCTTCAAAACCATGGGGCAGCATCATTGTTAGACCGGATAAACGGCCCCACTTGTGCTCACCACTGGCGATAAACTGATCGATAACAACCTGGGCACCATTGGCGAAATCACCAAACTGGGCTTCCCAGATAATGAGTCCTGCTGGCGCGGTAGTGGCATAGCCATATTCGAAGGCCAGTACGGCTTCTTCGGATAACACTGAATCGTAGATATCAAAACGTGGCTGGTCATCGGCCAAGTTTGTTAATGGCAGATAGGCTTCGCCATCTTTCTGATTAAACACAACAGCATGTCGGTGAGAGAATGTACCGCGACGCACGTCTTGACCCGTAATACGGATCGGAAATCCTTCATGGAGCAATGTGCCATAGGCCAGAAGCTCAGCCATACCCCAGTTTAGGGGAAGAGCACCACCGGCCATCTTGCGACGGTCATCATAAATTTTAGCCACCTGACGCTGCACCTGAATGCCGTCTGGAATATGGGTAATCTTGGCGGCCACTTCTTGCAGGGCTTTAATATCTAGGCCTGTTTTAGCCGGCGTGCGCCATTCGTGGCCGAGGTACGGCTCCCAGTTAACGAACAGACTGGTGTCTGGCTCGCGCACAAGGTTATGCACTACAAACTCACCATTATCCAAGCGCGCTCTGTAGTCATTGGCCATTTCGTTGGCCTGATCCTGCTCTACTACGCCTTCAGACACTAGCTTCTGAGCATAGAGGGTACGGGTGGTTGAATGCTTGCGGATAATTTCGTACATCAATGGCTGAGTAGAAGATGGCTCGTCGGTTTCGTTGTGACCGCGACGGCGATAACAAACCAGATCGATAACCACATCTTTACCAAACTCGTAGCGGTAATCCATGGCCAACATAGCCGCAAACATCACTGCGTCTGGGTTGTCGCCATTGACGTGCAGAATCGGCGCCTGAACCATCTTGGCGATATCTGTACAGTATTCTGTGGAGCGGGCGTCATCTTGGCGGCTAGTGGTAAAGCCGACCTGATTATTGATCACAACATGGATGGTGCCACCGGTTTTATAGGCGCGAGTCTGAGACAGCTGGAACGTCTCCATCACAACACCCTGACCCGCAAAGGCTGCATCGCCGTGCATCAAGATTGGTACAACCTTTTCGCCTTTCACGTCGTTACGACGATCCTGACGGGCGCGACCAGAACCCACTACTACGGGGCAAGAAATTTCTAGGTGAGAGGGGTTAAAACCCAGTGCCATATGCACTTCGCCGCCAGGTGTCATTACATTGGATGAGAAACCCTGGTGGTACTTCACGTCACCGGACGTATTGACTAGGCGCTTGCCTTCAAATTCTTCGAACATCTCAGCGGGGTTCTTACCCAGAATGTTTACCAGAACGTTAAGTCGACCACGGTGAGCCATGGCCATAACAATTTCTTTACAGCCGTATTCGCCAGAACGCTTAACCAAGCAATCCAGCAGCGGAATAAGACTTTCGCCACCCTCAAGACCAAAGCGCTT
>DDDD01000058.1:6931-7809 GCA_002335945.1 Porticoccaceae bacterium UBA1989
GTCGGCTTGGAGCGCACAGATTCGAAGCGCTGGGCCAGCCACTGTTTTTCAGCAAAGCTGGTGATGTGCATAAACTCTGGCCCAAGATGGCCACAGTAAGTTTCTTCTAAGGTTTCAACAATCTCACGCAAGGTTGCTTCGGGCTTACCCATATACAGCGGCGTGGTTTGGAAGGTGGTGTCTAGGTCTGCTTCGGTAAGACCGTGGAAATGCAGGTGCAAATCGGGCACATCTTCACGCACCATCAATCCCAAGGGATCAAGGCTGGCTTTTTGATGGCCACGGAAACGGTAGGAGCTGATTAGCTGAACAACTTTGACCTGTTTGCGTTCATGCTCGAGGTGAATGCCACCAGAGCCAGGTGCAGGGGTTGGACGAGCCTGACGGCGACCTAACAGCTCAAAGTGCTGAATGATCGTGTCATGGGAAACATCGGGAGTAACACTGCCATTTGTGCGGGGTAAGGAGTCGAAAAATCTGCTCCACTCCTCTGGCACGCCGTTAGGATCATGCAAGTAGGTTTCGTAAAGCCCTTCAATATACGCTGCGTTGCCACCAGAAAAGTGGGAGGAGCTAAGAAATTGCTCCATTAAGCCCTCAGGCATCTGTGTTATTCCCCTATGAAATACTCTGTATCAGGTCAAAATTAAGGGCAGTATTCTAAACCTCTCATAGCAAAACGGCCAGTAAAAACTGGCCGTTTGGACTTTATTAGGCTATTGGATAAGCCTATTCACTAATTATGTCGCGCTTCTGATCAACATATTGCGAATATGGCCAATTGCCTTGGTCGGATTAAGCCCTTTTGGACAGACCTGAACACAGTTCATAATGCCGTGACAACGGAAAACACTGAATGGATCATCCAGATTTGCCAG